>CAZBVM010000008.1:0-21530 GCA_964495505.1 uncultured Candidatus Saccharibacteria bacterium | reverse complement strand
ATCTACACATCCTTCCACACTCTTTCCCTACACGACGCTCTTCCGATCTGTTCATCGTTCGTATTTAAATGAGAATCCGGCCTTTGAACTGGGCCATAATGAACGGCTAGAATTTTTAGGCGACGCGGTTTTGGAACTTACCATTACCGAGTATCTTTATAAAAATTATCCGGATTTGGCCGAAGGCGAAATGACCAATTTAAGAGCGGCCTTAGTTAACACCCAAATGCTTGCTAAAATCGCCGAACGATTGAATTTTAATGGTTATTTATATTTATCAAAAGGTGAAGCCAAAGAAACCGGCCGCGGCCGGCAATATATTTTAGCCAATACCTTTGAGTCCTTTATCGGCGCAGTTTATCTTGATGGCGAATATCAACCGGCCAAGGATTTTATTTTGAAGTTTTTAATTCCGGAGCTTGGCGATATTATAAAAAATAAATTATGGCGCGACGCTAAAAGCTTGTTTCAGGAAGCGGCGCAGGAAAGGGTAAGCATTACGCCTACTTATGAAGTGCTTGAAGAAAGCGGTCCCGATCATGCCAAAAAATTCATAATTGGAGTTTATTTGGAAAAGGAATTAGTTGCCAGGGGCGAGGGGCTTTCTAAAAATGAAGCCCAGCAAAAAGCAGCCGAAAGTGCGTTAAAGACTAAAAACTGGTAGACAAAAAAGACCCCGCAGCGTAATGCGGGGTTTATAGTAGCGGCGATGTTATTGATCTGGTGATAGTTTTGTGTTGCCATTCGCGCTTATCAATATACGACCGTGTCCAAGGACTTTTTTCTCTGCTATGATAATCGCAAAAACACGGCTTGCCGTAACGGCAAATATAAATAAAAGTACCGAAATCAGTGCAGCCGGGAAAGCGACATTGGTTTTGGTTTTTGATGAACTCCCGATCGTATAAACTAAGCTCTTTAAGCTTGGTTAAGTATTTTCTTATTCTTTCCCACAGTTTCTTCATATTCGCCTCATTTCAATATGTCAAATAGCTTTGAAATGTGCTATAGTTTCACCATACCATGAGGTTAAAAAAATTAGAAATTTCAGGTTTCAAATCTTTCGCTCACAAAACCGACTTGGAATTTCCGACTGCTATCAGCGCCATCGTTGGGCCAAATGGTTCTGGAAAATCCAATGTAATTGACGCCGTCAGGTGGGTTTTGGGAGAGCAAAGTTTTAAAAATTTGCGCTCAAAATCCGGCGCCGATTTAATTTGGGCCGGTTCTGCTACTAAATCAGCTCAAGGAAAAGCCAGCGTTAATTTATATTTTGACAATAAAGACAGCTTTTTCCCAATCGATTTTGAAGAAGTGATTGTTGGCCGTAAAGTGTATCGCGACGGCGTAAATGAATATTATTTAAATGGAAGCGTTGTCCGGCTTAAAGACATTGCCGAGCTTTTGGCGCGTTCCAAACTTGGTCTGCGTGGAACCTCAATAGTTAACCAGGGTTCATCAGACGAGATTTTAAAAGTCAATCCGGAGGAACGCCGCGGCATTTTGGAAGAGGCCCTAGGACTTCGCGAATTTCAGCTTAAAAAATCCGAGACAGAAACTAAATTAACAGAAACCGGTGCCAATCTTGTAAAAACCCAAGGTCTCTTAAATGAAATTTTTCCCCACCTTCGCTCTTTAAAGCGGCAGGTTGAGAAATTTAAAAAACGAGAGTTTTTAGTAAGCGATTTAAATAATTTTGAAAATGAATTTTTCAAAGCGAAAGTTTTTGAAATTTTAAACGATAAAAATAAAAATAAAAAAACCAAGGAGGTTTTGAAATCAAAAATCGCCCTCGCGCGCGAAAATTTTGAAACCAAAGAAATTTTGTTTGAAGGTAAAATGGCCGGGATTTCGCAAACCGGCAGCACAACCAAGCAAATAGAGGCGGATTTGGGTCAGTTAAATATGGAGCGGCAAAATATAATGCGTGAAATCGGCCGGCTTGAAGGCCTTGCTGAACGCACTAAAAAGATGAGCGATAAAAATACTAAAACCATTGAAGCGGTTTTAGCGATAAAAATAAAATATTGGGCAAAACGCTTAAATGCTATTTTAGGATTAGGCAGTATCGGTGAGCTTAGAGAAACGGTTAAAATCCTAGCCGACGAAACTGCGATGATTGGCAATTATTTAGCCAAAAGTGAAACCGATAAAATTTTGGCTTCAGTGAACTTAACCGATTTAAAGACGGCCGATAAAAATCCCCATGAAAAAGATATGCAGGAGTTTAAAATAAAATTGGAACAACTTGAAAATCGTGAAAAACAGGTCCAGTCAGCCGTGGCAAAGATTCGCTTTGAAGAAAATAATTGGCGGGCGGATTACTTAAATCTCCAGAAAGAACTAGAACTTGCGCGGCGGGAATATTTTTCAGCCCAGGAAGCCGTAAGCGAATTTGATTTGGAAGATGAAAAAATCAAATTAAGAGAAGCAAGTATTAAATCGGAGATGTGGGGTTCGGGGAAAAATTATGAAGAATTTGCCGCTGCTTTTGCCGCAGTTGAACCCATTATGTTAGAAACCGCGTTGGAAACCCGCCTGCAGACGCCTGGAGCGTCAGCGATTGGCGGGCAGGCCGAGTTTCCAACATTAATGGAACTTCAAAATAAAATAATGAGATTAAGGCGAGAAATCTCAGATATCGGCAATATTGATGAAGAAATTATGAAAGAATACGAAGAAACCAATAAGCGCTACGAATTTTTAACAAGAGAAACCGGCGATTTAAATCAGGCCACAGAATCTCTTAAAAATTTAATCGGAGATTTAACTTTTAGAATTAACAATGATTTTAAAGATGGAATAACGCGGATTAACGAAGAATTTCACAACTACTTCCGGCTGATGTTTGGCGGCGGATCAGCGAGATTGGCGCTTAGTAATCGGGAAGACGAACCCACCCCAGCCCTCCCTTATCAGGGAGGGAGGAAGAATCCCCCTGATAAGGGGGAAGAAAAGGGGGTTTCTATAAGTATTAACATACCGCAAAAGCGGATTAAGGATCTTAATTTACTTTCTGGCGGCGAACGGTCGCTTGTTTCCATCGCGCTTCTTTTCGCCATTGTTTCAGCGAATAAACCGCCGTTTTTGGTTTTAGATGAAATTGACGCAGCGCTTGACGAAGTTAACGCCGCGCGTTTTGCCAAGGTTTTGGAAGATCTGGCGAAATATACCCAATTTATTTTGATTACCCATAATCGCGCTACCATGGAGGCCGCTAAAATTCTTTACGGCGTTACAATGGACGACGATGGCGTTTCCAAATTGTTTTCTTTAAAATTTAAAGACGCTCCGTTATAACTGGAGCGTTTTCAAAAATTTCTGCATAGCTTTTTTTTCAACCTGGCTCGCGTAATCGATTGCGGCCGGAGAAGTCGCTAAGAGGCGAAGATCCGGATGGGGAGGTTGCTGGGCGATAACATAGAGCTTTTTTTCTTCAAATTGTGCCCGTCTTTCCGCTTGTTTGAGAAGAGTTCTAAAATTTTGGCGCGATGGTTTTTCCATATCCGCTAAAGTTCTTTCGTAGATATTTCTTTCCGGTATCGGGCTATCAGTGTCTTTAACAAAGGCAAACACAGTGTCGCATCCCGCGTCAAAAAGATACTCTACCGGAAAGGGATTTAACGAACCAGGATCGCTGAATATTTTTCCATCCTGCTTAACTCCGGGAAAAAATGGCGGCAAAGCAGATGTCGCGCGAAGCGCAAACTCCAATTCTTCCCAAGTGGCAGTAATATGAAAACGGGATGGATATTTTTCGCAAAGCCCTGGTTCAGGATAGCAGGCAAAAAAATGAAGTTCCTCGCCCTGACTTGCAAGGATTATTCTATTAAACGGTGGATTTAGCATTTTTTCGTGATCGGTGATTTCTCTGATGGTCCTGATAAGCGGCGTAATATCAAACAGCGCCTGCAGATTATCTAGCTCTCGCTCGTGCGCAAGAGCCAAAGTTTCCTTTAAAGTGGAAGAAGCCAAAAATTTTTCGATAGGAGAAGTTTCGCCATTTCCTTGAGTAATCAGTTTGGATATTGTTTTGATAAGCCGCAAAGGAAGAAGAATAATTTGTATTAAATGATATAACTGTAATTTACAGTCATAATAAAGCCCTCTCGTATTTTTGTAGTCATGCCAGCGTGGCAGATGAGGTATGAATTCAAGAAGTGGCGCTATCAGCTTTTTATAAAGTTCTGGATCAACGCTATAAATTTTTGAAGCGGAGAAAAAATATTTTTTCCAGATCAAAAAAGCGTTCTCGGGATCAATTGAATTATATCCTCCCACTGATTCTGCAAGAATAATATCCGGAGGAAGCTCTTTAAAGCATTCGGTAATATCATAAGCTTGGTGGGGTCCAAGAAGGCATCCGCCACCGCCAAGAAACCAGCCTGTTTTCCCTAGTTTGGGGTGAGGCATGCCTCTTCTCCTTATTTAAAATTTAAAGATCTTACTTTTCTTTATTATTGAAATAATACCATATTTGTTCTAAAATAAAAATCTAAGCTTTTGTCGGAGCAGCTCAATGCCAGCATAGCTCAGCGGCACCGCGCCCGCAACGCTTCGCAAGCGAGCTTGCTCGCGTAGCGATGCGGGCGGGGAGCAGCTGTTTTGCCGGAGTAACTCAGCGGTAGAGTAGCTGTTTTGCCCGCCCGCCTTGACACGCCAGCATAGCTCAGCGGCAGAGCAACGCTTTTGTAAAGCGAAGGTCGGGGGTTCAAATCCCTCTGCTGGCTCAAGGCGTGTCGGGCGCGGTAAACAGCAAGTCGCGAGTTCGAATCTCGCCTCCGGCTTTTCCTAAATACTAAATACTAAATACTAAAAAAACATGAAAGCTCAAGAAAAAGTAACAAAATTAGTGTGTAGCGATTGCAAGCGTGTTAACTACCATACTCAGAAAAATAAAAAACTTGTTGAAAGAAAATTGGAATTTAAAAAATTCTGCCGTTGGTGCCGCAAGCACACAATTCATAAAGAAGGCAAGAAATCGGGGGCTTAGTTTAGTGGTACCCCGCCGTTGCGGGGCCAACCCCGCAGCTGCTGGGCGATTCCCTAACAATCAAGGGTTGGTAAAATCTACAAGAAATCGACGGCCGCTTAAATTGATATATAAAGAAATTTTTAATACAAAAAAAGAAGCACAAAATAGAGAAAGATATTTTAAAGGCGGCGGGCAAGCTAGAAGTTTATTAACAAAATTAATTAAAGAAAAGAATTTATAGTTTATACGGGTGTGGTGAAATGGTATCACAGCAGTCTCCAAAACTGCTTTTCCAGGTTCGAATCCTGGCACCCGTGCAATTTACAATGGTCTCCAACCACGCAGTTGCGTGGCGAATCCTGGCGCTCCTGCAAATGTTGACACATAATTTTATATGTAGTATTATAACAAATATAATAATTTGTTATTTTTCAATTAAAGACAAGGGAGCATCAGAATGGATAACCAATGCAAGGGTACCTGCGGTCAGATACTTTGGGAGGAGCCATGCGGAATTATGATTCCAAATCCGCCCTATAAAGATGGATATTGTAAAGATTGTTATGTTAAAAAATTGGAATTGATTATACGCGATGTCCAAACCCTTTCGAAAAATACTTAATTAGTAGGAATTATTTGTTGACGCTTGGTTCGCCAAGCGTCTTTTTTTATCCCAGATTATATGATTTCACAAAGTTGATTGCCATGAAAAATGGCTCTAAGAAATTGCTAAAAAACTTGGTGTTAAGTTAAAAGATTGAATCTTTCAAGCAGGTTTCACGAGCCCTTGCAAAAGAAAACCCGTTTAAATTCCGGAAAGTATCTTTCTTTGTGTCATTGACAATGTTTAAAAGAATGTTTAGTCCATCTTTGAATTCTCCGATGACAATTTCGTCTTTCGAAAAATCATGAGCGCCTTCACGGTATTTTCTGACAGTAAATCTTTTACTTCCATCTAAAGAAGGGGTCATCAGACCTTCGCCAAAAACCAATCGTTTCATTTCAACCACTTCGTCTCTCCTTTTAAGTTAAGGGACTTGAGATAATTTATCTAAAAGTATCACCAAAATAATTATTTTGTCAAACAATAGTGAATAACGGGGTGGGGTGAAAGTCATTTAACCTATCGGCACCAATTCAGGGATATAAAATTCTCCATCTTTAAACCAAATCTTGGTTCTAACATCCTCCACGAGCCCCTGCAGATTTGACAACATAATATTTACATGTTATCATAATTTTACAAAACCTGAGGAGGGAAATCATGGATCCTTTCAAAGAAAAAGAATTTGAGCTCCCAGTTTCAGATGCGCCGTATCTAAAAGAATTGGCACAATATTGTTTAAACGTTTTTAGTGATGATCCAGTTGCCACGAACCTCCTATTGATTTGATAAGTAAGAAAAATTATGGTTAGATTAATTATTATGTTGTTTAAAAATCGAAAAAAAGGAGTTGGTATACTATGTCCATACGTAAATCACGATTTCTTACTAGCATATGTCTTATTCTTACACCTTTTGTTTATATTAGTGCTCTATTTCTTTACGGCAAGCATTTTGAAATAATGTCTAGGATAATACTTATGGGTTGGATAGCTCTTTCTTTGGCAATTGGTATTGCATCAGCGATGACTTTTCGTTTTCAAATTTTTAGTGTAAATATAGGCACACTTCTTTCATATTCCCCCGCTGTAATGATTATTTTAATGTCTATGGTAGCATCTAAATACAAAATTGGAGAGTGGTTTGCCTTAGCCTTCTTTGTAATTTTATTGATTGTTGGCATATTTACAATCTGGAAAAATAAAAAATCAAAGTGTGAAAATAGTTCCTTACTTCATCCATGGAGGTTGCCAGTGAACGGAGTCAAGAAGCATTATCTATTTACCGATTTTGGCGATGCTCTTATTGGAGAAACTACTGAGAATTTAAAAATCGGGGATAAAGTTAAAGTTAACGGTACCAACTGGAAGGTTGTCGGCGATAGTGGTACTTTTAGGCAATATCATGAAATATACGTGGAGAAAGAATAAAGTTTAAATACATATTAACCCGTCTGGATTCATCCAGCGGTTTTTTTATCCCACACATAACTTCAACTCGCTTTGCGAAGAATTAAATTGTTGAAGTTATGTGTGGGATTTATTTTTCAAATTTCGTAAATCAGTAACGATCGTTCGGATATTCCGAAAACAACGAAAATAAAAAGTCAAAAATTATAATAAATTAGCTATAGCTAATTTATTATACAAATACCGACTGCATAAGTCATCCCGGGGAATTTTATATGGTAAATTAACGCACTCCGCGCCGATCGGCAAATTGCGCGTTAATTTTAATGTTTTGTTTACCTGCGGTTTTTTTATTTCAATAAAAAAACGGAGAGCTCCGTAATTTATTTTCTTAATATAAACTCGCTGTCAAGCGCTTTTAGTGCGTCGACAATGCCGGTGTAAGCCAATTCGGCGTGAGATGCCATTGTCGGCCCGATAAATCCCTGCCGCCGCCATTCATCGGCTTTTTGCTGGACCTTAATCCGCGTCGCGTCCCAAGCGCTGTCGCCAAAAATATCAACATATTCGGAAGTAAATTTTCCGTCATTATCCATTGAAAATGCAAGGCAGGACACAATCGGAAGGCAATACGGACCGGCCACCGCGGTATTAATGGCAACGGGCATAATCGGCATTACGTGCGAGCCGCGCGCGTCGCCGGTAACGTAGTGGCCGAGCATATACGGTTCTATAACTTCTTCCGGCGCTGGAAACATTCCCTGGGTGCGCACAATCGCCACCGGATCGTCTTTACCGGTGTATTTTCCGGCAATATTATGAAGCCGCGTTGCTGAAACGGAAACAATTCGCTCTTCCGGCGCGTATCGCGACTCTATAGATTCAATTGCGAATCTGTCGGGATTTTGCAGCAGGATTGCGATGTCCCATATCCGTTCCGGTGCCTCAAGGCGAATGATTTTGTCGCCACCGCTGGCATCCATGTCAATAGTGGTAAAAATAAAACCCTTTCTCATCTTTGGGTTTAAAAGCAATCCGCCATCGTGCATCGGGTTGCAAAAAACCGAGTAAAGTGGATAGTTGTACGCTCCCGGTCCGCATTTATCGGCCGCGAATACGAGCAAAGCTTCCGCCGGCCGGTTTTTATTTTCAGAGTCGCGAACAAATTCAATTTCCGCCACCCCTGGACCGGCACCTCGGATATTTCCTGAAGGAGCGTCAACGAGCAAATCCTGTCCCGCGCCGTATAATCCGTCATGCGACGCCAATTCCGTTGCTTGAATAAAACAATCCCAAGCGAACTGATGGATTTCATCGGCTCCAACTCCCAAGCTATGGCTCATAATAAGCGCAATATCGTCGCCGGTGTGAGTAACCATGCCGTCAATGAGAAGATTTTTTTGTATCGCGTAATCAATCCATTTTTTTGCCGATAAAAGCATCCGAGTTGACGGTTTTGTATGCCCGCCGATAGAGCCGACATCCGCCTTTATCACCGAAAAAGTGATTTTTTTCATCGGGCGCCTCTTTGGTATATGTTAATGTGCCGTATATTTGCTTTATAAATAACATAACGTTACCGGTCGCGCAACTGTTTCAGGTTTGAAATCACTTGCCTTTTAAAAGAGTTTCAGGTATATATACCATAAAGTTTTTTGATAATTTTATACCAAACAGGGGCTGGGGGATGAAGGAATGGAAAATCGGAATAATCGGCGTTTTCTCATTACTTTTCGGGGCTTGCTCAATGGGTAAACAAGATAGTTTGTTCTGGGGAGAATTTGTTGTAAAACAGGACGGAATTTATACATATGCGCATTACTACGAGCACCCCGAGACGAAACGACGAGTTGTCTTTGTCGGAATGAATCATGGTGGTGATAAGGAGTATTTCGAAGCAGTTGCAAAAATTCTTGAAGAGGCGGAAGCGGTTTTATATGAAGGTTTGCCGCTAGACCAAGAAGAAACTACGGATGAGATTCAAAAAATACCTGAAGTTAGTTGGTGAAGGCAGCGCATTTGATTACTCTAAACCGGGATGGGAGTCCGGGGACGCCGAATTCTTTGCTCGACTTAAAAATGACGAAAAACTGCAACAGTTCTTGGCCGAACGCCAGAAAGATCTTATTCGCTTGACGTCGGACCGTAAAAAAGAAGTTGTTGAGTTCGTCAAAAGAGCCGTAAAAAGTATTGAGGAAGAACGATTTACTAAAAAAGATTTTGGCGATGGTTTTATTTTTTTTGGTCTGATCAAACCATGGTCAATTTAATGCTTGATGCGATAGGGAAGCCCCGTGACGAAATATTAATGGAACGTTTTGATAAAATTATTCAGGAAAAGAATCCACGCATTGTCGGAATTAAATTCGGCGCGGCACACATTTCTTATCAGAGAAAATTGCTGGAACAACGCGGATATGTTTGGCAAAGCTCGGTAGAACTTAGAAATATCGCGTTTTAAAAAAGGCCAAACTATTTTTTTGTCATTATGTATACAAGGTCTCGCCTAACTATTTGACTCGACACTTTTGTTTTAGTATAATTAAATTAATGAAAAAGCATAAAGAAAAAATTTACGAATATGATGCGATATTTGAGTCTAATGGAGCTGGGTATACCATTACCGTTCCAAAACTTCCTGGTCTTGTAACCGAGGGTGATAATTTAAAACACTCAAGAGAAATGGCAAAAGATGCCATTCGGTGCTATTTAGAAGCAATTTTAAAAGAAAAAGCGTTATCTTTCAGTAATTTGCCAGCAAGAATCAGAGAAAAAGTTAATATCACAATGTAAATTTGTGCCTAAACTTCCTCGCATCCCGTCATCTTTAGTAATCCGAGCTTTGAAGAAGGCTCGGTTTTATGAATTTCACCAATCCGGCAGTCATATTCAACTGCGGCATTTGGATAAGAAAAATTTGAGAATTACAATTCCGTTTCATCGCAAAGATTTAACTCCAAAAACTCTAAAATCTATTATTAAACAATCTGCCCTTACCATTGAAGAATTTATTAAATTATTGTAGATATTTTATCTTGATGGTTTTTATTAAAATTTGAAATCACTTGCCTTTTAAAAGAGTTTCAGGTATATATACCATAAAGTTTTTTGATAATTTTATACCAAACAGGGGCTGGGGAATGAAGGAATGGAAAATCGGAATAATCGGCGTCGGAATGGTCGGCACTCCACTAAAGCGCTGGTTTGAGGAAAACGGCTATAAAAGAGGCGAAGATTTGTTTTTATATGACATAGATTATAAAAAGGGTTATTTTGACAATATCAATACGGCCAATATTATTTTTATTGCCGTGCCAACGCCCCGCGGCTCTGATGGCGGCTGCGATTTATCAGAGGTAAACCGCGCTTTTAATAGTATTAATAAATACTATTCTAAAATCATAGTGATTAAATCAACGGTGCCTCCCGGTACAACCGAATTTCTTCAAAAACTTACTTCTCGATGTAAAATGCTGTTTAATCCCGAATTTTTAACGGAAAAAAAGGCCTGGGAGGATTTTACAAAGCCGGACCGACAAATCGTCGGTTTTACCGCGCAAAGTATTGACGCAGCCCACCTTGTGCTTTCAATCTTGCCAAAAGCGCCGTTTATGTCGCCTTGGGGACTCTCAACTTATAAGCAAATCAGGATTACTGCCACCGAAGCTGAAATTATCAAATACGGAGGCAACATTCATTTCGCAAGAAAAGTGAATTTCGCGAATCTATTAAGTATGCTTTGCGAAAAATTGGGAGTTGACTATGAAAATGTCCGCAAAGGAATGGCGGCGGATTTCAGAATCGGCGATTCCCATTTAGATGTTAACCACGGCGGTTACCGCGGATTTGGCGGATACTGTTTTCCAAAAGATCTTGACGCGCTAATTTCTTTTCTTGAAGTTTTAGGACTTAGAGAATGTGTAGAATTTTTAATGTCTGACAGAGATTTTAATATTAAGCTTTTGGCTAGCCAAGGGCTTTCTATTGAAGACGTTTCGGGGCATATTAACGATACAAAATCCGAAAAATAAAAAATTAAAAATAATATTTATCCCGCTTTAAGCTATTGCTTTCGGCGGGATTTTATTTTAGAATAAATTTATGGCAAAGAAAAAGAAGTTAAAAGAAAAACTCGCCGCGGTGGCGGTAAAAAAACCGCTTTTTGATTTGGACGAGCAAACTAAAAAAGCCATTTTAGCCATTCTTTTTTTTAGTTTTGCTGTCATCATACTTTTAAGCATTTGGCATAAAGCCGGGCCTTTCGGCGAATTGACATTGAAATCTTTTGGTTATTTATTCGGCTGGGGCTATTTTATTTTGCCGGTCATTTTTTTGTTAATGACTTATGAATTCTTAAAATCGCGCCGAGAGCATTTATATTTTGCGACCATCTTTGGCGCGTTCCTGCTTTTCGTTTCAATACTCGGGATTTTAGAACTTTACTCAGAAAATAACTATGCCGGCTTGGTTGGCTATGCCATAGCGGCATCTTTAAATAAAATATTCGGTTTCTGGGCTTCTTTGGTGCTTTTAGTTTCTTTTATTTTTATTTCATTGGTAATGGCTTTAAACATTCCGCTCAAAATAGGAAAAGACGAGGATGATGAGAAAGAGGAAAAAAGCACAGCGGCTGAAGAACCGGTGATTGTTAATCAAGCCCCGCAGGGCGGGGCAAAAGAAGAAAAACGGGAAGTGGCGTCGGAAATAGGCAAACCGTCTTTTCCCCCGCAAAGCGAGATTTGGGAAAGCGAAGAAGAAGCTAAAAAATTTATGTCCCTACGGGACATCTCCCGCAGGGAGAAAAGCGGCGCGTATAATTCGCCGGTAATAGATTTATTGGAACGAGTTGAGAGCCGGCCGATGTCGGGCGATATCAAAGCCAACGCTAATATCATCAGACGAACGCTTCAAAATTTTGGCATTGACGTTGAAATGGGAGAAGTAAACATCGGTCCAACCGTTACTCAATATACGTTAAGACCGGCTCAGGGCGTGAAAATTAGTAAAATTGTTACTCTTCACAACGATTTAGCGCTGGCTTTGGCGGCCCATCCTTTAAGAATTGAAGCGCCAATACCAGGCAAAGCTTTGGTTGGTATTGAGGTACCCAATAAATCAATCGCATTAGTGCGGCTTGGCAGTTTGCTTGATTTGGATGATTTTAATAAATCCGGCGCTTTAACGTTTGCTTTAGGCCGCGATGTTTCTGGCGCGCCGGTTTTTGCCGATCTTTCAAAAATGCCACATCTTCTTATTGCCGGAGCCACCGGTTCTGGCAAGTCCGTTTCCATTCACAGCATAATTACTTCACTTATTTGGCGGAACGGCCCGGAGCAATTGAAGTTTATACTTATTGATCCCAAGAGGGTTGAACTGGCGTATTATCGCGACCTGCCCCATCTTTTAACCCCGGTTTTAAGCGATGGGAAAAAATCAATCAACGCTTTGCGTTGGGCAGTTTCTGAGATGGAACGCCGTTACGAAGTTCTTTCAGAGTTTAACGCCAGAGATATTTCAAGTTTTAATAATATTGTTTTTAAAAAACAGCGGGAAAACTCTTTTATGCCCTATCTTGTAATTATTATTGATGAATTGGCTGATCTTATGGCGGCTTTTGGTAGAGAAGTTGAAGGAACAATTATCCGTTTGGCGCAGATGGCGCGAGCTGTTGGAATTCATCTTATCGTTTCTACTCAAAGGCCATCGGTGGAGGTTTTGACCGGTTTGATTAAAGCTAATATCACAAGCCGCATAGCGCTTCAGGTTCCGTCTCAAGTTGATTCGCGCACAATAATTGATATGGCAGGAGCGGAAAAACTTTTAGGAAACGGTGACATGCTGTATATGCCCGGCGATTCCAGTAAGCCGCGACGGCTTCAGGGAGTTTATATTTTGGAGCGTGAAATTAAAAGAGTGGTTGATTATATTGCGGAAAAGAACCCAACTAGAGAAAGTGGTGAAGTTGAAGAACCGGCAATTTTTTCTCCAGAACCCGACTTTTCAAATTCAAACAGGTTTGATCTGCCAGTTAGCGGAGAGGAAGATGAATTGTTAGCTGAAGCCAGAGCTGTCGTTTTTCAGGCCAAAAAAGCGTCGGCTTCACTTCTTCAAAGGCGGCTTAGCGTAGGATATGCTAGGGCAGCCCGGCTTTTAGATATTATGGAGGAATATGGATTAATCGGTCCTGGCGACGGCGCCAAACCGCGAGAGGTTTATTTGGATAAATTTAACCATGATAAAACCAATGAATCCCAATAAAAACGAGCAAAACCTTTCCGAACTTTTAAAAGAAAGGAGGCAAAGCAAAAATTTTAGTTTGGAAAAACTCAGCGAACTAACTAAAATTCAGCTTTATCATTTGGAAGCAATGGAAGCGGGGCAATTTGAAAAATTACCGCCGTCAGTTTATCGCGACGGCATTTTAAAAAGATTATCAAAATTTTTAGATATCGATAAAGACGAAATTATGAAAATGTATAAAAATAAGTTTGAATTAGGGGCCTCAACTATACCGCTTGCGCCAGCTTACCCAAGTTATTCATTTTTTATTCTGACACAAAGTAAATTTATGGTTTTTGCTGGCACGCTTGCTCTGGTGCTTCTTTTTGGTTATCTTTGGTATCAGTTCAATTTTTTGATAGGGCCGCCAAGTTTAGTAATAAAACCAAGCGAAGATGTGATTACTAAAGAGGAAAGTATTTTAGTAAACGGAAAAACCAATAATGGAATTGACTTGACAATTAACGGAGAGAACACGTATGTTGATTCTAATGGTAGTTTTGAAAAAAACGTTAAATTAGCGGCTGGACTAAACATTATAGAAATTCGGGCCATAAATAATTTCGGCAAAGTTACAAAAATAATCAGACAAATTTTTAGAGAAACACCATAGTAATTTTCAATTATCAATTTACAATTTTCATTGAATTTTCAATGAATTAATTATAAATTTAATAAAAATTAGAAATTAGAAATTAGAAATTTTAATAAATATATGTCTAAACAAACAAAAGAGATAAAAAGCGATAAATCCAAAACTTTAGATGACACCGTAAAAACCTTAAGGGAGCGTTTTGGCGACGGTTCAATAATGAAACTCGGCGAAGTTCCTAAAGTTGACGTTGACGTCATTTCAACCGGCTCGCTTTCTTTAGATTTAGCGCTCGGAGTTGGAGGAATGCCGCGTGGGCGGATTATTGAAATTTACGGTCCGGAATCATCCGGTAAAACCACCCTTGCCCTGCATGTTGTCGCCGAAGCTCAAAAAAAAGGCGGCTTAGCCGCTTTTGTGGATGCCGAACACGCCCTGGACCCTGAATACGCCAAAAAAATAGGAGTTCGGGTCAATGACCTATTGATTTCCCAGCCGGACAACGGTGAGCAGGCGCTTGAAATTGTTGAGAGTTTGGTGCGTTCAAACGCCTGCGACGTGATTGTTGTTGATTCGGTGGCAGCTTTGACGCCGAGGGCGGAAATTGAGGGCGAGATGGGCGACCAGCACATGGGGCTTCAGGCGCGGCTCATGTCTCAAGCGCTTAGAAAACTTAACGCCATTGCGGCTAAAAGCAACACCGCGGTTATTTTTATTAATCAGCTGCGAATGAAAATCGGGGTATTTTTTGGCAATCCCGAAACCCAGCCCGGCGGTATGGCTTTGAAATTTTATTCTTCGGTTCGTTTAGATGTTCGCCGTAACGCCCAGATTAAAAAAGGCGATGACGCTATAGGCAATCGAGTAACGGTAAAAGTTGTAAAAAATAAAGTTGCGGCGCCGTTTAAAATCGCCGAATTTGACATTATGTATAACGAGGGAATTTCGCGCGAAGGCGATGTAATAAACTGCGGGCTTAAATACAATGTCTTGTCAAAATCAGGAACCTGGATCAATTATGAAAACCAAAAATTGGGCCAGGGCGTTGAGGCTAGCCGCCAGTATCTTAAAGAAAACGGCGATTTAGTTAAAAAATTAACTCAAGAAATCAAAAAATCAGCAGTTGTTTTATCTTGAGGTAAAAGGTAGAAGCGCCATAAAACGCGCGCGCTTTATGGCAGCTGCCAAATGGCGCTGGTGTTTGGCGCAAAGATAACTTCTTTTGCGAGGCATTATTTTTGCTTGAGCCGAGGTAAAATTACGAAGCAGTTCGGCGTCTTTATAATCAATTGCTTTTATATTTTGAGCGCAAAAATAACAAACTTTATCGTTTCTGATATTCATATTAGAATGGTATATTTTCAACTTTAATTTCTTCGTCTAATTGAACTTCCGGCAGAGTTTCTCTGTCAGAATTTGATGCGGGTTCGCTTTCGCGAGGGGCGGCAGCTGCCGCCTGGTTTGGATTTCCGGCCGATTGAAATCTTGGTCCGAGCTGCATATTTTCGGCGACAATTTCTGTCCGGTATTTTTTCTGTCCCTGCTGGTCCTGCCAGCTTCTTGTCGTAAGTCGGCCTTCAATAAAAACCAGGCGGCCTTTGCTAAGATACTCATTGGCGATTTCAGCGAGACGCCCCCATAAAACCACGTTATGGAATTCGGTTTGGGTTTGTTTGTTGCCTGCGGTGTCGGTCCACATGCGATTGGTGGCGACGCCAAAACTGGCGACATTTTGGCCCGTTGGAGTTTGCCTCAATTCCGGGTCGCGGGTCAAATTTCCTAAAATAAACGCTTTATTTAAATTCATAATTTTAATTTAATTATTGAAGCCTGGGTTGCTACGCAACTCATGAAAGCTCGTTTGCTCGCTTTCATCCATTTAATATGCTTTTTAATTTTTGGTCAAAACTCGGCGCGGTCGCTTCCGGAGTTTTTTCGGACTGAACTTTTAACGGCGTTGCAATAACTGGTTCCGGCTTTTTTAGGGGTTCATTTATTATTAAGAATCGTAAAACTTTTTTATTAAAAGAAAGGTTTTTTTTGATTTCATCAATATTTTCTTTGTCCGCATTAAAATAAATGACGCCAAAATAGGCCTGCGCTTGTTTTTTTACCGGATATGCCAGCCATCTTTTTTTAGGAGTGTTTGATTCAGCTGATTCTCCGCCATTTTCTGAAATTATTTTTTGTATCTGCGCGGTTTCCAAATTTAGATTTTCTTCGGCAACATCGGGCGCCAAAAGATAAGAAAGCTCATATTCAAGTTTATTTTCTGTTTCCGACACTTTTCACAACCTATCACAACAAAGCGGCGACTGTCAAATCAGATTTTGAATTCAATCACATCGCCGTCAGAAACGATATAATCTTTGCCTTCAATGCGAAGCATACCTTTGGCGCGGGCGCTGGCCCAAGAACCATATTCTAAAAGTTTTTGCCAGTTTATCACTTCGGCGCGGATGAATTTTTCTTTAAAATCGGTGTGTATTGCCGTGCCTGCTTCGGGAGCCGTCCACCCTGCTTTTATCGTCCAGCCGCGGGTTTCGTCTTCGCCGGTGGTGAAATAGGTGATAAGTCCCAAAAGTTCATAAGCGGCTTTAATTAAGTCGTCCAAATGCGATTCGCTTTTAAACTCCTTGGCATCAGCTTCTTTCATTTCCGAAATTTCAACTTCTAATTTTAAATTTAAATCAACATTTCTTATTTTGCGGTTTAAATTATTAAGATATTTTTTATCGCCGCTGCCGGTATTAAACACAAAAATAAAAGGTTTTAAAGTCAAAAGATGTAGGTCTCTTATTATTTCTAATTCGGAATCAGGTAAATTGGCTTTTACTGCCAAATCGCCGGCCTCAAGGACGGATTTAATTTTTTCTAAAATTATTTTTTCTTCCTGTGCGCATTTATCGCCGTTTTTTAAGTCCTTTTCATTTTTTAACAGATGTTTATTTACGGTTTGTAAATCGGCCATTGCCAATTCTAATTGTATTGTTTCAATGTCGCGCTGGGGGCTGACGCTGCCTTCAACATGGATAATGTCAGGGTCTTCAAAAGCGCGCGTCACTTCAACAATGGCGTCAACTTCCCTTATGCGCGCTAAAAACTGATTGCCGAGTCCCGCCCCCTCGTGAGCGCCTTTAACAAGCCCAGCGATATCAACAAATTCCACCGCCGCCGGAATAACTTTTTTTGATTTAGACATTTCGGCTAACCTGTCAAGCCGTTCATCCGGCACTTTTACCACACCGACATTCGGGTCAATCGTGGCAAAAGGGAAATTCGCGATATTAACTTTTTCGCGGGTCAAGGCCTTAAAAAGAGTTGATTTGCCGACGTTGGGAAGGCCAACGATACCTATTTTTAGAGACATAATTAGTAATTATACGTTATAATATAAATATGGGCTCGGTCAATCCTAAAATTTTCAGGGCTTACGATATTCGGGGAACTTATCCGCAAGATTTAAATGAAAAAACAGCATACAAAATCGGCCGGTCTTTCGCCGTTTATCTGAAAGAAAGCGAAGCCATCGCGCCGGAAAAAATAGCGGTTGGACAAGACGCGCGCTTGTCCTCGCCTGTTATTTGTCGCTCTTTTATTAGCGGCGTAACCGATGAGGGAATAAATGTTTGGGATATTGGCTTGATTCCGGTTGACGTTATTTATTTCGCTTCCGGTTATTTTCATATTCCGGCCGTTATGATAACGGCTTCTCATAATCCAAAAGATTGGAACGGCTTAAAATTAATGAAAAGCAATGTTGAGTTTTTCCCCGTTAAAGAGCTGGAGGCGATAATAAACTCCGACGCCCCGGTCGGAGCCCCGACCCTTTGGCGTCGGGGTTCCGGCGCGCCAGAAATTATTGCTTCCCTAAAAAAGGGAAAAATTACAATAGAAGATATTAAAACAGATTACCTAAAACACGTTTTAAGTTTTATAAATGTTGAAACTATAAGACCGATGCGTGTTGTGGTTGATGCTTCAAATGGTGCTGTTGGTCCGGTGCTTGAAGCGATACTCAAAAAATTGCCGATTGAATACACCGCGCTCAACTTTAGTCCCGACGGAGATTTTCCGGCTCATGAACCCGATCCGACCAATGAAAAAAATATAACTGATTTAAAAAATGAAATAATAGTCGGCCATTATCACTTCGGCTGCGCTTTTGACAGCGATGGCGACCGGATTATTTTCGTCGATGAAAACGGCAAATCTATCCTATCGTCAACGGTCGCTGCTTTAATCAGTAAGTATTTTCTTTTAGGAACCCGTGGCGAAAAAGTTGTCTACAGTGCAACAATTGGTAAAATTGTTCCTGAAGTTGTCCGAATTTATAACGGTGAAGCGGTGCGAGAGAGAGTAGGGCACACTTTTATCAGTCGCCGACTTAAAGAAATAAATGGTATTTTTGGCGCGGAAAAATCCGGTCATTATTTTTTCAGAAAAAATTTTTACGCTGACTCTGGCGTTATTAGTTTTCTTATAATGTTAGATATTTTAAGCAACGGTAAAAAAGCTCTTTCAACTTTAGTTTCTCAATTTGGAAAATACGTTTCTACGCCGGAAATAAATTTTAAAATTAAAGAGCCGGAAAATTTTATAAAAAAAATAGCCCAAAATTTTGAGGGCTACGAAATAAACTGGCTGGATGGGCTAACGGTTACAACTTCTGATTTCTGGTTTAACATGCGACCTTCCAATACCGAGCCGCTGCTGCGGCTTAATATTGAAGCGAAAGACGAAATTATTTTAAACCGGGTTAAAAAAGATTTAATTGGCCTGATAAAAATGGGGTCGTCGGATTTTTAATTCTCTCTGCATATTCGTTTGTTAAGTGGCTTATGTCGTTTATACAAATTATCTTGGGGCTATCCGGTTTTTCCCATTCAATAATCGAAAGGCCGCAATTGTGGTGTCTTATGGCATGAAACATTGTGTCCAAATCAAGCTTGAATATATGAATAAAAATCAATGTTATAACGCCGCCATGGCTTACAATTAAGATATTTTCATTTGCAATATGGGCGGCGAGTATTTCGTCAAGAGCGAAACTAATTCTTCTATAGGCCCCAGCAACGCTTTCGCCTTCCGGAAAAAAAGCCAGCGATGGTTTTTCGTGGTATATTTTTAACAAATCTGGATATTTTTCTCTGGCCTTTTGGCCGTTTAGTCCCTCAAGAATGCCAAAATTTATTTCAAGAAGGTCTTTAACTACAGATCTTTTAAGCGATAGGTTATCGCAATGAGTCCAAAGACATATTTGATTAGCGGTTTGAATCGCTCTTCTTGCGGGACTCATGTAAATGTGATGGATTTTAACCTTCGATAAAGCATGACCGAGCTTACAAGCTTGCGATGAACCACTATGATTTAAAGGACTGCCGTATTCGGGATGTACACCGATTCCTTGGCCATCAATAATTTTAAAAAAATTAGCGTCTGTTTCCCCATACCTTACCAGATATAACCTTCGCGGCATTTTGCCCCCCATTCATAATGTTGATATTTTGTAAAAGAAGTGGGATAATACTAAAGTTATTTCATGAAAATGTCAAATAAAAAAATCATTTTAACCGGCGACCGGCCGACTGGACCACTTCATCTCGGCCATTATGTCGGCTCTTTAAAGGCGCGCGTGAAACTTCAAAACGAGTACAATACTTATATTGTAATTGCTGACATGCAGGCCTTAACCGATAACGCCGATAGTCCTGAAAAAATCAGAAAAAATGTTTTTGAGGTCGCCTTGGATTATCTTAGCGTCGGCATAAATCCTAAAATTTCCACCATTTTTATTCAATCTTTTGTTCCCGAACTGGCGGAACTGGCGATGTATTTTTTAAATCTCGTCACCCTGTCTCGTTTAGAAAGAAATCCTACGGTTAAAGATGAAATGAAGCAAAAGGGATTTGGCAGAAACGTACCGGCTGGATTTTTAACGTATCCGGTCAGCCAGGCGGCGGATATTGCGGCATTTAAGGCCGACTTAGTGCCGGTGGGCGTTGACCAGCTGCCGATGATTGAACAAACCGTGGAAATTGTTAAAAAATTCAATAAAATTTATAATGTTGGAAACCGAGCTTCCAACATTTTAGTTGAGCCGAAGGCATTGGTTTCAAAAACCGGCCGGTTGCCGGGAATAGATGGAAAAGCAAAGATGAGCAAATCTTTGGGAAACGCGATTTATTTGTCGGATACAGCGGATATCGTTTCTAAAAAAGTTATGGCTATGTATACCGACCCGAAACATATTCATGTCGCAGATTCGGGGAAAGTCGAAGGTAATATCGTGTTTACTTATCTTGACGCTTTTGACCCTGACCAAAAAATGGTTGAGGCATTAAAAAAACAATATCGAAAAGGCGGTTTGGGCGATGTCGCCATTAAAAAACGATTGATAAAAGTTTTAGAAAATTTTTTGGCTCCAATAAGAAAACGTCGCGCCGAATTTGCCAAAGACCCAAAAGCGGTAATGAAAATCTTAGAAGATGGAAGCAAAAAAGCGCGAATTACTGCTTCCCGAACACTCGGTGAAGTGCGCAAAGCAATGAAGCTGGATTATTTTTAAACCAAAAAACCATCCTTCAAGGATAGGTTTTTGGTGTGGACCGAGGGGGAGTCAAACCCCTAGAGCAGACTGACAAGACGGCTCCCGAGAATCGCTCGGACTCGGCCCTCGTCCACGGTGATGATAATACCAATGTTTATGCAAATAGAAAAGCTCCCTTGCGGGAGCTCTTCGGAGTCACGAACAATCTCGATCATAGCTGACTTGTCAGTCTTGTTACCATTATATCAAACCCACAAATCATGTCAACAGCTACTGTGGACAACATCTTATATTTCAACAATCACCGGAAGAATCATCGGGCGGCGTTTGGTTTTTGAGTAGAGAAACTGGCCGATTTTATCTCGCAAATTATTGCGAGTGTAAACCCAATTTAGCTCGCTCTTTGGCATTACGGTTTTGGTTATAATTTCTTTTATTTTTTTCCTGGTTTGTCCCAAAAGTTCTTTTGATTCTTTCATATAGATGAAGCCCCTTGAAATAATATCGGGTTCGCCTTTAATTTTGCCAGTTTGACTATCAACAACGGCGATAATAACAAACATTCCATCAGCCGACATTAATTTTCGGTCGCGCAAAACCACTTCGCTTACGTCTCCAACACCCAAACCGTCAACCATGACGTAATAAGCCGGCACGGATTCTTTGGTTATTTTAAAAGAATTTTTACTAAGCTCGGCAACTTGACCATTATCCATAAGCATTAACCGGTCTTTGCTTATTCCAAGTTCGGTTCCCAATTTGGCGTTGGCGGCGCGTTTGAAAAAATGGCCGTGAATGGGCAGCAAGAATTGCGGCCCTATAAGTTTTATCACGATTTTAAGGTCTTCGGCGGGCGCGTGACCGCTGGCGTGAATGTCAATTAGTTGGGAAGTGTAAACGTCCGCTCCCTGACGGCAGAGGCCGTCTTTAATGTTTTGAATGCTTCTTTCGTTGCCGGGCACGGCTGACGAAGAAAATATGACCATATCGCCGGATTTTATTTTAACGTAACGATGTTCTCCCGTTAAGATTTTCATTAGTCCGGAATTGGTTTGCGACTGATTACCGGTGTTAGATATTATAATTTTACTTTACATATTTTCTTTTATTTCATCAACAAT
>CAZBVM010000007.1:0-23452 GCA_964495505.1 uncultured Candidatus Saccharibacteria bacterium | reverse complement strand
AGCTCACATAGATGCCGGAAAGACCACGGTTTCCGAGCGAGTTTTGTTTTACACCGGCATATCTAATAAAATCGGCGAAGTCCACGAGGGCGCGGCTATTATGGACTGGATGGAGCAGGAGCGTGAGCGAGGTATCACCATTACGGCGGCGGCCACGACAACATTTTGGACGCCTACCTATTTAAGCGGTGAGGAAAACGAACACCGCATAAACATTATAGACACTCCCGGCCATATTGATTTTACCGTTGAAGTTCAGCGTTCGCTTAGGGTTTTGGATGGCGCGGTAGTGGTTTTTGACGGTGTCGCTGGTGTAGAACCGCAGTCGGAAACCGTTTGGCATCAAGCCGACAAATACGGCGTGCCCCGAATTTGCTTCATCAATAAACTTGACCGAATGGGGGCTTCTTTTGAAAAGAGTTTGGCATCTATTCGCGAACGCCTTACTTTAAACGCTATCCCCCTGAATTTACCCATTGGCATTGAAGAAAAATTTGAAGGTGTTATTGATTTAACTATAGAAAAAAAAGTTAATTTCTTGGGCGAACACGGTGAAAAGGTTGAATTTACAGATATTCCCGAAAACTTAAGAGAAGAAGCCGCGAAAGCCCGCAAATATTTAATTGAAAGAGTTGTTGAAAACGACGATAAATTAATGGAACGCTATCTTGGGGGTGGTCAAATTTCTGCAGATGAAATAAGGAGCAGTTTAAGAAATGCTGCTTTAGCCGGCAAACTAGTGCCGGTTTTCTGCGGCTCGGCTTTAAAAAATAAAGGCGTTCAATTGATGCTTGACGGCGTTGTTGATTATTTGCCGAGTCCAGTTGATTTGCCGCCGACTATGGGTCATGATCCAAAAACCGGCGCCGAAATTTTCCGAGAGCCCAAAGAAAGCGAGCCCTTTGCCGCTTTAGCTTTTAAGATCGCCACCGACCCATACGTTGGTTCCCTCACTTATTTCAGGGTTTATTCCGGTAAACTCGTCAAGGGCTCTTATGTTTTAAACTCCACTAAGGATTCCAAAGAGCGCCTCGGCCGAATTTTACTTATGCATGCCAACGAAAGAGAAGAGCTTGACGAAGTTAAAGCCGGCGAAATCGGCGCTGCCGTTGGATTAAAAAACACCACTACCGGTGACACTTTGTGCGATGAAAATAATCCGATTATTTTAGAACAAATTACTTTTCCGGAGCCGGTTATTTCTCAAAAAATTGAGCCGAAAACCAAAGCCGACCAGGAAAAAATGGGTATGGCTTTAAAGCGATTGTCGGAAGAAGACCCGACTTTCAGGATTAAAACCGATTTTGAAACCGGTGAAATCATTATTTCCGGAATGGGAGAACTTCATTTAGAAATTATTGTTGACCGGATGAAGCGGGAATTTAAAGTTAATGTGAATGTTGGCCGGCCGCAGGTGGCCTACAAAGAAACAATTAAAAAAATTGCCGAAGCCGAAGGAAAATATATTCGCCAATCGGGCGGCCGCGGCCAGTACGGCCATGTTTGGCTCAGGGTTGAACCCGGAGAGCGGGGCAGCGGTTTTGAATTTATAAATGAAATTAAAGGCGGCATTATTCCGCAGGAGTTTATTCCGGCGGTGGAAAAAGGAGTGCGCGAAGCGATGGAAAAAGGAATCAAAGCCGGTTTTCCGATGGTTGATATGAAAGCGGCGCTTTACGATGGTTCTTATCATGAGGTGGATTCTTCGGAAGCGGCTTTTAAAATTGCAGGTTCCATCGCCTTGCAGGAAGCGGCCAAACGCGCTAATGTGATTTTGCTTGAACCGATAATGAAAATTGAAGTAATCGTGCCGGAACAATTTTTTGGAGATATTACCGGCGATCTTAATAGTAAGCGCGGCAAAATTGAAAAAATGTCGGAACGAGCGATGATGAAGGTGGTTGATGCCAAAGTACCTTTGTCGGAAATGTTCGGCTACGCCACCAAGCTTCGCTCAATGAGCCAGGGCCGCGCCAGCTACACTATGGAATTCAGCCATTACGAAGAAGTACCGAATAATGTCGCCGAATTAATTATCGCCGGGAAGAAATAGATTGATATAAAAATGAAAATTTTAAAATTTTATTTTTTATATTAATCATAAAAACATGATCTACCAAACAATAAAAAAATTTTTAGAAGAAGGCGGAAAATGTCTTTTGATTGAAGACGGCAAGCCGATTGGCGTTGTTTTAACGATGGAGGAATATGAACTCTTGAGAAACAAGGACAAGGAAAAAATTGAAAAAGAAATTATGTTAGAAACCGAGCTTCCAACAAATGATGAAAAACCAAAACCGATTGTAAACTCCATAAATCCCGTCGGTGCGGCAATAGTTGACGAAATGAATTTTCCGGAGGCGTCAGCTCCGACGCTCCAACAGTCAATGTTGGAGGGCGGAGCGCCGACCGAAAGCGTCGGCGCCACTATTGATGAAATCAATCTCGCCGATGCCGGCGACGTTACCCTTGAAGACCTCGGCCTTGACGAACTGCCGTATTAATTATACTATGTAGCCACTTACATTTTTTGTACCTTTTCAAAAAAATGAGGGTGGAAAATGAGAACAATCAGCATGGCGCTTGTTTTTCTGATTGGATTTTTTGTGGTTGGCTGCGCAAATCGGCCAGAGCTGCCATCGCAAGCAGAGCTAATCTTAAAGGGTGAACACAAACTGCGGAAGATGGTAGAACGTTCAGAGACTGATTCAAGAGTTTCCGGCGGTTTTTTCCTGATTGTTGGCGAGCTCAGCGTATCAACGACTACAAAGGTGTTGATGAAATTCGCCTGGGAGATGAACGATGGAACTTATGCTCTATCGTCTCTTCCGCTAGAGAAAATAAGAGTTAAATTTGATGAAAAAGCGACAAATCCGACAATTAAATTTCGCTGGCGGCGATGGCGTAATATGAGTATTGGAACTCCCCAGATTCAGGAACTTATGGACGGTTACGTACTTTATGCACTTCTGACGGTGAGGGAAAATGATTGGCCGGCTCAGGTGAGTTTACCATTAAATCGTTAAAACGATAACCATTGAACAAAAATTAAGCCGCAATTTGCGGCTATTCTTTTATCCGCATATCTTTCATCGAGGATACAAATGCGGATAAATTATTGTTGACCGCATAAGCCATCTCGAGAGATCTTATGCGGTCGGTGATTATACTAAATCACAAAAAAATAAAATTAACGCATTTCGCACCGATCGTCTAAAAGCGCGTTAATTTTTTATACACCGATTTTGCATCATAACTTTCCTATAGGGAAGTTGTGATACAATAGACAAAACATTGCTTCTTGACGAATTGCCGTATTAGATATAGAATCTATTTACTTATATAGATCCTTGTTAAAATTTACCAAGCGAAAGAGGAGAAAGGACAATGAAACTGACGCTGAAAACTGTTGTTGTTTTGGCTGCGCTTATGGCGGCTGGGACCGCTTACGCCGAGGTTCCGGATGTTTCAAAATGGGTTTGCCCTAACGGCGTTATTGATAACGATTCAGATTATGGCGTAGAATATATGAATTGTGATACCGGTGGTTCTGGGAACTTATATCTTAAAGTTTCCGGTGAGCTGGTTTACGTCCACGAACATCGAATGGATCAAGGCAAGACCGTTTACTATAATGCCTTGAAAACCAACGAAGGAAAATGGGTTGAGACGATTAATACAAAAGATTTGGTTTACAGTACAGGAGAAGTCGCAAGCGGCGTAGTCGTGGTGGATATCGTTGATGATGATGACAAAATTGTTGCCCAAAGGTCTGTTCCGCGGTTAAAGTAACGTATTTCCAATTCCCAATCAAAGGGGCCTAAATTAATCAGGCCTTTTTATGTTATTGACAACCGTTTGATTATTGACTAAAATGAGATTTGCGTGTTAAATTATAAAAATCTTATTTAATTAAATAATCAAGGAAAAATATGGCGGAAAAATTTGAACGGACAAAACCCCACGTTAACGTCGGCACCATCGGCCATGTTGACCATGGGAAAACCACATTAACGGCGGCTATCACCAAAATCCTTCATATGAAGGGTTTGGCGAAAAAAGCCGAAACGGTCGGCGATATTGACAAAGCGCCCGAAGAAAAAGCGCGCGGCATTACTATTCAACTGCATCACTCCGAATATGAGTCGGAAAAAAGGCATTATGCCCACATTGACGCTCCGGGGCATCAGGACTACATCAAAAACATGATTACCGGCGCGGCTCAAATGGACGGCGCGATTCTTGTCGTGGCGGCAACCGACGGCCCAATGCCTCAAACCAGAGAACATATTCTTTTGGCGCGCCAAGTCGGCGTTCCGGCCATCGTTGTCTTTTTAAATAAAGTAGACATGGTTTCCGACCCGGAGCTTGTTGATTTGGTTGAAGCCGAAATTCGCGAACTTCTGACGAAATACAAATTTCCCGGTGACAAGATTCCGGTAATTCGCGGTTCGGCGCTAAAGGCCTTGGAGGCCAATTCTCCCGACGACGAAGCGGCCAAGCCGATTTTGGAACTTGTTAAAGCGCTTGACGAAAGCATTCCCGAACCGGTTCGCGAAGTTGACAAGCCGTTTTTAATGCCGATTGAAGATATTTTCTCAATTGAAGGCCGAGGCACGGTGGTAACCGGCAGAATTGAAAGAGGAATGGTAAAAATAAACGAAGAAGTGGATCTTGTGGGTCTTAAGCCGACCCAGAAATCAGTTGTTACCGGAATAGAAATGTTTAACAAATCTCTTGACGAGGGCCGAGCCGGCGATAACGCGGGCGTTCTTTTAAGAGGCCTAAAGAAAGAAGACGTTGAACGCGGCCAAGTTATTGCCAAACCCGGTTCGGTAACTCCTCACACCGAGTTTGATTCCGAGGTATATATTTTAACGAAAGAAGAGGGTGGGCGGCATACTCCTTTCTTTTCCAATTACAAGCCGCAATTTTATATTCGCACCACCGATGTTACCGGCGAGGTTGTTTTGCCAACTGGTGTTGAAATGGTAATGCCCGGCGATACGGTTAAGTTCAGCGTTAAATTAATCGCGCCGGTGGCTTTGGAAGAACAGCAAAGATTTGCTATTAGAGAAGGAGGCAAAACGGTCGGAGCCGGGGTAGTAACTAAGGTAAACAAGTGATAACTTCGACGCCAAAGGGTCGGAGTCCCGACCGAAGCGTCGGGAGCGACAGTCAAATAAATTGTTCTTTTGAAAACATAAATGGTTAAGAAAAAAGAAAAAGAAAAAGAGGAAATAAAACAAAGAATCAGGATAAGAATCAGGGCCTATGATAATAAAATCATTGATTCTTCGGCTCGCCAAATTGTGGATACGGCCGAGCGGCAAGGTGCTTTGGTAATTGGCCCGATTCCGATGCCGACTGAAATTAAAAAATACACGGTTAATTCTTCCACTTTTGTCCATAAGAACAGCCGCGACCAATACGAAATGAGGGTTCACAAACGCTTGATTGATATTATGAGCCCCAGCGCCAAAACCATCGACGCTTTAATGAATCTTAATTTGCCGGCGGGAGTGGATATTGAAATAAAAATGTAAGGGCTTCCTCAAAAACTTCGCCCCGATCGCGGGGCGAAGTTTTTGTAAGGAAACCTTACCCCGCCACGGCGGGGTTAAAAAATATGAAATTCATTTTAGGAAAAAAATTAGGGATGACCCAAATATTTAAAGAAGATCAAGTAATTCCCGTAACTCTAATAGAAAGCGGGCCGAATTTTGTTACTCAAGTCAGAACCAAAGAAAAAGACGGATATACGGCAGTTCAGCTTGGATTTGAGCGGTGGCTTCGCGAGTTTCGTGTTGATCCGTCAGTCGACGGATTAAAATCCGGCGATAAAATTGATATTTCCGTTTTCTCGCCCGGCGACAAAGTAAATGTTGTTGCTATTTCAAAAGGCAAGGGATTTCAAGGGGTGGTAAAAAGACATGGATTCCATGGCGGGCCGAAAAGCCATGGCCAAAAAGACCGCCATCGGGCGCCCGGCTCTATCGGCGCTTCTTTTCCGGAGCATGTTTTTAAAGGAATGAGAATGGCTGGGCGGATGGGTACTGACAGAGTAACGGTGAAAAATTTGGAAGTGGTTGAAGTTGACAGCGAAAATAATTTAATCGCCTTGAAAGGCGCAGTGCCGGGTAGAAAAGGAACTTTAGTAGCTTTAGCAACAAAATGAAATATAAAATTGAAATTGTAGGCGTGGTCGTGCCGTTCGCCGAAGGCGAATGGGGCTACGACAATTTCAATTTTATATTTCATTTTGTTTAGTACTTTTTATTATAAAAAAACACCCCCGTTCCCCTACCCTTCTTGCGAAGAGCGGGGACGGGGGTTGGCCAGCCGAGCTAGCCTTACTTACCGCGGCGGGTCTACCCAGAAATGGGTGCACCCCTGATAGAGGGTGCACCTCACCTCGTCATGGTAGGTGGGCATCGGCTGCGGAACCGGCGCTGGCGGCTGCGGCGCTGGTGGTGTCAAAACCGGCTGCGTCATCCCCTGGATGTTGTAGTTGTTGATGACGACCGATGCCGGCTGTGGTGCTGGCGCTGGCGGCGCCGAACTGTTCTGCACGTTGTGGTTGTTGATGACGACGGGTGCCAGCTGCGCTTGCGGCTGAATCGGAGCCGGCGGAACCGGCTTCGGAGCGGCCTTGACGGCGGGCTTCTGCGCCTTTGCCGGCGCGGCCTTACGAACGGCGGGCGGCGGAGTCGTCGGCCTCGTGAAGTACCCGATGGCCAGCGTCGACCCGAGAGCAGCGAGAACAACAGCACAGATAATGAGCAGGCGACGGTTCATGTTCATCCCTCCTTTAGGGATTTCGGACAGTTTATGGTTAGGGCTGTTAGATTGACAAACAACTTACTTTTATACTACCATTCTATCATATTTTTCAAATTATGTCAATAGCAAAAGTGTATAATCAGGAAGGAAAAGAGGTATCGGAAATAGAGCTTAATGAAGCCATTTTTGGATTGCCCTGGAATGCTGATTTAGTTCATCAAGCGGTGAGAGTCGCTTTTGCGAACCGAAGGCCGGTTTTGGCTTCAACCAAAGATAGAAGCGAAATCAGAGGCGGCGGCCGCAAACCTTGGCGGCAAAAAGGCACCGGCCGGGCGCGCCATGGTTCGACACGCTCGCCAATTTGGCGGCATGGCGGCGTTACTTTCGGTCCGACCAGCAAAAGAAATTTTAAATTGAAAATAAATAAAAAAATGACTCAAAAAGCATTTCTAACAACGCTTTCGGGTAAAGTGAAGGATAACGAAATATTGATTTTAAATGACTTAAAATTACTGGCACCAAAAACCAAAGAAATGGCAAAAATAATGAAAAATTTTTCTCCCTTCGGGAGATCCCCCGTAGGGGGACCTAAAACCGCTTTATTAGTTATTTCGGAATTAAGTGAAAATGTTAAACGGGCGGCCGGAAACTTGCCGAACTTAGAAATTATTAATATCAATAATTTGAATATTTTGGATATTTTAAAATATCAGTATGTGATATTAACAAAAGGCGGCATTGAATATTTAAATAAAAAATATGCCTCTGTTAAATAAATTATTTGGAAAATCATCCTCCTTCGCTAAAGCTACGGAGGACAAGGCGGAACCGGTTAAGAAAGTTGCCGAGCTGAAGCCAGGCGGAATTTTGGTTTCTCCGATTACTACTGAAAAAGCCGTATCCGGCCAAAGTTTAAATAAATACATTTTTAAAGTTGCTTCTTCTGCCAATAAAATTGATATTATAAAAGCGGTTTCTAAGACCTATAATGTTAAGGCGGTCTCGGCAAATATTATTAATATTCCAAAAAAAGCCCGCCAAGTGGGAAAAACCAGGGGGTTTAAAAGTGGCTTTAAAAAAGCAATTGTCACTTTAGAAAAAGGACAAAGCATAGAAGTAAAGTAATTTACAATTATCAATTTACAATTTTCATTGAATTTTGCCTACTCCGCCGAAGCTGCTTCGGCTGCGAAGGCCGGACAATAACCCAATTTCCAAACATTTGAAAATTAAAAATTAAATCATTGATTGAAAAAAATTGAAAATTAGAAATTGAAAATTAAAGAATATGCCTATTAAAATTTACAAACCAACATCGGAAGGAAGGCGCCAGATGACCGGCGTTGATTTTTCCGTTTTAACCAAATCCGAACCGGAGAAAAGCTTGACGCATGGAAGGAAAAAAACTTCCGCCAGAAATAACAGGGGCCGAATTACTGTGCGGCATCAGGGAGGCGGGCATAAACAACTTTACCGACTTGTTGACTTCAAACAAAACAAATACAATATACCGGGTAAAGTGGTTTCAATTGAGTACGACCCTAATCGCACCGCATTTATCACTTTGATAGTTTACAAAGACGGTGAAAAGAGGTATATTTTAGCTCCAAAAGATCTTAGGGTAGGTGATACGGTTATTACTTCGGAAAACGCCCCGTTATCTATTGGCAATCGTTTAATGCTTAAAAATATTCCGGTTGGCACTTTTATTCACAATATTGAATTTTTTCCTGGCAAAGGCGGTAAGTTAGCAAGATCGGCCGGCAACTCGGTTCAAGTTATGGCCCAAGAAGGCGGCTCTACCCATCTTCTTTTGCCGTCGTCTGAAATTAGGAAGGTTTTAGACAGCGGGTATGCCTCCGTTGGCATATTGTCAAACGCAGAAAGAAATACGATAACCGTTGGTAAGGCCGGTCGTTCCCGCTGGCTCGGCATTAGGCCAACGGTTCGGGCATCAGCTATGAATCCGAGAGATCACAAATACGGCGGCGGCGAAGGTCGGGCCTTAAGGGGCACGAGGCGCCCAAAAACCAAGTGGGGTAAAATTACCGGCGGCCGGAAAACCCGAAATAAAAACAAACGGTCAAATACGTTTATTATTAGAAGAAGAAAGAAATAATATGTCACAAGAAAGTTTTAGAGAAAATCCAAAAGAATATCATCCCAAAGAAACATATTACGATATCTTGGGCATTAATCCTGACGCTACTCAAGAGGAAATTAAATCAGCATTTAGAAAGCGCGTTCAAGAAACTCATCCGGATAAACCAGAAAATAAAAATAAAGAAGAAGAATTTAGACAAATAGAAAAAGCATATAGAGTTTTAATTGACCCAATAGAAAAACAAAGATATGACGATAGTTTAAATGTATCTTTAGGGAAAGAAAGAGATAAGGATAATTTTTTTTCGGGAATTTTAATGAAAGAAATAGACCTTATTCCAAAAGTCTTGAAAACTAAAAAAAATAAAAAATAAAACATGTCTCGTAGCGTTAAAAAAGGGCCTTGGGTTGATCCAAAACTGCTCAAGAAAATAAGCAAGTTGAAAGCCGGCGACAGAACGGTTGTTAAAACCTGGTCGCGCGACTCTGTGATTTCGCCGGAGATGGTAGGGTTTACTTTCGGCGTTCACAACGGGAAAATTCATATTCCGGTTACTATAATTGAAGAAATGGTCGGCCATAAACTGGGCGAGTTTTCTTTTACCAGAAAATTCGTCCGCCATGGCGGCAAGATACAAAAAGAGCTTGAAATGAAAGCCGCGGAAGCCGAAAAAGCAAAAGTTGCCGCACCGGCCGCAAACGTAAAGTAAATTTATGCAATACAAATTCCATCTGAATAACTTAAGAATAGCGCCGAGAAAAGTCAGATTAATTGCCAATCTTATTAAAAAATCTTCAGCGCTGTCAGCGCTTACCCAATTGAAATTTCAAAATAAAAAATCAGCTTTGCCCATGTTAAAACTCTTAAAATCGGCTATGGCCTCGGCAGTCAATAATTTTAATTTGTCTTCAGAAAATTTATATGTTTCAAACATTTTGGTTGACGAGGGGCCCAAGTTAAAGCGATTTCGGCCTCGGGCTTTTGGCCGAGCCGGCGCTATTCATAAAAAAACAAGCCACATTACGCTTATTTTGGAAGAAAAAATTATATCGGGAATTAGAAAACCAAGGAAAAAAATAAGCAAAGTTATTGCTCAAAAACCCGCTTTTGTTGAAACCGCGATTACTCCTAAAAAAGAGGGCAAGGAGGCGCCGAAGGAAATAAAGCCAACAAGGAAATTTGGCGATTTTACCAGAAAAATATTCAGGAGAAAAGCAATAGGATAATATGGGAAATAAAATTCATCCAACAAATTTTAGAATCGGCGCAATCTTCAATTGGAAATCGCGATGGCTTTCAAAAAAGTTTTATCGCTATTTTCTGGAAGAAGATCTTCGAATCCGCGAATTTTTAGGAGTATTATATAACCGTTCCGGTTTGGGAGAAGTGGAAATCGAACGTTCCGGCGATTCCATTACGGTAATTGTAAATACGGCCAAGCCGGGCTTAATTATCGGCCGCGGCGGCACCGGTCTTACCGATTTAAAGAAAAAAATAGAAGCGATAATTAAAAAATTAAGAGAAAAAGCTCGTTACGGAGGAGGCAAGTGGGAATTTAAACTTGCGGTAAACGAGATAAAAAATTCGGAAACCGAAGCTAAAATTGTGGCGCAAAACGTCGCTTCGGACCTGGAAAGAAGAATTCCTTTCAGAAGAACAATTAAAGGCGCCTTAGAAAGAATGATGGCGCAAAAGGGAGTTTTGGGCGCTAGAATTGCTTTAGCCGGCCGGCTTGACGGCAGTGAAATGGCGCGGCGTGAATGGCTTAGCAAAGGAAAAGTGCCGCTTCAGACCATTCGGGCTAATATTGACTACGCTCAAGAAGAGGCCTTAACTGTTTATGGCAAAGTTGGCGTAAAAGTTTGGATTTATAAAGGCGAGGTTTTTGATAAAAAATAAGACCTATAGGACTAATAGGACCTATAATTATGTTAATACCCAAGAAAGTAAAACATAGAAAGTGGTCCCGATTTTGTCTCCGACAAAGTCGGAGTTACAAAATCGAGGATCCGCGATATTGTTTCCAAATCGAAGATTTGGACAATATCGGGACACAAAGGACGATCAATAAATAGCATGCTTATTCCTAAAAAAGTTAAACATAGAAAATGGCATAAAGGACGCCGAAGATTTAGCGGAATTGAAACCCGCGGCATTGAGTTGGCTTTCGGCAGTTTTGGTTTAAAGTCGCAAGGAAGGGCTTGGCTTACGGCACGCCAGATTGAGGCAGCTCGCCGGGCGATGACCCGATACGTTGCCCGCGGCGGAAAAATATGGATCAGAGTTTTTCCCGACAAGCCGATTACCCGGAAAGGAGCCGAAACTCCTATGGGCGGCGGCAAAGGCAGTGTCAGCCATTACGTAGTTCCGGTAAAACCAGGTCGTGTTCTTTTTGAAATGGATGGCGTTTCCCGGGAACTGGCGCAGGAAGCTATGAAACGGGCAGCATACAAGTTGCCGCTAAAAACAAAATTTATAGAGAAACAATAAATTTATGAAGACAAGAAAATATAATTTAAAAATCGTAGGTGGGGGCGAGCCGTTCCGCCGAAGGCGGAATGGGGCAAGCGATTTTTAAATTATATTTTCTTGTCTGAACACATATATGTCTAAAATATTAAAAGGAACCGTAGTTTCCGATAAAATGAATAAAACCGTTGTTGTAAAAGTGGATGATTTAAAAAAACATCCGCGTTATAGCCGGTATTATAAATCCAGTAAAAAGTATAAGGCCCATGACGAGAATGGTGAGTTTCATACTGGCGATAAAGTAATAATTAAAGAAACTCGGCCGATTTCAAAAGATAAACACTTTAAGGTAATAAAAAAAGCATGATACAACCGAGAACAATCTTAAAAGTCGCGGATAACACCGGCGCTAAAACAATCCGGGTTTTTAAAATTTTAGGGGGTACGAGAAGGCGCTGGGCTCAGCTTGGCGACATTGTGGTAGCTTCGGTTCAGGAAGCCGAACCTCGCAAGGAAATTAAGAAAAAAGATATTGTTAGAGCCGTTATTGTTCGCCAAAAAAAGGCCTACCGGAGGCAGGACGGCAGTTATATTCGTTTTGACGATAACGCAGCAGCAATAGTTGACGGATTTGAACCGAAAGGAAACAGAATTTTTGGTCCCGTAGCTCGGGAACTTCGCGACAGAGGATTTATAAAATTAGTTTCACTGGCGCCAGAAGTGTTGTAAACCTATGCGTATAAAAAGAGGAGATAATATAATAGTTATTAGCGGAAAGGATAAAGGGAAAAGGGGAAAAGTCATAAAAGTATTGCCAAAAGAAGGTCTGATTACCGCTCAAAATATTAATTTAAAGAAAAAACACCTGGCAAAAAAAACCGGCGGTAAAAAGGGGGAAAAAATTGAAACACCCAGACCCCTAGCGGTTTCATCGGTTATGTTGATTTGTAAAAATTGCGGCAAACCAACTCGAGTCGGTTATAAAGTTTTTCTCCTTTCGGGAGATGTCCCGAAGGGGCAAAACGGTAAAAAAATTAGAATCTGTAAAAAATGCGGATTAGAATTATAAGGGCTTTGTCTAAAATTTCATAAATGAAATTTTAGCAACAAAACCTTACCCCAGCCCTTATTTTGCAACCCAAAAACATGATAAACTATCTCTTGGCAAAATCTACTAAAACATCTGCGGCGCTTGCCCGAATAGGGCAGGGCTATTCGCCCTCGCGCCGCCAGATTATTGTAAGGCAAAATAAGGGCGGGGTGCTCAGTTTTATAGCTAAATTTTATTCATTATCATTCTAAAATTTAGATAAAAATGGCAAAAAATTCAACATCAATTTTACAAAAGGAGTTGGGGATAAAGAATATTTTAGCGTTGCCCAAATTGCAAAAAGTTGTTGTTAACGTCGGTCTGGGCCGGGCTCTTAAAGATGAAAAATTTTTGGAAGTAGCACTTTGTGACCTCGGATTGATAACTGGCCAAAAACCGAAAGTCACGCTGGCTAAAAAATCCATAGCCAATTTTAAAACTAGGAAGGGCGTGGCCGTTGGGGCGATGGTTACTTTACGAGGCAAGAGGATGTATGATTTTATTGCCCGCCTGATAAACATCGCTTTGCCCCGAACTCGAGATTTTCGGGGTATTGGCGTTAAGTCGCTAGATAAAAACAACAATTTGACAATCGGGATAAAAGAACATATTGTATTTCCTGAAGTTTTAGGAGAGGAAGTTAAAAATATTTTTGGGTTTGAGATAACATTGGTTGTTAAAGCCAAAAGTAGAGATGAAGCTATCGCTCTATATAAATCCTTAGGACTTCCAATAAAATAATAGCATGGCAAAAAAATCACAAATTGAAAAAGCGCTAAAAAAACCTAAATTTACAACCAGAGTTATCCGCCGTTGTTTTAGGTGTGGCCGGCGCCGCGGCTATATCAGGGATTTCGGATTGTGCCGGATTTGTTTTAGAGAATCGGTCAGGCGCGGCGAAATACCGGGAATTAAAAAGTCCTCTTGGTGAAAAATATGACTGACCCTATTAGCGACATGTTAACAAGAATAAGAAACGGAGAGAAAGCCGAACATAAATCGGTTGTTATGCCGCTCTCAAAAATAAAATTAGAAATTTCAAAAATTTTAAAAAAAGAGGGCTATATAGATAATTTTTCCGCTAAGAGCGCCCGCCTGCCGAACGGGCAGGGGAAAAAATTGCTTGAAATAGATTTAAAATATCCGGCGGCGATAAATGAAATTAAAAGGGTCAGCAAACCGGGCCAGCGTTTTTACGTTAAAGCCGATAAAATAAAGATTGTTAAAAGCGGCTACGGCGTTTCCGTTATTTCTACTCCTAAAGGATTGATGACAAATAAAGAAGCGAAAAAAGCCGGCCTCGGCGGCGAAGTGCTTTTAGAAATTTGGTAAGAGCTTTAAAAATTACGGCATTCCGCGACGATCGTCTGAAAGTGTGTTAATTTCTAAATTACGTATTTAAAATCGATCGATTCTTAATGCGTAATTGGTGGCAATCTCATTTCGCAAAAAATTGACAAAAGATTGTTGATATGCTATACTTTTCATATAGAATTTAAGCTCTTTACTAAACCTATTCAACTTGTGAGCTTTACCACAGCATAGAGTGACTTAAATTTAGGTCCTTCTCTGCTGTGGCAAAGACAATCGGGTCTAAGCCAGAGCGGCAAATACAAACCCCCAAACGGACGGGTTCCTGACGGAACGTGTCCAAAAGGAGAAGGACAATGTCCAGTCTCTACTCAATCGGCCAGATGAACGAACACGCTGATGCTCTCGAGAGGAACGGATGGACGCCAGCCGACCTGAAGAAGGCCTCTGGCGGAGACATTCTCGCCAATCTTTTGCCTCTTGTCAGGGCATACGGTGAGGTTACTGTCGCAACGACGCCACACCTCATCAAGCTCCGCAAGGAGCTGGCAAACGATGACTGGAGCAGCCGCAGCCCTGCGGCGGTGTTCGCAAGTTAGAGCTTTGGACTTGGAACCTTAGGTCTTTTGACCCCTGGAACTCAGTCCTTGGTTCGCGGCAATTTTGCCGCAACGCTTGGAGATTGCGTTCAATCTTGGGCCCGTGCAGAAATGTGCGGGCCTTTTACTTTTTTCAATATTATTTATCATTAACGAAAATTTGACTATTAGTGAAATTTTTGTTACAAAAGATTGTCTGTTATAAATTTAGACAACATGAGCAAAATAGGAAAAAAGTTAATAGAAATTCCGAGCGGCGTAACCGTAGCCATTGAAGACGGTTTCGTTAAGGTTAAGGGGCCGAAGGGCGAGTTGGAGTATAAGATCCCCCGGGAATTAAAGATAACGATTTTAGAAAATAAAATTACCGTTTTACCCGTTGCCAAATCCAAAAAAACGCCGGCGTTATGGGGGACAATAAGAGCGATAATCGCCAACATGGTAAGCGGCGTTACTAATGGATTTGAGAAGAAATTGGAAATTGAAGGAATTGGGTTTAAAGCCCAGACGCAAGGCGGTGATTTAGTTCTTAATTTAGGGTTTTCCCATCAGGTTTTTTTTAAAATCCCGGATGGCATTAAGGTTGAAGTTTTAAAAAACACGATTACCGTAAATGGCATTTCTAAAGAACTGGTGGGCCAAGCGGCTGCCAACATCAGGGCGCTTAAAAAACCAGAGCCATATAAAGGCAAAGGCATTCGTTACGCTGGCGAAGTAATAAAACGAAAAGTCGGCAAAAAAGTAGCCGGCACGACAGGCTAACGCAAAATTATCAATTTTCAATTATCAATTTCCAATAAATTTTCAATGGCCCAATTTTCAAACAATTTAAAAATTAAATCATTGATTGAAAATTGTTCCGACCTTGTCGAGAATCCTCGATAAAATCGGGAAAAATTAGAAATTGAAAATTAAGACAATGACTAAAAAAACTAAACAATTAAAAAGACAAATGCGGCACAAAAGAGTGAGAGCTAAAATTTCCGGGACGGCTAAAAGGCCGAGGTTTTCAGTTTTTAAATCTAATTATCACTTGTACGCGCAGCTTATAAATGATAGCGAAGGAAAAACCATACTTGCCGTTTCCGATAAAGAAATAAAGATGAAAAGCCCCGCAAAGCTTCGCAGCGGGGCAGGCAAAACAAAAAAAACCCTGCCTGCCGGCAGGCAAGGTTTGGCTTACGAAATCGGCAAGTTAGCCGCCAAAAAAGCCGCAGAAAAAAATATTTCCAGTGTTATTTTTGACAGAGGCGGCTATAAATTTCACGGCGCGATTTCTGAAGTAGCTCGCGGCGCGCGAGAGGGAGGATTAAAATTTTAGTTTTTAGCGTTTAGCTTATAGCTTATAGAAAAATATGATTATAAAAAAAAGAGACAATTTTAGGAGAGGACCAAGAAAGCCAAGAGAAAAATCAGAGTTTGACCAGAAAACGCTGGATATCAGAAGAGTCACTCGGGTGGTGGCCGGAGGCAAGCGATTTAGATTTAGGGCTACTGTTGTATTAGGCGATCATAAAGGCCGGGTCGGCGTCGGTATTGATAAGGGGGCCGATACTTCAGAATCTATAGAAAAAGCGGCCCGGGCAGCGAAAAAAAACTTAATCAATGTCACCATAAAAAATGGTACTATTCCCCACGAGGTTGTTGGAAAATTTAGCAGTGCTAAGGTAATTTTAAAGCCAGCAAAAGAAGGCAAGGGACTCGTTGCCGGCGGGCCGGTTAGAGTTGTCGTCGGTTTAGCCGGTATTGCAAATATCACCTCAAAAATTCTGGGTACAACAACTAATAAGCTTAATAACGCACGGGCGGCGATAGAAGCACTTAAAAAGTTGAAATCAAAATAAATTATCAATTCTCAATTTACAATTTTCATTAAATTTTGCCTACTCCGCCGAAGCTGCTTCGGCTGCGAAGGCCGGACAATGACCCAATTTTCAAACGTTTGAAAATTAAAGAATTAAATCATTGATTGAAAATTGAAAATTAGAAATTAAAAATTATTAATTATGAGACTACACCAAATAAAACCAATTCATAAATTAAAAAAAGCGCGACGCATTGGCAGAGGAGGTAAAAGAGGCGGTTATTCGGGGCGCGGCATTAAGGGTCAAAAATCCCGGGCCGGCGCCGGAATCCGGCCGGCTATTAGAGATTTAATGATGAAATTGCCGAAAGCGCGTGGTCGGGCCAAACACTCCTTTAAAAGTTTATACGGAAAACCGGCAATTTTTAATTTGGCAGATATTGATAGGCGATTTTCCGCCTCAGGCGGATCCCTCGAAGGGGGAAAAGAAGGTGGAGTCGTCAGTCCTCAAAGCTTATTTGAAAAAAGAATGATTCAAAAAAAAGGAGGTAAATTACCTGAAATAAAAATTTTAGGCGGTGGAGAAATTTCCAAGAAACTTATTTTTCAAGACGTTTTGCTGTCAAAATCGGCGCGTGATAAAGTTAAGAAATCAGGAGGAAGTATAAAATGAATGTTACGAGAAGAAAATAAAATTTTAAAATTGCTTAGCCCCACCCCGCTTCGCGGGGCGGCTCGCCCCCACCTACAATTTTAAAATTTCATTTTCTTCTCTTCACAATAATCATTATGTTTGAAAAAGTAATCCAAATTTTTAAAATAAAAGACCTGCGTAATCGAATTTTTTTTGTTTTGTCGCTTTTAGTCGTTTTTCGTCTTATGGCGACCATTCCAGTCCCGGGGGTTGATGTTTTGCGTCTCAAGTCCTTTTTTGAAGGCAATCAGCTTTTTGGATTGCTCAATATATTTTCCGGCGGCGCTATGGACAATTTATCCATCGTGATGCTTGGAGTCGGTCCTTACATTACGGCCTCAATTATCATGCAGCTTTTAACAATGCTAATTCCGGCTTTAAAAGAACTTTATCATGAAGAAGGTGAAATCGGCCGCCAAAAATTTAATCAATATACAAGATATTTAACTGTTCCTTTAGCCGTTCTACAGGGTTACGGTCTTTTAGTTTTGTTAAAAAACCAGCAAATTATAACTACTCAAAGCAATTTAGTGTTTTTTGCTTCGATTTTCGCGGTTACCGCCGGATCAATGTTTTTAATGTGGCTTGGCGAGCTTATAACGGAAAAAAATATCGGCAATGGCATTTCGCTCTTAATATTTGCCGGTATAGTTTCCCGTCTTCCGATTGATTTAAAACAGACCCTGATTACCTATAGTCCATCTCTGCTTTTCACTTATTTAGCTTTTGTGGCTGTTTCTATTATAGTTATCGCGGGAGTGGTTATCGTTACCGAAGGAGAAAGAGCTATTCCGATAGCTTATGCCAAAAGAATCAGAGGCAATCGCGTCTATGGTGGTTCTATGGCTCATTTGCCTCTAAGAGTTAATCAGGCCGGAGTTATTCCAATTATTTTCGCTCTTTCAATTTTGCTTTTCCCGCAGCTTATAGCGCAGGTTATCGGCGGGTTTGATATCTCATGGCTTTCCCAAATTGCCCGCTCATCGGCGGTATTTTTGCAAAATCAGTTTGTTTATGGTTCTTTTTATTTTCTTTTGGTGATTTTGTTCACTTATTTTTATACAGCGATTACTTTTGATCCCGATCAAATTTCTCAAAATCTTCAAAAACAGGGCGGATTCATTCCGGGGATAAGACCCGGTGGTTCCACTGCGGAATTTATTAAAAGAATTTTAAATCGCGTGGTGCTCATAGGCGCGATTTTTCTCGGGGTAATCGCGGTTTTGCCGATTATTGTTCAGTATTTTACGGGCATTGCCACCTTGACTATCGGCGGCACCGCTCTTCTCATTGCGGTTTCGGTGGTTTTGGAGAGCATGAAGCAAATTAAATCCCAACTGGTAATGAGGGAATATGAGGGCTTCTAAATTCATTGCCATTATTATCCTCGGGCGGCCGGGTTCGGGAAAAGACACCCAAGCCGAGCTTTTAGCAAAAAAGTTCGGCTTGGTTCATATTATTTCTAGCAAAATAATCAAAAAAGCCCTTGTTTTAAAACAAAGAGAAATTAAACTTGACGGCAAAATATATAACGTTCAGAAAGAACGGGAAAATTTGCACAATGGCAGATTAACCACTTTTACCTTTGTTTCCGCTCTTATTAGTAATGAAATCAGAAATATTTTTAATAAAAAGAAAGGCATTATAATGAGTGGCTCGCCGCGTTCTAAAACAGAACTCAAAAAAGAATGGCCGATTTTAAAAAAACTATATGGCAATAAAAATGTTTTTATTTTTCATGTTTGGATTTCTCCGCAAGAAGTTTACATAAGGAATATGAAACGCCATCGCAAGGATTTGCCGGAACTCGATACCAAAAAAATCATCAAAAAACGGCTTGAAATTTTTAATCGCTACACTTTGCCGGTGATTAAACTTCTGGAGCGTCAAAAAAAGATTACCAATATAAACGGCGAGCAATCCATAATGAAAATTCATTTGGATATTATAAAATCGCTAAAAGCAAAGAATTAGTTTGATTGGTTAGTTTGTGTGTATAATAAATTAGCTATAGCTAATTTATTATAATAGAATATATTGAATCATCTTGTATGGCAATTACAATCAAAACAAAAGAAGAAATAGAAATTTTAAAAGAAGGCGGGAAAATTTTAGCCGAAGTTTTAAGAGAACTGGCAAAATTGGCCAAACCCGGAGTTAGCACCGGTTTTTTGGACAAAAAAGCCCGAGAAATGATTTTAGCCCGCGGCGGCGAGCCGGCTTTTTTAAATTATCATCCGGCTTTTATGGACAAACCCTATCCGGCCACTCTTTGCGCTTCGCTTAATGAAGTTGTGGTTCATGGCTTGCCTAGGGACGGGGTTATCTTAAAAGATGGCGATATTTTAAAACTTGACCTCGGCGTTAAATATAAAAATTTTTTTACTGACGCAGCCATAACTGTTGGAATCGGAAAACTTACGGAAGAAAAACAAAAACTGATTAATATAACCCAAAAAGCATTGGAGCTTGCAATTAAAGAAGTAAAACCCGGAAATCATATAGGCGATATCGGGTTTGCGATTGAAAATTATGTTGAGAACAACGGACTCTATGTGATAGAAATTTTGGTCGGCCACGGCGTCGGCCATGCCATTCACGAAGAACCGAATGTCCCGAATTACGGCAAAAATGGACAAGGACCGATTTTAAAACCGGGGATGGTTTTGGCTATTGAACCTATGGTCGCTTTAAAAAGCAAAGAGGTGCAACTGTCCAAAGACGGTTTTGGCTACGAAACGCTCAGTGGCTCCCTTTCCTCCCACTTTGAGCACTCGGTGGCGGTAACGGAAGAAGGAAATGATATATTGACAAAATAGCCAATTTATGCTACACTTTAACCATTAAATTGATAGTAGTTCTTTATCAGATTTAGTCAGCTTTCTTGCGACGTAATAGCTTAGAAAACCAGCTTTTCTTAGTTATTACGTCGCAAGAATTCCAATAACCACCAACAGACACCAACCGAAAGGAGAAAGGTGATGAACGAAATACAGGTGAAAGCGGTCTTGGCCGGAGTGTTCTTCGGAATCTGGCCGCTCTTCATGAACAGGAGCGGTCTGAACGGAAATGTTTCGTCTGCCATGTTCAGTGCGGCGGCCCTCATCGGCGTGTTGCCATTCGCCCTCCATAGCAGTGGGTTCACAATTCCCACAGCGAACTGGACGATGGTTGTATTCGCCGGCTTCTTCGGAGCTCTTGGCTTGCTGTCGTTCAACGGCATGCTGGCTGGTGCTTCGTTGCAGAATGTCGGGACGCTGTTTGTTCTCATGACCGTGGTGCAAGTTGCGATTGCGGCTTCGTACCAGGCAATCATGAGCGGACACTTGTCCATCGACAAGGTCGGCGGATATGTTGCCGCCGCGGTAGCAGCGTACCTGCTACTTCGCTGAACAACAAGAAACAAGGCCTGAGCAGCCAAAAAAGCCCCCCGCTATGTCTCAGACCTAGCGGGTTTCTCTTTTTTATTTGAAAAATTTTAATTAAACTATTGATTTTGTAAATCAATAATAGGCCACGGTTAGATGTATAGATGTCACAGTATTTGTCCGATCGGACAAATGGTATCACACTTTTTAAGTGTATCATAAGCTCCCCATAGGGAAGTTGTGATGCGTGATATAAAAAGAGTAGAAAATAATACTCGGATATGATATTTATATTGTAATGAAAATTTTAGCTGTTGATTATGGAAGTAAATGGATTGGGCTCGCGATTTCCGATGACGAGCATCGGATGGCTTTTGCGTATAAAACCTTGGAAAATAACAAAAATATTTTTTCTGCTTTAAACGAGATTGTTAAAAAAGAAGATATTTATAAAATCGTTATTGGCTTGCCTTTGAATAAAAAAATGAAATCGACGCGGCAAACAACGGAAACGGAAAACTGGGCGCGCGAACTTATTAAAAAAGTTGCGACCCCGACGCTTCGGTCGGGGCTCCGACCCGAAGGCGTCGGGGTAGATTTTGAAAACGAAATTTTTACAAGTAAAGCGGCGGATAAACTCGGAGCAAAAAACCAACACTCGGCTGCTGCTGCTATATTTTTACAAAGTTATTTAGATAGAAATAATTGAGCCCGCCCATGTCGTTTCGAGGAACTCTCGGAGCTCTGCGAGCTGGTATTGCCGAAGATTTATCTTCGGCAATTTAGGTTTCGCCGCAGGCGAATCGCAGAGCGAGAGTGAACGCGCTTCGCCGCCGAAGCCCTGCCTGCCGGCAGGCAGGGAAGCGACGTGTGTCCGAGAAATGATATGGACGGGCGAAAGATATGAGAAAGAATAAAAATGGATTTTAATATGAAAACTTGCTAAAATAAACGCAATGAAACATTTTTCTGTCATTATCCCGGCCTATAACGAAGAAAATCGAATCAAAGGAACGCTGGAGGCGGTTTTTAATTATCTGTCGCGGCAGGATTATTCCTGGGAGGCAATCGTTGTTTCTGACGGCAGTACTGACAAAACCGCTGAAGTAGTTATGGAATTTATAAGCAACAAGCCGGAGTTCCAGTTAATTGCCAACACTAAAAATATTGGAAAGGGCTATGTGGTTCGGCAGGGAATGCTTCAGGCGCAAGGTGATTTTCGGCTTTTTACTGACGCCGATAACTCCACTTCAATTGAGCAGATTGAAAAATTCTGGCCTTATTTAACAGAAGAAGGTTATGATATAGTTATCGGTTCAATTGAAACTCCTGGCGCCGAAATCCACGAACAGGCGCAATGGTATCGCCGGATACTGGGCAAATATTCAAAATATATCATCCGGATTGTTGCTGGCCTGTGGAACATTCACGATACCCAGAGAGGTTTTAAATGCTTTACCGCCGCATCGGCGCAAAATATTTTTTCACAAACAAAAATTGACAGTTTTGGTTTTGACATAGAAGCTCTGGCGCTGGCCAAAAAAATGGGTTATAAAATTAAAGAAATTCCTGTTATTTGGGATAACCCCCCCGATTCAAAAGTAAATTTAAAAAGTTATTTTAAGGTGCTAAAAGATTTGTTTAAAATAAGATATTATCTTTGGTTTAATGTTTATGGTGTCAAAAAAATTTAAAATCAAACAAATTTCGGAATTGCGGCAAGATCCGGTTTTCGGCGATTGGATACTTCTAGCGCCCCTTAGGGGCGCAAGACATAATTTTAAGGGAAGGATCAAGATGAAGCTTTCAAAAAGTAAATGTCCTTTTGAGGATCTTTCCAAATTCGGAAATCTGCCGCCAGTTTTGGTTTACCCAGCTCAGCGGGGTTGGTTTTTGCAGATTATTCCCAATAAGTATCCGGCGGTTGGGCATGGGGAATGTAGTTTAATTTCTAAAAAAGGTCTTTACAAATCGCGTTCCGGCACTGGTTTTCACGAGCTCGTTATTTTAAAAGACCACGATCGCTACTTGGCACAGTACAGTGTTCTGGAAATAAGGAGAATTCTTATGGCTTATCGCGAACGCTATTTTAGCTTAGCTAAAGATCAATGTGTTGAATATATTTCCATTTTTCATAACCACGGAAAAGAAGCTGGCTCTACCGTGCCCCACCTTCACTCTCAAATTTTGGCCCTACCCATAGTACCACCGGATGTAAGCCACAGCATTAATGGTTCGCGGCGCTACTTTCACGAACACAAAAAATGTGTTCATTGCGAAATGTTGCGTCAGGAAATCAAAGAAAAAGAAAGAATAATTTACGAAAATAAAGACGCAATTATCGTTGCTCCGTTCGCGTCAAAGACGGATTTTGAAATAAGAATTTTTCCTAAAAAACATTCCGCCTATTTTGAAGACACAAAAGACAATGAATTAACGTATTTTGCCGAGGCCATGAAATTCGTGTTTTCAGGACTTTATAAAAAACTCAAAGACCCAGCTTTCAATTTTTTTATTCATACCGCGCCAGCCGGCAGAAATCACGACTATAATCATTACCATTGGCATATGGAAATTTTGCCGAAATTTGAAACGGCCGGCAGCGTTGAGCTGGGTACCGGTTTGAGCATAATTTCAGTGGCGCCGGAAAAAGCCGCTGAAATTTTACACAAATGACAAATGAAATAATAACTTTTTTAGTTGCTGCTCTTCCTCTAAGCGAGCTTCGCGGCGCCGTTCCTTTGGCAATTTTAAAATTTGGTTTCAGTCCTACCAAAGCCCTTTTTATAAGTTTTTTGGGAAATATATTTCCGGTTTTACCACTTTTGATTGGCCTTGAAAAAACATCAGAATATTTAAGTCACAAATTCTATTGGTTTAACAGATTTGTCGGATGGCTTTTTGAGAGAACGAGGGCCAAGCACGAGAGTCATTTTCATTATTGGGGAGATTTAGCTCTTTTTATTTTTGTCGCTATTCCGCTGCCTTTAACTGGCGTCTACTCCGGTGTGGTAGCTGCTTTTGTTTTCGGCTTTCCAAGACGCCATGCCTTCTGGTCCATAGTTTTTGGTGTTTTAACCGCCGGACTCATCGTCACTCTTTTGACGGTTTCGGGTATAAATTTATTTGAATTTATTAATAATAATTTATGAACAAGAAAATTATAATAGCAAACTGTCCCGATTTTTTCCAAATCTTCGATTTGGTGAAAAAATCGAGGATCCTCGATG
>CAZBVM010000006.1:0-30733 GCA_964495505.1 uncultured Candidatus Saccharibacteria bacterium | reverse complement strand
CAAATCATACAATTTAATGCTATACTGTAAGCAGTGTTCCGAATCCCGCAGTCAACCTTTTAGGGGGGTGCCGAAATGACGTACAATGTGAATGTGAATCCGGATCGAACCAAGGAAGTCTGTTGGGACACTGAATGCAGGGAAGTGGAAAGCCCCACTCTCGCAGAAGTGATCAAGGCTGCCAAGAAGGAATTTCCTGAAGTTCCTTTCGAGCAGCTCATCATCATGGCCTCTGGCTACGACGCCGAGATCATCGAGCTCAAGCCCAGAAAGTCATCCTGACTTCCCGTCCTAAGCATGACGCAAAACTGCTCTTTTTTATTTGCTAAAATCCATCCTCACGCCCCGTGACATCCCTGTTACTTTTTACCATCCCATGTTGACTATTGTCTCTTACTAGCCCAATGTGTTACCCTATTTATATAGGGTTTTTCACAGTCACAGGAGGCGCAAGATGAACCTAACCGAGCGTATGATCGTTGCCGTTGGTGTGATTCAACTTCTAGGCCTCTATGTTCTTTCTTATATTTTTAAGCAGACTCACGGCATATACCTTTGGCCGTTTGTTCTACCTTTCTAATCGCCCTCCGGGGCTTTTTTCTTTGCCCTCATGACCCATGACACCTTTTATATTTCATCCACTACTCGATTTGCCACGCGGATATTTAATAGCGCTTTTAAATTTTATTAACGCTACCGAAAATTTTTAGTTTTTCTTCCATGACTTTCTTCATTGCTTCAATAGAAGGGGTCAAAATCTTATACGGCGTGGTTTCTTCGGGCATTTGGGAAATAGTTTCCTTGAGCGTCTCGGTAAAGGCCACGCGAATTTCGGTACTAATATGAACTAACGATATCCCTGCTGTAATCGCGTTTTTAAAATCCGATTCGCTCATCCCCGAACCGCCATGCAAAACAAGATAAACATCACCAACAGCTTTTTTAATTTCAGCAATTCTGGCAAAATCAAGTTTCGGGGTGTTAGCGGCAATACCATGTATATTGCCAACCGCCGGCGCCAGCATATCAACTCCAGTTTCTTTGACAAACTGTGCCGTTTCTTCCGGCTTAGTTAAGTCCTCCGCTTTTATTTCTATAACTTCTTTTTGCATTTTTGATTCGCCCCTGACATAACCAAGTTCTCCTTCAACTATTATTTCGGGATTTTTTGATTTGGCGTATTCCACGCTTTGTTTTGTCATTTTCACATTTTCTTCAAAAGACAGGGCCGAAAAATCCGCTAAAATCGCATCGTAGCCGGCATCAACCGCCGCAACAACACCATCAAAACTTTTTGTATGATCGGCGTTTAAAAAAATAGGAATATTAAATTCTCCCCTAAAGGCCTTAACAAGGCCTACCGCCTGATTTAAACCGATATGTTTGCTTTCCCCTTCCGAAGTGCCAACAAAAATGGGAGTTTTAAGTTCCGCCGCCGATTCAACAATCGCCCTTAGCGCTTCGTCTTCTGAAAAATTAAAATGCCCCAAGACCCATTTCTCTTCAGTCGTTCTTTTTAAATAATCTTTTATCATCCTATTATCTCCGGCTCGTAATCCGCCGGGGCTTTTTTAAGAAATTCTTCAAGTTCCGAGCGCGTTAAAAGGCCGGCGCGGGCGCCAATTTGCTGAACCACCGACATTGGATTTATCGGCGCCCACATCATCGCCTCGCGCACGCTTTTGCCGAGCGCCAACGCCGCGGTAAAAGTTGAAGAAAAGGCATCGCCGGCACCGGTCCGCTCAAGCGGCGGCGCCGGATCGGGATAAAGCCGCATAGACAGCATTTCATGTCCGTCGTAGGAATATGCCCCTTTAACGCCGTCGGTGATGACAACAATTTTCGGGCCGATTGACGCCATACTTTTCAATAATCCTTTTATGTCGCCTTCTTCTGTTTCTAAAATCCTTTGAGCTTCTTCCTTGTTGGAAAAAAATACATCGGTTCTTTTATATATTCCTTGAAGTTTCTCTTTGCCGAATTTCATCTGAAAAGTTCCCGGCTGAAAAGCTAATCTTATATCCGGATGCTCCTCAAAATATTTTAAAAGTTCATAGTGAAACTCCAGAGAATTTTCTCCCATTGATGAAAGATAAACCCATTGCAGAGATTTTACTTCCGGCATTTTATAATTATAATTTTCATGCTTGACTAAAATTGTCCTATCGTCTTCAAACCATAAAACATAATGATAATTGGTCTTTTGGTTTTTATGTTTGGCAATATATTCAATATTCACTCGTTCGGCTTTCAGGGTCTTAAGGCAGTCATGGCCGTTCATATCGTCGCCGATATTGGTTAAAAGAGCGCTTTTAAGGCCCAAGCGGGAAGCGGCCACGGCCGCGTTGGGGCTGTTCCCCACAGCGGGGACAACATGAACGTCTTCATATGGAACCTTGTCGGCAAAATTCAAACAGAGCTGGGGTTTTTCTCCGTTATGGTCGCGAAAAACGCGGGCTTCTTTAATTTTAATAAAAGCGTCAATGGTTATATCGCCAATTCCTAAAAAATCATATTTCTGTTTGCCAAATAATTTCATTTTTTTCTTTTTATGACTCGCATTACTGCGGCTTTTATGTCTTTTACGCCCATTCCAAATGCCTCAATAAGTTCGTCGGGTTCGCCGGATTCGCCGAACCGGTCATGGACTCCGACAAATTCTTGCGGCGCCGGAAAGTGCTGGCTTAACGCTTCGGCCACCGCCGATCCTAAACCGCCCGCTACTTGGTGTTCCTCAACTGTAACAACCGCTTTTGTTTCCTTAACTGAATTTATAATTGTCGTTATATCTAACGGTTTTATCGTGTGGCTATTTATAACTTCCGCTTCAATTCCTTCTTTTGATAATTCTTCTGCGGCCACTAAAGCATTGTATAAAAGCATGCCGCAGCCGATTATCGTAACATCTTTTCCAGTTCTGAAAACTACTGCTTTTCCTATTTCAAATGACGTTTTTTCGGTAGTAAAAACTGGTGATTTTTCCCGCCCGAAGCGAATATATGTTGGAGAGCCGTTAAATGCCGCGGCATAAGTTGCTTTTCGCGCTTCAATAGCATCACAAGGAACAATAACGATCATTCTCGGCTGGGCCCGCATTAAAGCAATATCTTCAAGCGCCTGATGAGTAGCGCCATCGGGGCCAACGGAAATTCCAGCGTGAGCGCCGGCAATTTTTACCGGTACGTTGTTTAAACTGATTGTGGTTCTTATTTGTTCATTATTTCGGCCGGGTGAAAAAACCGCGTAAGAAGAAATAAAAGGAATTTTTCCGTAGTTGGCAAGACCGGCGGCAATAGTCGCCATATTTTGTTCGGCCACGCCAAGTTCAATATATCGCTCGGGAAATTTTTCTTTAAACCAATGGCTGCGCGTTGATTCGGCTAAATCGGCGCAAAGAACCACGACGCGGTCGTCTTGCTCGCCAGCATCAACCAAACCCTTGCCGTAGCCATCTCGGGTCGGCAATTTCTCCGCTTTTGATAAATCTTCAATTAAATAAGCTTCTTTATTCATGTTCTGATTTAATTTTTCCTCCTAAAGTTCTTAATTCATTTAAAAATTTTACACCTTCCTCGGGTTTTGGCGGCTTACCGTGCCAATTATAATCAAATTCTATTTCAGGAATACCTTTCCCCGGAATGGTATGGGCGATTATTACCGTCGGTTTTTCATAAATCGCCTTAGCTTCTTCAACTGCATCAACAAATTCTTCAATATTGTGGCCGTCAACTTCAAGCACGTGCCAGTTAAAGGCCTCGTATTTGGCGCGAAGCGGCTCAAGCGGCATCACGTTTTCAGTCATGCCATTTATCTGGATGTTATTCCTATCAACTATGCCGGTTAAATTACTCAATTTGTTATTTCCGGCAAACATTGCCGATTCCCATAAGTTTCCGGCCTGATGTTCGGCATCAGACATCGCGCAATAAACGCGGAATTTCTTCCCATCCATTCTCGCGCCATAAGCAATGCCAGTCGCTTGCCCTAAACCGGAACCCAAAGGGCCGGAGGTTGTTTCAACACCACGAAGCCGTTCTCTTTCCGGATGACCCTGAAGCCGCGTGCCGAATTTTCTTAAGGTTTTTAATTCCTCAAGAGGAAAATATCCCGCGCGTGCCATCGCCGCATAGCGAATCGGACAAATATGGCCATTTGATAAAATCAGCCGGTCGCGCTCTGGCCAATCGGGATTTTTCGGGTCGTGGTTTAAAATATGAAAATATAAAGCGGTAAAAATGTCGGCCATACCAAGAGGCCCTGCCGTATGCCCGGATTTGGCTTCAACCAGCTCCTCAATCAAACTCTGGCGAATTTTATTCGCCAATTCTTCCAACTTTTTTACCTTGTCGTCGTGAATATAATCTGACATTTTAAAAAATTATTTTAGTAAAGCATTTTTAAAATCGGCAATGGCTTGGCCAATGTTAGGTGAAGATAAAATACCGGAACCAACAGCAAAAATATCGGCTCCCGCTTCTTTTAATTGCTGGATATTTTCAACTCTTACTCCGCCATCTACTTCAATTTTAATATTAGGATGATTATATCGCAATAGCCCGATTTTTGCCGCTGTTTCTGGAATAAACTTTTGACCGCTGTAACCCGGAGGAACCCCCATAAACATCACCGAATCAATTTCCTCCAGCCAAGGTTTAATATTTAAAAACGGTGTTTCCGGATTTAAAGCCAGCCCCACCTCAATCTGCGCCTGTTTGCATTTTTCAATAATGCTTTTAGTATCTTTTGGCTCATATGCCTCAATGTGAAACACGATTCTTTTTGGCTGAAGCCCGATCCATTTTTCAATAGATTGTTGCAACCTTACTATCATCAGGTGGAATTCAACGCTAGCCAATTTTGTGAAGTAGGTTAGTTCGTCAAAACTGATATTGGTTTTGCTGGCAACAAATTCGCCGTCGGTGATATCAATTTGAATCCAATTATCAAACTCGGCTAAAAACGGCTTCAGCCGTTCAAATTTATCCTTTAACTCTTCAAAATCATTGTATAAATTTTTATCGGATACTATTAAAGCCGGTATTATTTGTGTCATTTTTTAATTTTATTTAATTCTTCGCGAACGACCTTTCTGTCGTCCCAGGGGTAGCGCTTGCTGTCAATGATAATTGATTGTTCGCTCCCCTTTCCCGTTATTAATACTACATCATTATCGCCGGCCAAGGAAAGCGCTTTTTTAATCCCCTCCCGACGGTCTTCAACAACAAACAAATTTTGCCTACGAACTTTACCAAACTTTTCCGCCGCAGTAGCGATATTTTCGCAGATTTCTTTTGGATCATCTTCGTAGGGATCAACATTGCTTATAACGACAAAATCGGCTTTTTTTGCCGCAATTTCTCCCAAAACCGGCCTTTTGGCCTTATCTCGGCCCCCACCTTCGGCGCCCAAAAGCACAATAACCCTGCTCATCGATTCGGCCGTCATTTCGCCGGCCGTTTCTAAAACCGCGTTCATCCCCTCTTTTTCATGAGCGTAATCAACAAAAACCAGAAAATTCTGTCCTTCGTCAATTTTTTCCATCCGGCCAGGAATATTTTTAAGATTTTTTAATCCCTCGCTGATTTTTTCTTTCGAAACGCCAAATAATGAACCGATGGCAACGGCCGGAAGCGCATTATATACGTTGAATTTTCCCAAAATATTTATTTCATACGGTTCTGAACCGACGAAAAATTCCAAGCCATCTTTGGTGTTTTTTATTTTCTCAGCCTGAAAATCTGAGCCTTCAATCGTCCCAAAAGTTATCTTTTTATCGGCTGGAAAATTCAAAAAATATTCTTTATGCAAATCGTCGTAATTGGCGACAATCACTTTTTTAATTTCTTTGCCATTGATGAATTTTTGCTTTCCGTTTTGAAGCGCTTTAAACATTCCGCCTTTTGCCGCTTTATATTTTTGGAAATTGCCGCCGTGCGCTTGTAAATGTTCCGGTGTTAAATTGGTAAAAACTGCAACATCATAATAAATCCCAAAGTGCCGCCATTGTTTAATACCTTCGGAAGTAGTTTCAACAATGGCAAATTTACAACCGGCATCGACCATTTGCTTAAGTAAACATTGCAAAATAAACCGTCCGGGCATTGTCATGTGATATTTATTCATCATTTCAATATCGCCAATTCTGATATTCGCCGTCCCGATAAGACCAGTTTTATATCCACCTGCCACTAAAACCGCCCAGATAAAATTTGCTGCCGAGGTTTTACCTTTGGTACCAGTAATGCCAATAACAATCATCTTTTTTGACGGAAATCTATAATAAAAAGCTGCTAAAGTCGCTAGGGAAAAATGGTAAAGCGAAATAACCCTTTCAGGAATTATTTTTTTGATTTTTGACTTAATGCTCATTTGTTTGTTTTGCGTGCTATAGCATTCATAATAAACAGGTGAAATTTAATCAGTGAAATTGGAATTTTTTTCTTAAGTTATATAAAAAATACCAGAAAGGCTTTAAAACTATGTCATAAGAATCGGAGTATTCCAATAATTTTCCGCCGAATCCTTTTTTAAAACGCGAAATTCCTTCAAAATTTTTTCCGTTAACAGCGCCGAAGTTATAAATCCCAAATCCCCGCTTTTTCGCTTCTTTTATCGCTTCCCACTGCGCCAGATAAGAAAACATGAAATTTTTATGCTCGTCGCTTGAGCCGCCGAAAAGAAAATAAGCCACATTGCCGAAAAATAAAATCAAATTTATTGCCAAAATTTTACTATTATATTTTGCAACTGATAAAAAAGCGTTTTGATTTTTTTCGCAGCTTTTAAAAATATTTTCGTAGTAAATTTCGGGATGCAGATTAAAATTATCGCGTTTTGCTGTTTCTTCAAGAAGTTCGTAAAAATCAGGAAAATATTCATTAAAATTTTCATTTGTAATTTCTACTTTTATCCCTCTTCTCAGCGCTAGATTAATATTATATCGAGTTTTCGGATGCATCTCGCTTAAAATCTCTTCCTCTGTTTTCGTTAAATCAATAAGCCATTCAAATTTCGGCTGGAAGTAAGATGAGCGATAAGCGTAGGATGGAACTTTTTTAAAATATTTATCTAAATCCTCTTCACTTCCAGAATTGGAATTATGGGAGCATAGGTCAAAACGCGTGAAAACGGCGTTTTCTTCTTTTCCGATTTCAATTAATTTTTTACGAAATTCTTTTAAAAAATCATGAAAATGTTGGCCTCCTCCTTCGCTAAAGCTTCGGAGAACTAGCGCATGCGGAATATACAGAAAACTTTTAGAAAAAACTAACGGATATTTTATAATTTGAAAAAATCCTAAAATTTTTGAACCATTTCGAATTTCAAATCTTTCAACTTTTCTCCCCATCACTTCCTGCCACCTGCCAAAAAACCACGCCTGAGTAAACAGCGCGTTTTCCGCGACTATAAGTGGCTTATACTCCGATTCGTTTTTGACTTCCCTAAATTCAAACATATTATAGATCATTTCAAAACTTCTTGTATTTTACGCTCTTTTTGCCTTAAAAACAATAAAACTCCATAAATGGAGTCATTGTTTACTGGCGAGACACTTGGGTTAGGTGCCCCAAATATACTATGTGGGCCAATTGGGACCATCGGCGAAATATTCGCCTTGTTTTGATGGTTCTCGCACAAAGGCGATTGACAAGAAGGTTGTCCCTGTCATCGTGAGGTAAATAAAACTGAGAATGCCGATTGTTTGTTCCAGTACATGAATGTCAATTGCGGTAAATATGACAAAACCAAGTGTTGGTATAAGGTGCATGAACCCCCAGAGAAATACACAGACACTTCGAGGTGTTCCATATCTTACTTTTTTACAAATAAAAACGAAACCTAAAAATGATACTATCACAATAGGGAAAATCCAGAGCTCTTGCAAATCTTGCATCGTTTCCTCCATTTCGTGTTGTAGCTATCTACTAAGATAATGGTAAGGAACTATAGCCATTATAGGCCATTATATATTATCATAAAATAAAAGCTGTGTCAAATTTTGGCGGAGGGTACAGGATTCGAACCTGTGCGGGATTTCTCCCACATGCTTTCCAAGCATGCGCCATAAACCACTCGGCCAACCCTCCACTATGTGCGGGATTGTCTTTATTAATTGTTATAAGTCCGACGCTTTGATAATTTTATTTTTACCGGTCTGTTTGGCTTTATAAAGCGCCGCGTCTGATTTTTTAAACAAGCTGTCAAAATCACCGGTTTCAATAAGGCCGGCAACACCTCCGCTAATCGTAAATTTTATTGATTTCTCTTCCCAGTTAACCGTCGCTTCTTCTATTTTTTTTCTTATAGCATCGGCAATTTCATACGCGCGATCTTCGTCAGCTCCGACCAGACCCATGATAATCTCCTCTCCGCCCCAGCGCGCCACTATGTCAATTCCGCGCAATCTTTCTTGAATAGCTTTACTAACAAATTTCAAAATCGCGTCTCCTGCCTGATGACCGTAAGTATCATTTATTTTCTTTAAATTATCAATGTCAAAAATCACCAAACTAAAATTTTTAATAAGAAACTTTTCCCGTCGCGATGGATATTTTAAATAGCCAATTACTTCATTAATGAACTTTTCGGATTCCTCTTTAAAACCATGACGGTTATAGAGATTGGTTAATTCATCTCTATAAGCCAGTTTTTTAAGCCGCTTAATTTCTTCTTCTAATTCTTTAATTCTCTTTTTTTCTTCGGCCATAAAACTAATTATATCTTTAAATCTCTTAGTATTTTTACTCTTTCCTCAATTGGTGGATGAGTTGAAAAAATTTTTACTAGCCATGAAGTTTTTTTACCATTTTGTGAGTCCGTTCCGAAAGGACTTTCCAAAAATAAATGCGCAGTGGCGTTGGAAGCGGTCTTCATTGGGCGCGAATAGGTTGAAATTTTGGTGAGAGCGTTTGCGAGCCCTTCCGGATATCTGGTTAAAAGCGCGCCGGAAGTATCGGCAAGAAATTCTCGCCTGCGGGAAATCGCTAATTGGATCAAAGAAGCGATAATAGGCGTTAAAATGGATAATACGACGCCAACGATAATTAGAATCCCGCCTGCGCGGGAATCGTTGTCATCGCGACTTCGCATTCCCCCAAACCATAAAGAGCGCATGAACATATCCGAAAGAATAGCGATAAAACCAACCAAGACCACGGCTACAGTTGAAACCAACATATCTCGATTTCCTATATGGGAAAGCTCGTGGCTAAGCACCCCCTCAAGCTCGCTGCGATCCAGTTTTTCCATTAGTCCGGTTGTTACTGCCACCACGGCGTTTTTTGGATTTCTGCCGGTGGCGAAAGCGTTTGGCATCGGGTCGTCAATTATATAGAATCTCGGCACGGGAAGTCCGGCAACAATGGTAAGATTTTCCAAAATTCTGTAAAGCTCGGGATGCGATTTTAAATCCACTGGCTTCGCTTTGTGCATTTTTAAAACAATTTTATCCGAAAACCAATAACTTAAAACGTTCATAAAAATACTGAAAACCACCGCGATATAAAGAATTCCTGGATTTCCGTAAATCTGGCTGAAAATCCATCCGATTCCTATGACTACGCCAAAAAAAACCGTCATTAAAAGCCAGGTTTTGTATATATTTTTAGAACGCTCCGTATAAAGAGTCATAATAATGAAAGATGAAAACAAATTTTTAAAATTGTAGGCGGGGGCGAGCCGCCCCGCAGCTGCGGGGTGGGGCTAAGCAATTTTAAAAATTTGTTTTCATCTTGATAATTTAGAATTTAACCTTGACCGGTTCTTTGGCCACTTCTTCTTCAAGATCAAAAAGTTCTTTGCGGGTAAAACCAAGCGTATTAGCAATCATATTCGCTGGAAACGACTCTATAGCAATGTTATAGTCGCGCACGTTGGAATTATAGAAGCGGCGCGCCGACTGGATCTTATTTTCGGTGTCGGCTAATTCGCGCTGCAAATCCAAAAAATTGGCATTGGCTTTAAGATCGGGATAATTTTCCGCTACCGCAAAAAGAGTTTTTAGGGTGTTAGAAAGCATATTTTCGGCCTCTGCGTGCTCCGCGTTTGAATGAGCGCCCATAGCCTGCGTTCTGGCTCGGGTAACATTTTCAAGAACTCCTTTTTCGTGGGCGGCGTATCCTTTTACGGTTTCAACAACATTCGGAATCAAATCGTATCGCCTCTTCATTTGCACTTCAATATCGGACCATGCTTCTTCAACGCGGTTGCGCTTTCTGATTAAATTATTAAAGATAAAAATAAGAGACAACAGTAAAAAACCTATGATAGCGGAAACGACATATATTATGTTCATATATTTTTATAAAATAATAAATTCTAGTTTAGCACAAAACCTATAAAAAATCAAATAAAAACTACGGCGCATTGGGTTCCGGTCCTTGATTTATATATGTATCAATAAAATCCCCGATACGTTTCAATTCTGCGTCACTCAAAAAATCGCCGGATACTGGATCAAATTTATCAAGCCAATTCCAGGCGGCAATAGCTATAAGTTTATCATTTTCTTTTCGCGGTTCAACGATAATTTTTTTGCCGAAGCCGTAAAAATTCTCCAACTGATTGATTATTTCTGGATTTGCATCTGGCCTATAAGAAATCCAAATGTAGCCATGTTCAAGATTATGAATTAATCCCTCGTCCGGTTGCTGCTTTTTATAAACTCCCTTGGTTTCCCATTTTTCATAATGCCAGCCAGAAGTCGGCGGATTGGAATTATATGTCGGATGTGAAGCACCAACACTTATATGATTACTGCCTTGATCGGGAATTTCTACGGCATAAATTTTTCTTAAAGCGATTTTTTCTCGGCTTCTTTTTATAAACCAATACATTCCTCCAACCACAACTAAAATTATAAGCAACCAAACTAAAAGTTTTTTTAATTTACCGGACCGTTCTGATTTTTTTTCCAGTCCAAATTTCTCTTTTTTCCTTTGATCGTATAGTTCTTTTGGCGTAAGCTCTTCATTCATAAATTTTTAATATTAATTTTTACTTATCTAACGCATTTTTAGTATACACGTTTCGTGGGTTCCATAAAAGCCAGCCACTGGTTAGGCCAGCGTCATATACCGCCTGTTTTTCTTTGCGGATCATTTCGCTATCATAAATGGCGCCGATATTAAAATCCTGAAGCCATGGGCGGAGTTTCTTAAGGCGTTTTTCAAAAACCGGACTAACTATCGCCGGCGTACTCGTGCCTACTTCCGCGGCTGATTTTTCCCAAAGCTGTGCCTTCCCCTTTTCAATTGTCCCCAAAACTACTTCATAGGGACGCTCCGCCGGATTTTCAAATCCGAAATTTCCCGGCAAATAATGCGACGGATAAATCATCGGGGAAATATAATCAAAATAATCATAAAGTTCAGTGAAGTTTTGTCCAACACCCAAGTCATCGCGCTTCAGCATATTGTAGGCGAATAAATCCGCCGAAAGCTTTATATCAGGATCATAATTTTTTAATTCCGAAGTTAAATATTTTGCAAATTCATTTATAATCTGATTTTTTATAATTATTTTTCCCTCGGGGGGAAAATCAACGTTTTCGTTTTTAGAAAAAGCCGGAAAACGGATATAATCAAAATTTATTTCATCGAAGCCGGCGTCAATCGCTTTTTTGAATATGTCTACATTATAATCCCAAACTTCGTGATTGCTTGGATCCATCCAATACCAACCGCGGCTGTCTTGCCACAATGAACCGCCGGGCTTTTTAAAATACCATTCTGGATGAGTTATAATTTGCGAATTATCCTGAAAAACAACCAATCTCGCGATACTATAAATACTTTTTGCATGAAGTTCATCAACCAGATTTTTTAAGTAATTATCAATATAAACTCCGCTATCTTTAACATCAATGATAATCGCGTTGATTTCCGTTTCATCGGCTATTTGAATTAAATTATTTATTCTTTCAGAACGTGCATTCCAAACGGTGGAATAAATCCCTTTTTGGGGATTCAACGTTAAATGCTTACTTATTTTGACTGTCTTTTCCGTATTGAAAATATTTAAAATCGCCGCCGGAATTTTTTTAAAAAAATCAAAATTCCCGACAATATATACGCCAACCGTTAAAATAACAATAAGTAAAAATAGGATGGAAAAATTGTATAATTTCATGTTAAAATTTTAACATGAATTTAATTTAAAAAGAAAAACCGCTATGACCGCAATTCGGACAAGTGGTTTTATATGCTTCCATTTCTACTCTCCTCTCTATAAAATAGAGTTTTTAAACTATTAAAGAATTTATCCGATATGTAACATAAAATTTAAATTTAGTCAAATAAAAATTTTTATGCTAATTTATCTCACTTTATTAGAAATACTTCCATAATTCCAATTATAGAAGTAAAATGTATTGTAATATAAATAGCAAATTATTTGAAGAGTGGGAAAAAACAGAAGGCCAATTTAAAAATTTTGGGATAGGAAATCTAGGATTCGCTGTTTCAATTCCGATTCGGCAGAAAACATCCGCGTGCCGTGGCCAGCGTCTTCGTATTTAATAAATTCTTTTTTTGCCGCCGCCGAAATATCAAAAAGCCGCTCCGACGATTCAAAAGAGTAGTTATCGTCGCGACTGGCAACAAGCAATAAATTTTGCCTGAAATTGCGCGAGGCAATTTCGGTTTTTACCCCCTTATAGTTAAGACCCGGCGACAAAGCGACAACGACTTTCGGTTGAGATTTTGCCCCGTAAAGAAGAGCGAGATTGGCGCCAATTGAGCCGCCGATTATTGCCAGTTCGGTTTCAGTAATTCTATTTTTCAGCCAATCGGCTGCCGCTTCAACGTCATAAATCGTTTTATCGTAATCCGCCTGTGTGAATTCCTGCCATGAACCCATTTCCCCCGGCCAGGCCTGCGACTCGCCATGTCCCCTTTCATCTATATTTAAAACATTGTAACCTTGTTGCCGCAAAACTTCCGTAAAGTTATCAAAGTCGTGGCGATTTCCAGGCAAAATATGTAAAAGCAAAACGGATTTTTTAGAACTTGCGTCATAAAAATCACCGACAATTTTTACATTGTCTTTAGTTTGAAAACTAATAATTTTTTTTCCATTGTTTACCATTATTTTTTTAAAAAAAGTGATACGACAAAAAAGATAATACCGGCAAGAATTACCGACGGACCGGGCGAAAAATTAAAAACATTTGAAATTATAATGCCGATAACAGTAATTATCACGCCTATAATTACGCTAAAAACTAAAAAAGATTTTAAACTCCAGGAAAAACTGCGAGCGGAAACGGCCGGTAAAATCGTAAGGGCGCCCATTAAGGCCGAGCCGATAAGCTTGATGCCTAAAGCCACGCTTAGCGCAAAAAGCAATAGGAACGCGAGATATGAAAAATCCGGGCGAAATCCGGCTGATTTTGCCAAATCTGGCGCCACTATACCCAAAGTTAAACGACGTGCTAAAAGCAGCGTCAAAACAAATATCACTACTGAAGCTGAAACTATTAGCATTGCGTCTTTAAATCCGATAGCAAATAAATTGCCGAATAAACTTTCAAAAAGTTCTTCGTAAGGAACCAATATAACACCTAAAGCAAGGGTAGCGGTAAAGAAAGTGCCGATAATGGCTTCGGGCGGCAAAGCCGTCTTTTTCTCTATAAACCAAGTGCTAAAAGCCGCCGCCAAAAGAAATGCCGCCGCTCCGTAAATTGGATCAATGTTTATAAGCAGAGCCAAGCCGATGCCGGGAAGCGCCACATGAGACAGCACATCGCCAACTAAGGCCATTCTTTTAACAACAACAAAAGCGCCGAGTAAACTGGCGGCCAAAGAAGTAAATAAACCGGAAATTAATATAAGTAATAATTGGTTATCAAATATCATACTTAATGAAGATGATGATAGAAGGCGCTTTCGCCATAAAGCTTCTTAATTTGATCGCTCGTTAAAGCTTTTGACGGTTCTCCATAGCAAAGCCGCTCTTTATTAAGACACAAAACATTACTAGCGTAGCGATATACAATATTAAGATCGTGTGAAATCATTATTATCGTCATCCCCCTTTCATCTTGAAGTTTATGAAGCATATTATAAACACTTTCTTCTCCGGCAATATCAATCCCAGCTGTCGGTTCGTCAAAAAGTAAAACTTGAGGATGCCCCAAAATTGCCCAAGAAATTAAAACTCGCTGCAACTCACCCCGTGATAAATTTATTAACTGCTGATCCAAAATATCGTTATCAATATTAACTGATTTTAACTCGTGGATTATGGAATTTACTATTTGTTTATCTTTAAAAAACAATTTTTTTGATTTCAACATAAAAAATTCTCTGACGGTAAGCGGTAATTCAGCTTTTTCCATAAGTTTTTGCGGGACATAACCGATTTTAATACCTACCCGCCACTTCACTTCGCCGTCATAAGGAATAAGGCTAAGTAAAGCCCGAAACAAAACGGTTTTCCCGGCACCATTAGGACCTATAACCGCCAAAAAATCGCCATCATTTACGGAAAAAGAAATATCTTTTAAAACTTCTTCTTTTCCGAAATTTACCGAAAGGTCGTGAACCGTTAAAATATTTTTTCGATTATCTGTCATATATTTTGAGAATAAAAACAAAATTTTAAAATTGTAGGCGGGGTCGTGCCGTTAGTTTTTATTCTCGTAGAATAATGCTGCGGCGCCTATCGCGCCGGCATTTTCATCTAATTTGCCGATTATAATCTTAACATTTTTTCTTGATTTCGGAGAAACGATAAGTTTACTCATTGTTTTTCTTGTTTGCGGCAGGAAAAATTCCGAAGCCCCGCTAATGCCGCCGCCTAATATAATAATTTCCGGGTCAATAATATTTATTAAATGCGCCAGTCCAATTCCCAAATATCCTCCGAGTTTTCTAAAAACATCTTTTGCTTTTTTATCTCCGAATTTAGCCGATTGATACGCTTTTATCGGATCATTAAAACCAAATTTTTTTAAACTTTTTAAATTTATTAAATCTTCAAATTCCACGCCGTAATAGCTCGTATGCCCGATTTCTCCGGCAGAACCGTTCGCGCCGTAAAACATTTTTCCGTCAATAATAATGCCGCCGCCAACGCCAGTGCCAAGTGTTATGCCAACTAAATTTTTATATCCCCTGCCGGCGCCAAACATATGCTCCCCTCGAGTGAAACAGCGAGCGTCATTATCTACTTTCACATCAAGCCCGAATTTTTTCTCTAACCAGTTCTTAATGTTAAAATCATTCAGAAACCGCAAATTGGGAGCGTTTAAAATGGCACCATTTTCTAAATCCAAGACCCCGGCAATGCCGCAACCGATTCCGGTTAGTTCTTTCTTGTTTATTTCAGAAATTACTTCTGTAATTAAAATTTCCAGTTTATTTAAAAACTCTTTACGGTTTTTTTTAGGAGTTAAAGTGGTCGCCCCTTTAAAAAGCTGGCCATTTTTAAATAAGATAGCGTTGATTTTTGTCCCGCCTACGTCAATACCGACAACATATTTTCTACTTAAAAACTTCATTTTATAACGAATAATTGAGTGATTTTTTTAAATCAACTACGTCTTCCGCATTAACACTTATTGCCAGATTAGAAATATAACCGTCAAAAAAATCGCCAATTAACTTATAACGATTGCTGATATCTTGGCAACGGCACAACCACATAAGAGAATCTCTTGCCATCATTAAATCGGATTTCACTTGTTTATCATTAAGCAACTTGTCAGTCTTAATTTTTTCAACAGAATCAAGGTCAACGATCCGGCAATCCAAGGTAATGTTGTGGCTGGTTAAATATTCGTGCGTAAAGCCAGCATTGTGAATAATAGCCACTTGTTTGCCCAATGTTTGAGCGAACCACTTAATGTAGTCCTCTTTTGAAAAATCATAAGGGGTCTTTTCGAGTTCTTGAGCAACCATGTGTTTGGCGTCTTCCAATAAAACCTGGTTATTTGCATCGGCAATTCTGGCTTTCGTTCCAAACGCTCTCACCTCAATAACCGGTTTGGTAGTATATTTTATATATCCCAATTTCCTGGCTTTTGAAACTGATATTTTTTCTCCATTTTCAACGACAATTTCATCAAGCCGGATAATGGCGAGTACTCTGTGAGTACGCAGCCCTTGTTTTATAAAAAATTCCGACATATCGCGATCGGTTTCCGCATATCCCCAATCAAAAAATCCCCACGGGGTTTGGCCTCTGGCGATGTTTTTCGCCGAACCTGCTTCAATAGATCCGGTCATTAAATTCGCATCGCTTATCGGTCCCATTCCCTTTATATCCACATCTCTATATAAATTTCCTTCTTTGTCTTTAAAAATAACTTTTCCCAAAAGAGCGCTGCGAAAATGATTGTCCATTACTTTGACGTGAAATATCGCATCCTTTCCATTTGGCTCCGGAGTCAGAAAAACACCTACCTTAGATGGCTTGTCTTCTTCAAAGTTGAAAGGCATCTCAACATCATCGTTCATCCAAACCACTTCATTTTTAACTTCAATCGCCGGCAGTTTTTTCTCCAACCCTGTCTCTTCAATATTGCCCATGCCGGTTATTATGTCTCCTTTTTTCTCAAACATATCCATAACTATTATTTATCCGTAACTACCTTAAATATATACGGCCATAATAACATATAACGTTAAATTATTACACCAAAAAATTCTATAATGCATCATTTCCTTGCGATAGCAAGTAAATGCTTCTAACAAATTAAATTTTAAAAATTTCCTTTAAATGCATTTCATTGTCAATCTTTTCGGCCACAATTTGCCTAACACAAGAACGAATATCATAAAACTCAATCAAAAATTCGATTTCATCGCAACATTCATATGGCAAAACAAAAACACTTTTTTGCAATTTATAAAAACCAAGCCGTTTCAAATGCTGACGCATTGCTTCTCTAATTTTTTTGTATTTTTCCGGAATGTCAAAAATAACAATTCTCCACCTCCGATCCCAAATTTTGGGAGTTTTAATAACCATTTCATCAATTTCATATTCCAACGCTTTCTTTTTTCCATTTTCGGTTAAAATCATTTTTACCGCATCGCCAGCGCCATCTCTCATATCAATTAGTTTGCTTTCATACAAACTGCTGATAGCTCTCTTCAACGCCTGTTTATTGATTTTATTCCACTCGCGCTTCATTTGTTTTAAAATCCAAATTTGTTGGCGCAGATTATAAGTAAAACCAAACGATAAACTTCCAAAAAGCAAAAGTAAAACTTTTCTTTGAAAAGTTCCTAGTCGTTTATTTGTTTTTACCTTATTCTTCATTGTTTACAGAGTAGCACCATTTTCCAGCGATAGCAAGTAAATGCTACCAACAACTCTTAAGTAACTAACACAGATAATTAACATAAACTAAAAAAATGGTCTATGCTAGATAGTTTTAATTTTTATTCCCATAATTTTTGGGCTTCGTTCCAGATTTCCGGATGCCCGTTAACTTTTAAATAATACCACCATTCGGCGCCCCAAAGATAATATTCGTTAAAACCCGCGGCTTTTGCATAATTAACGGTGCTTTTAAAAAATTCTAAATCAAAGATCTTAAACTGCTCTTCTGTAGTCGTTTCGTAAAGTTGTTTTTTAAGCCACGGTTCCATGGCTAATTCTACGACAATAAATTTTTTATTTTTATCGCCGATTAAAAATCTAATAAATTTTTCTTTCAGAATAAAAAAACCTGGCGGCAGATGATAATCTACATAACCAAAAAAATCGTTATATACTCGCCTATACATCGTGGTGCCAAAAATATCGCCGAAACGCGCCGCCCTAAACCATAAACCGACTTCACCGCTATCGGTGACAATAATAGGATGAGCGAGATCAATTGATTTAACTAACGTTATTTCATTAGAAAGAAAATTTTCTCCTCTTGCCGGGCACTTGCCAAACAATAAAAATGGCTCATTCTCAACCTGCCAAGCGTAAAGAACGGCACTGCTTTTATAACGTTCGGTTACTTTTTTTAAATAATTGCCTAAAACTTGCTCCCTTTCTTCTGCCGAAAGGTTTTTGGTAAAGTCCGGAAAATGACATTCCGGCCATCTTGGAACTTTCATACCGATGGCTAAAATTATCTTTACATTTCTTTTTTTAGCTTCGTCAATTTGCCAATCTAAATTAGAAAAATCAAAAACGTTTTTTTCTTTCTCTATTTCATCCCAATACGCGATTAAACGAATTGTTTTAACCTTTAAATCACCCAGTATGGCTTTAAAATTTTCTTTAGGGTTAAGGCCAAGTTCTCGACTGAATTTATCCGAAAATGTAACGCCCCAGTTAATAGAACGATTGAGGTTCGCGAATGGAAACTGACTGAGTACTATAAGAAATAAACCAATACCGACTAAAATTACCGCAATAATTTTTTGCCACAAAACAGCGCCTCTTAATTCTTCTTTAAGAATATCGGGCCGCCAAAGTGATACAGCCGCAGCGAGTATTAAAACAAAAAATTGCCTCAAGCCCTCAAACGCATTAACCAGAGTAGCGCTCATTAGTGAAATGGCAAATTTAATGAGTCCGGAACCTAAAACACTAAATGTTTTATCGGAAAAAAATAAAAACGCGTTTCTTTTTTCGACGTAAGTATTGATTGCTAAAATTTTTTGTTTTTGGCCGGACCAGAAAAATATTATAAGCGACGCCAATAGATAACCGACGCTAATCCAAAAAAATCCGCTAAAAAAACCTTGTAATCTGAAGGTCTCTCCGGCTAAAACTAAACCGACGGCGATTCCCATGGCACTAGCGACTGTTAAAAAAATGCTTCTTAAATCAAGCCGAAAATTATCGTGTCTTTTTAAGAAAACTAAAACTCCGCCGGAAACCAAAAAAATAAAAGCTGAAAATTGAATTGCGTCTAACCTTTCGTTGAGAAAAAAATATTTTAAAAGAAAAGTAAAAAGCGGCATGCTGCCGACAAATAGTGTCGTTACCCGCGAGGCCTCGCTACGGTAAAAAGCCAAGTAAAAAGGCCACAATCCAAAAATCAAAAAAGTGCCGGAAATGACGCCCAAAACGGCTTCTCCGAAACTGAATTTTAAAAAATTAAACCAAATATTAAAAATCAAGGCGGCAAAAAATACAACGAGTCCGCCCAAGCCGCTGTAAAAAGCGTAAACCGTTGGGTTGATGGGTTTGCTGACCGAACCGCTGATGGCAATTTTAGAAATAATACTTGATACGGCCGCGAATAAATTCCCTAAAATTACGATTAAAATCCAATTATTCAAGAAAAAATCTATAAATTCTTTCATAAATTAATTATCTAACTCAATAGCATCAGATTTGGCAATTTTTTCGTAGGTATAACTTGATGGCCGGCGCTTTCTTTCAAGCGTTTCATAGTCAATCTCAACTAAGCCGAATCGCGGCCAAAAACCTTTATCCCATTCAAAATTATCCAGTAGCGACCAGTGAAGATAACCGCGGATATCGGCGCCGTCCTCAATAGCTTTATAAATATTTTTAAGAGATTCTTTTATAAACCATTCGCGATTTCTGTCTTTGGCATCAGCTAAACCATTTTCAGTAATGTAAATTGGCTTATTGTATTTCTTTAAAGATTTTGATACAAAATAAATCGCCTCGGGATACAGTTCCCAACCCATATCAGAAACTTTTTTATTTTCATTTTGACTAAATTTAAAATTTTTAATCCGATTATGAAAATAATGGTTTAAACCGATAAAATCTTGGTGATTTTTTATCCGATTTAAAAAATAAAAATTCCACCACCAATCAATAAATTTTCTTAGGATATGATTACCGATTTTATTTTCATGCGCTTCAAAATAAATGTTATTCTTGGCAATACCGACTTGAGCATTTGGTTTGGTTTTTTTAATTATTTTATATGACTCAATATGGGCTTTAATTAAATTTCTAATTACTAATAGATAAGATATAAAGCCTTTATTTTGCGGCGGCCATATTCCCTTAAGATAAGAATTCCCTGCATAAATTTCCGGTTCATTTAAGGTAATCCAGAATTTAACGTCATCTTTTCCGCTAAAGGTAAATCCGTCTCCGGTAGAAAATTCTTTTACAATATATTCGCAAAATCGGACAAAATATTTTATGTTACCGCTTTTTTCAAATCCGCCTTTTTTGACAAACCATATCGGCATTGTCCAATGCCATAATGTTACAAATGGTTCAATCCTCCGCTTGTGCAGTGCTTTTATAACTTCGCGATAGTGCTCTATTTCGGCCCGATTGAATTTCCCTTCTTCCGGCTCAATCCGCGACCATTCAATGGAAAAACGGTGGGCATTATGGCCGAACAATTTTGCAATATCAAAATCTTCTTCGTAGCGATTGTAATGGTCGCATGCGCGTCCGGAAATATAATTTTCCGGAGGATATTTTCCCCCGCTTTCTTTTGAAAGACGCTCCGCGTTTTCCCTTTCCCACTCCGTCCAATCATTATGATTGTTGCCTTCAACTTGATGCGCTGAAGTGGCTGCACCCCACAAAAAATCGTTTGGAAATTTTATCATTGATTTTGTGTCAATTTTAAATCAAAATTTAAATCTTGAATCATTAAATTTCTTAAAAAATCCCTGAAAATGGCAACAGTGTATTTACCAGCAACATCGCCCGCTGTTATCCAACTAACCAATCCAACCAGACCTTTGGATTTTGGGTTAATCAAGGCCCCGCCGGAAAATCCAGTTGTAGCGTTGCTCTCTACAAGTAAAATCTGCGGTTCTTGACCTCTGTTTATATTAACATTGCCGGCGATTTTTCCCACCGTTGAAGTAATTTGATTAGCTAAGTGACTCGCATCAACGCCGTATCCCAAAGTAATTAAAGTATCGCCGTCTTTCGGCTGATAATTCCAATCAATCGGCAAAAAATTAAAAGCGCTGTCATTTTCTAAAATTAAATAATCTTCCGGTGTTGCAAAATCAAACCCCAATAACAAATTAATCTTGGATTCTTGGTCTATTTTAGAAATTATTTTTAAAACGGCGAAATCATTGTAATATTTATCTTTGCTGAAAGAATCGCTGAATTTTTCAATCAGCGGATAATTTATAACTTCAGCATTATAATAAACTTTCGGTTTTTGCGACCATATATTAGGAAAGGGACTTTTTAAAACAAAACAATCATTTTTAATTTTATTTGTATTTTCGTCGTAAATAATATGACGATTGGTAAGTATATTGCCTTCACTGCTGATAGTTATTCCGGTGCCCCGAGAAATATCGGAAAATGAAGTTTCGTCCAAACTAAGATTGCCGCAGTAAAGTTGAATCACCGAACTATTGATCAGTTCTTCAAAACTTTTACTAGAAATTTCTTTTGTTGCCACAGATTCAGAAATTTTCAATACTGGTTTTGGTTCTGCAGTGTTAATTGGGCTTTTCGGCGCCATTTCAACTTCTTTTTCTTTGGGGATTTCTCCCCCTACGGGGAATCTCCCGAGGGGAGAGAAAGTTTCCAAGTTTAATGTTGAAGTGGAAATTTTCAATTCCAAATTTCTACTGGTTTCAGACGATCGTCTGTTAGTGGTAGAAATGTCCCGACTTTGTCGAGGATTCGCGATTTTATCGGAAAAAATTATTGCCGCGCCCAGCGCGGCGGCAATAATAATTATTATCTTTAAAATTTTAAACATCGTAATACCCTAAAACTTCAAGCCCCGGCAATTTACTGCCGGATAAAAACTCAAGCATCGCTCCGCCGCCGGTGGAAACATAACCGAACTTATCAATTAAACCCGTTTTTTCAAGAAAAGCGACGGTGTCGCCTCCTCCAACTACAGAAAACGCGCTTGAACTTATTATAGCTTCGGCAATTACTTTTGTACCTTGTGACAAATTTTCAGCTTCCGCTTTGCCAAGAGAACCACTCCAAATAGTAATTTTAGATTTTTTGATTATTTCTAAAAATTTTTCTATAGTTTTTTGGCCGATATCTAAAATCATATCGTTTGAAATAACATAATCTTCGGGGATAAAAATATTTTTTTCTTTCAGAAGATTTTTCGCACTCTTTAAAAAACTATCGTCAGTCAAGGATTTTTTAATATCAACACCCTTGGCTTTTAAAAAGACGTTAGCAACGGCGCCGCCAATTAATATATTTTCTGCTTTACCTAAAAAGTTTTTTATAACCGGAAGTTTAGTGCTGATTTTGGCGCCGCCTAAAATTAAAGTTTTCCCTTCTTTGGGCAATTCTAAAACTTTCTTCAGATTTTCAATTTCTTTTATAAGTAAAAAACCGGCATAGGAAGGCAAAAATTTGGTAATAGCAACAACCGAGCTATGGTTTCTGTGAGAAACCGAAAATGCATCATTAATATAGATATCAAATGATTTCGCTAGTCCCTTGGCAAACCCTTCGTCGTTAGTTTCTTCACCCTTGTATTTTCTGATGTTATCAAACAAAGAAAAATCTTTGGTTTGGAGTATCTCTTGTAGTTGACTTAATAATGGGTCAAAACTCTCTACTGCCGTGATATGGCTTAAAAGCGTAACAATAGCGTCATTACTTATTAAATAATCAATCGTCTCTTTGTGTGCTTTTATTTTAAAAGCGTCAAAAATTTTTCCATTTTCAACCGGAACATTAAAATCAACCCGAAGTAGAACCTTCTTTCCGGATAATTCCTTTTCTGTTAGTTCCGTAATCAATTTAATCATTTTAGTAAAGATAACCCCAGGTTTGGAGTTTGTCGCTGTCGGTCGCCCATTTTAAACCGATGTCAGTGCGGTAAAACATATTTTGCACCATAATATTTTTAATGCGAATATATGCCTGTTGCCGCGCCTCGGCCACGGTAGCGCCAGAACCAGTTATTACCAAAAGACAGCCAGAACGTCCGGCAATTCTCCAAACGCCGTCTTCAATTTTAACATCTTCAATATGCACTCCATCTAAACTATCCGGTTTTTTAAAAAGAATAGGTAAATCATGATACATTTCTATGGTTTCTTTATCTATTGATTTGACAAGATGGGTTGGTACCATAATCCTAACTCCAACCTGAAAACCTTTTTTTGTTTTAAGTTCAAAATTTTCCCCGCTGGCTAACTTATAAAGCCATTCGCCAGTAGGCATAGTAATACCTTCTGATTGAATTTGGATAGTCGGATAACCAAAGCGCGCTGTGAATTCCAATGGATAAATTCCCTTACCATTAACAATACAGTTGATATCTATGTAGCCAATATAGCCGGATTCAACTAAAGCCGACAACATTTTTTCAAGCGTCATTTCAAAGAGTTTATTGGGCTCGCTCCAAAACATTAAAGTTCCCATCTCCCCGGTAAATGGTCCAATATCGCCAGGGAAAACTCTTTTATGTTCAAAGTTAATATTGATAGGCAAAATAAATTCTTTTCCGTTAAAAAACGTACCCACTGCGATCTCCACTCCAGAAACAAACTTTTGTAACTGGAAAACGGGCACTTTTTTTATCCAAAGTGTTTTATTTTGTCTTAGTAGTTCAAGCAGATCTTTACCATCTTCTTCTTGGCCCAAAAAAGATAATTCTTTACCGCTTGAGGGTACATTGCCGCTTGGTTTAAAAACATATCTATCCGGATTTTTTTCTATAAAAGCAATGGCTTCATCGTAATTTGTAAATTGCCATTGGGGTAAGATATTAATTCCGTATTTTTTCATTTCGGTTTGGCCAAAATCGCGGTCCATTTCCAGCCGGTCGGTATAAGTACTACCGCCAATAACAAGTTTTTTATTGTGGCGCAATTTATCGGCAATTTCACCAAATTCAACATCGTCAAAAATAATAATATCGGCCCAATCTTTGTGTGATTCCCAATTATCAACTTTTTCTATGAAACCGTTGTAGACATCACTATCGCCTCTGGCTTTTATATAGGCCCTTACTTCATGGCCTTCTTTTTTTAACTGCCATGCTAAATCGCCGCTCAAACTTTCAAGTGATACAAATAAAAACTTTTTCGGTTCAATATTTACATTCTGAATTCCATTCATGATTTTATTTTACACCTCTTTGTCTTCTTTGAAAAGAAATCGCGAACCGATGCGCCTCATTTCTAACTTGCTGAAATAGTTGTCGTGAAGAAATCAGTAATTTTTTTACGCTTGGTTTAATATTTTTGAAAATTAATTTGTCGCCCTCCGCCGCGCTTGCGCTATGGCCAAAAATTTTAGCGATACCAATTATTGGAATTGTAATATTCAATTTTGCCAAAACCTTTTTGGCAACCGCTACCTGATTTTTCCCGCCATCAATTACTATTAAATCAGGTCTAGCCCATTCGGTATGGTTGAGCCGTCTTGCCAAAACTTCTTGGAGCATCGCCAAATCATCAAATTTATTTTCGGTATTTTTTATTTTAAACAAGCGATACTGTGAATTATCGGATTCGCCGTTTATAAAAACCGACATCGCTCCGACTGGTTCTTTACCGCCGAAGTGGGAAATATCATAACCTTCAATCCGCTGCGCGGAATTTTTCTCGCTTCGCGAGATCCCGCGCAGCGGGACAATTTTGGAATTATTTATAAGAGCAACATCATTAACGTGTTGCAAAGCAAAAACTTTTTCTGGATTTTCCCCGCCTGCAACGCTATGCCAGCCCGCATCGCTACGCGAAGCGTTGCTGGCGGGCGTAGCATTGCGGGCAGGTTTTTTCAATTTTTTTAACAATCTCTTGTGTTCACCTTTAAAAAACAAAATAAGATTTTTAATATTTTTTTGATAATCTTTTTTAGAAATCGCACCAATGCAAATTCCCGGACATAATCCGATTTGATAATCAAAACAGGGCTTGCTTTGGTTTGGCTTACAAATTCCAAAAGGGAAAATTTTTCTTGCTAAATTCAGTGCAGTCTTCAATGTCCTATAACTTTGATAAGGCCCAAAAACATAACCGCACAAGCCATCTCGAGAGATCTTATGCGGTTGATGGATATACTTTTCTATTTCCCGACCACGAGCAATAAAAATTTTGGGATAATCATATTTAGAAATCACAAGATAAACAAATGAACGATTATCTTTTTCTTTAATGTTGTATTTCGGCAGATATTTTTTAATCGCGTTGGCTTCCAAAATAACCGCTTCAAGAACGCTCGCGGTTTTTTTAAACGAAATATTATCGGCTTCACCGACCATCATATTAATACGCTGGTCTTTGCCCCTGAAATAACTTGAAATCCGTTTTTTAAGCGACCCCGCTTTCCCGACATAAATTCTTTCCCCCTTTTTAGAAAACCAATAAATGCCTGGACTATTCGGAAATTTTTTCGATTTTTTAATGATTTTTTCTAATATTAACATCATAAAACTTTTTTAAGATACTGACCGGTGTAAGAATTTTTGTTTTTTGTCCCGATTTTGTCTGCGCAAAGCGCAGAAACAAAATCGAGGATCCACGATTTGTTTTTTATTAAAAAACAAATCGGGACAACTTACAAATCTATAAAATACGGCGTAAATATTGTCCGGTATAGCTCATTTTATTCTTAGCAATCTCTTCCGGCGTGCCGCAAGCGACGAGCTTGCCGCCTTTATCACCTCCTCCCGGCCCTAAATCAATTATATAATCGGCGCACTTTATAACGCGCAGATTATGTTCAATTACTATAACGGTGTTACCTCTTTTTATAAGTTCATCCAAAACTTTTAAAAGCATTTTAATATCTTCAAAGTGAAGTCCGGTCGTCGGCTCATCAAGCAAAAAAAGCGAGCGGCGATTCATCGGCCGTGCCAAGTGCTTAGCCAATTTAATTCTCTGCGCCTCGCCTCCGGAAAGTGTTGTTGCCGATTGCCCGAGTTTAATATATCCCAAACCGACTTGATTTAATACCTTGAGTTTGTCGGAAATCGTATAAATATCCTCAAAAATATTAAGCGCTTCTTCAACGGTCATATCCAAAACACCGGAAATATTTTTGTTTTTATATTTTACTTCAAGCGTTTCGTTGTTAAACCTTTTACCGCGGCAAACGTCGCAAGTAACTAAAACCGGCGGCAAAAAATGCATTTCAATTAATTTGTGGCCGGCGCCTTCGCAGGCCTCGCAGCGGCCGCCCGGCCGGTTAAAAGAAAACCTCGAAATTCCATATCCCCTTTCTTTTGCTTCCGGAAGCGAAGCGAATAAATCGCGAATAGGAGAAAAAACTCCGGTGTAAGTTGCGGGATTAGAGCGCGGAGTCCGACCAATCGGTGATTGGTCAACTTCGATAACACTGTCTAAATATTCAAACCCCAAAACTTTGGCAACGCCTTCGGTTTTCTGATTAATATGATCGATTCCTCTTCTTGTCCCTTTTTTCAAAATATCAAAAATAAGCGTTGATTTACCGCTTCCCGACACGCCGGTAATACAAATCAAGCGCCGAAGCGGAATATCAACATTTATATTTTTTAAATTATTGGCCGTCGCGCCGATGATTTTTATTTTTTCATTTGAGCTGGTTCTTCTTAATTCCGGAATTTCAATTTTTTCCTCGCCTTTAAGATATTTTAAAGTAAGCGAATCTTTTTTAGTGTTTTTCTTAAGTAAAACACTGGTTTCATCGGCTATAACAATTTCACCGCCGTGACGTCCCGGACCGGGTCCGAGATCAACAAAAAAATCAGAATCTTTTATTGTTCTTTCATCGTGCTCCACCACAATCACGGTATTGCCCATATCTCTTAAATCTTTCAGAGTTTTTAGAAGCCGTTCGTTGTCCCGCTCATGAAGACCGATAGTCGGCTCATCTAAAACATACAGAGTTCCGGAAAGTTTTGAACCGATTTGCGAGGCCAAACGGATTCTTTGCAACTCGCCGCCCGACAGCGTTCCGGCTTCTCGGCTCAAAGCGATATAATCAAGACCGACTTCAAGCAAAAAACCTAACCGGGAAATAATTTCTTTTAAAACCGATTTAGCGATTTCTTTTTCATTTGGTTTTAACTTATCTTCAAAACCAACGAAAAATTCGTAGGCCTTATCAATCGGCAAACTTGTAATATCGTTTATATTTTTCCCCCTAATCTTAACCGAAAGCGCTTCTTTTTTAAGCCGCATGCCCTTGCATTTTGGGCACGGCTCTTCGCTCCAAATAACCTCCCGACCCAATCCATGACAATTTTCGCAGGCGCCATAAGGGCTGTTAAAAGAGAAAAGCCGCGGCTCTATTTCTTGAAACGAAAATTCGTCTTTATGGCAGGACCATTTTGAAGATAAAAGTGTTTCATGTCTTTCATTAAAAATGACACCGACCAGACCTTTGCCATACTCAAGAGCCGCATCAACCGCTTCGGCAATACGGGAAACATCGCTTTTCAAAACCTTATCCACCACTAAATCAATATTATGTGCTTTATAGCGCGATAAATTTATCCTGCCATGAAGCGAGTGGAACTTACCGTCAATTCTCACCTGTGAAAATCCATCTGAAAGCAAATCGTAAAGCAATTGGTAATATTCGCCTTTCCGGCCGCGCACTATCGGCGCCAATATTGTTACCGGCAATTTATCTGCGTCCTCAATTATTAAATCAATCATTTCCTGCGCGGAAAGTTTTTTTATTTCACCACCGCAATTTGGGCAATACGGTTTGCCTAGTCGCGCAAATAAAACCCGCATATAATCATAAATTTCGGTAAGCGTCGCCACAGTTGAACGTGGATTGTGCGAATGCCCTTTTTGATCAATAGCAATAGCCGGCGAAAGCCCTGTGATTTCTTCAACATCCGGCGCGTCCATCTGCCCCAAAAATTGCCGGGCGTAAGGAGAAAGTGATTCCACATAACGCCTTTGGCCTTCGGCAAAAATCGTGTCAAAGGCGAGCGACGACTTGCCACTGCCGGAAACACCAGTAAAAACTATCAATTTATTTTTTGGCAACTCAAGGTCAATATTCTTTAAATTATGGACCCTGGCGCCCTTTATAATTATTTTGTCTTTCATATTTTTTAAAAAGTTATCCACATATTATCCCCCCGCCAAAGGCGAGGCTCGCCCCGCTACTGCGTGGCGGCAAAATTATTGGTGTCCGACATCAATAATCATGTTTTTAACACTTTTAACTATACCTTTAGGGATTATGCCTTGTATTTTATTATGAGCCAGTTGAAGATCGCGGTGGCGATTGGTCTGCCTTATCGCCTCTTTAAGAGAGCCGGTTAAAACATCTGCGTATAGAATCACCTTTCCGTTTATATTTCTCGCCGCCCGACCCATCGTTTGAGTAAGAGAAACGTCGGAGCGCAAAAATCCTTCTTTATCAGCGTCTAAAACCGCAACGAGAGACACTTCAGGCAAATCCAAACCCTCGCGCAAAAGATTGATACCAACCAAAACATCAAAATTCCCTTTTCTGAAACTGGTAAGAATTTCGGCGCGTTCCAGTGTCTTTATGTCGCTGTGCATATATCTCGCCTTAATGCCCCGCGCCAGTAAAAATTCGCTAAGTTCTTCGGCCATTTTTTTAGTAAGCGTAAGCGCCAGAATTCTTTCTTTAAGCGACAACCTTTTTTCTATTTCTTTAATTAAGTCGTCAATCTGGCTCTTTCCCGTTTTGCGATTAAACACCGGGCGAACTTCAACTTCTGGGTCAACCAAACCCGTCGGCCTGATTACCGCCTCAACAACTTTTCTGGAATTTTTAAGCTCAAAATCGCCTGGAGTCGCCGATGTAAAAACAATTTGGCCAGTGCGCTCCCCAAACTCTTTGAAATTAAGTGGCCGGTTATCCATTGCCGACGGCAAGCGAAAACCATGCTGAACTAAAATTCTTTTGCGGCTTTGGTCGCCTTCATACATTCCCCTAATTTGGGGAATGGCAATATGCGATTCATCAATAATGGTTAAAAATCCCTTCGGCGCGTCAAAATATTCCAAAAGGGTTGATGGCGATTCTCCCGGCAATTTTCCCGTTAAATGGCGGGAATAATTTTCAACGCCATGGCAATAACCCAAAGTTTTTATCATTTCCAAGTCATATTTAGTTCTGCGTTCAAGTCGTTCTGCTTCAATCAAGAGTTCTGATTTTGTAAGATGTGTTAATCTTTCTTTCAGTTCCGCTCTAATGTCTTTGATCGCCCGCTCTCTTTCCGGTTCGGTTGAAATAAAGTGTTTTGGCGGAAAAATAACAAGTTCTCTTTGCGGAATAAATTTATTACCACTATTGGCAAAATAATTAACAATCGCGATATCCGTGACTTTTTGTTCTTTAAGTTCCACGCGATAAACGATTTCTTCGCTGGCCGGCATAATTTCAAAAACATCGCCCCGCACCCTGAATGTCCCACGATTTAGCGACAGGCGCGTCCTTTCAAAATGCATTTTAATAAGCTGACGTATAAAATCACCGCGCGTTATCGGCTTATCAATATATAAATTGAGAGTGGCGCCAAAATAGGTCTCGGGAACACCCAAATTATAAATGCAGGAAACCGAAGCAACAATAATTACATCGCGCCGCGTCATTAAAGCGCTTGTGGCAAAATGGCGCAGACGGTCAATTTCTTCATTTATCATCGCCTCTTTATCTATATATGTGTCAGTAACGGGAATATAGGCCTCCGGCTGATAATAATCATAATAAGAAACAAAATAACAAACCTTGTTTTTTGGGAAAAAATTTTTATATTCTGAATAAAGCTGGGCTGCCAATGTTTTATTGGGCGCGATAACCAAAGTCGGTTTGCCGATTTTTTCTATGACGTTTGCCATAATAAACGTCTTGCCGCTGCCGGTTACGCCTAAAAGCGTCTGATAACGGTTTCCGCTTTTTATGCTTTCGATAATTTCTTTTATGGATTTCGGCTGATCACCAGCGGGTTTATAATTAGAAATCAATTTAAATTCCATAAATTTTGTCCCGATTCCGATTTATCGGAATCGAGGATCCTCGATTTTTGTAAACAAAAATCGGGAAGATGAGTTTAAATTTCATAGCCAAACGCCCCAGTTTTAAAACACTGGGGGGTAAGTAATTTATTTGATTGGTTTATATTTTAATCTAATTTAACAAAAAAGTCAATAAAAAACATACTAAAAATTTTTAGTATGTTCTGTGACCAAAATGATTGTTTCTAAACGTTGGATCGGTGAGCCATGAACAATCCGATTTGTGGCCTTCGTCAAAGTACTCATCACATTGTCTGCAATAATTCTTAAATAAATTTTCTTTACATTCATCACATTTCCGCGGAGGCTTATTTTGCATATCTCTCAATTGCTCATCATTTAGAAGCGGCATGTTTTTCCTCCACTTTTTGATAAAGTTCTGAAATTCTTGGGCAATCGCAATAGAGGCAGACCTTTCCTGTTCCCGGCTGGCCAGAACATGGCGGGAGTTTCCAACTCAATAATATACCAATTAGAAAAAGCCCACTTATCACCACAATCGGCATAATATTCCACAGAACTGTCATTTCTTCTCCTTTTCGTCTTTATTTACAATAAAAAGAACAAAAACTAAGTGGCTATAGATTAACATTAATTTATAAACTGTGTCAATGGTAAAATTTTTAAGAAATACTTATAATACCTTCACATGGAAAATAGAATGGAACAAATGAAAAAAATAAAAGATGAAGTTGTGAACGCTAAAGATTCGCCGCTTTATGATTATCGCGTAAAAAACAAATATTTTCCGGTAATCGGCGAGGGCAGCCACAGCGCGAAAATAATGTTTATCGGCGAAGCGCCGGGGAAAAACGAAGCGGAAACCGGCCGGCCTTTTTGCGGCGCGTCGGGGAGGGTTTTAGATGAACTTCTGG
>CAZBVM010000005.1:17359-31311 GCA_964495505.1 uncultured Candidatus Saccharibacteria bacterium | reverse complement strand
CTTAAGGCCTCAACGCTTCTTAATATTATTTCAAAAGCCAAAAGCGAATTGATAAACCCTGAAGAAATTTTAGCCGGGGCCGATGAGCTGTATCGGAATCGGGTTTTGCGTTTTAGCGAAATTTATAAGCGGCGGATGCTAGCTGCCAATGCCGTTGATTTTGATGACTTAATAACTTTGCCGGTAAAGATTCTTCTAAAATTTCCGGAAATTTTAAAAAAATATCAAAACCGGTATCAATATATATTGGTTGATGAATATCAGGACACCAATCACGCCCAGTACACTCTGATAAACTTACTGGCTAAAAGTCATAAAAATCTTTTCGCGATTGGCGATCCCGATCAAGCGATTTACGGCTGGCGGCACGCTGATTTCAGGAATATTTTAAATTTTGAAAGAGATTATCCTAATGCCAAAGTCATAAAACTTGAAGAAAATTACCGCTCAACGAGCAATATTTTGGCCGCGGCTCACGAGATTATTTCAAAAAATACCGAGCGCAAAGAGAAAAAACTCTGGACTCAAAATCCTGCCGGGAGCCAGATTGAAATTATTGAAGCGAGCGATGAAAGAGATGAAGCGGATTTTATAATTTCAAAAATTACCGACTTGAATAAAAACTTAAATATCGGTTTAGACAAAATGGTCGTAATGTACCGCACCAACGCCCAGTCGCGGGTCTTGGAAGAGGCCTGCCTTTACGCTAACCTGCCATATCGGGTTATCGGCGCCGTGAAGTTTTATCAGCGAAAAGAAATAAAAGATATTTTGGCTTATTTGCGACTGATTCAAAACCATGGTGATGAAATAAGTGAGAAAAGGATTATTGATATTATGGGCAAAAAAAGATTCGCCGGTTTTAAGGTTAATTTGCCGGAATTAAAAAAATGTCTCGAAGGGACACCGCCGGCGCAGTTAATTAAAAACATTATTAAAAAAACCAATTACTACGATTATCTTAATCAAAAATTTTCGGGGCTGAACGTGGAAGGCGAATCAGAATCTGACGCGCGGATTAAAAACGTTCGAGAGCTCATCGGCTTAGCTTCTAAATATGATAAACTGGAACCCGTTACGGCGCTTTCCGAATTTTTAGCCGAAACGGTGTTAATGCAGGAAAATAGAGATAATGATGCGTCGAAAAAACTTAATTTAATGACGCTTCATTCAGCCAAGGGTTTGGAATTTGACGCGGTTTTTATCGCCGGTTGCGAAGAAAACTTGATGCCGCACAGCCGGTCAATTTATTCGCTTTCCGAACTGGAAGAAGAGCGCCGGCTTTGCTATGTCGGCCTGACACGGGCAAAAAAATATCTCTGGCTTTCATTTGCGAAATCTCGTGGCTTATGGGGCGAAAGAAACGACGTTTTGCCATCTCGGTTTGTAATGGAGCTACCCGAAAAATTAGTAAACTTTCGCTTACTGACCGATGATTTTAATCTGCCAGAGATTGAACTGGGTTAAGTTTTAATAAAAACCAAAATCCGCCTAAAGGCGGATTTTGGTTTATTCGGGGCCAAAGCGTTTGTATAATTTTAAGCTTCGGGATTTTATCCCCGCCAAAATTTTCAAAATATTTTAAAAACTTTGGTGGGAGCCGAAGCGATGATTCGCTTCGGCACACTAGCTACTGACAGTCGCACCCGAAGTCGGGACAGCCGCAGTACTCCTGGCCACAGTCGCCGCACTCACGGTACAACTGACCGCAGTCAGGACAGAGACAGCTGCAGGGTTCACAGCCGCAGTCGTAGCATTCCATAACTTTCTCCTTGTGGTGGTTAAGAACATTAAGCGAACCATTTCGCTCTTCTGGGAAACCATATTTTTCAATCGTTTCCCGGAACAGCGGGCGAGAAGATTTCTCTCGCCCCGGGTTCTGCTCCCCGCGGGCTCTCCATTCGCTTTTCGGCGCGAACGGGGACAAAAGCCGTTTGCCCATGCTTTTACGCGACTGGACTTTGCCGCAACACTGCTATTCCTGGCCAGTGTCAGGGCGGCGTTATTTCTGCCGCGCGGCGATGGCGTCGGCTCTGCGCCGATACACCATGCCGTTGACGACGAAGTATTTCGTCATCACGCGTTCCTTTCTCGGAGAGCTTTCTCCCCGCTAAAGCCCATGGCTGGCTTCGCCTCGCCGAAGTCCTGCAAAGCAGGGCGAAGGCGGGCTTTCTTTTAAAAAAAATTTACATGGGCTTTAGTGGAGAGGCGAGGGGTGGGGGCGTTTATGTGACGCTGACGATTTCTCAGTCAGGGCCCGTACGCAGCCCCCCCTCGCCGTGAAACGTGCGGATATGCCTCCTACCGGAGGTTGTGCGAACGAGGATAAATGTAACTAATGTAAATGCTTGGAACGGAGAGGGTACAATTGCAATATGCGATTTATTACCCCACATCCACTTGTTCCCGCCTCATTCACACGACTTCCGGTAGGATTGATATGAAAGGTGCTATTTGACTTTGTAGCTACATTATACACCATAGTTAAAATCTTGTCAAGTACTATCAACAAGTTTTTACAATAAAAACAAAAGTACGGCTTACTTGAGCCATATTTTGGATATGTTATTTTGTTATTTTTTACTGACTATTTATTTTTTAAAACCAACATTGCATGTTTTAAACCGATCGGTTCTAAACCTGCAAATTTGACAGATTTTTGATTCGGGTGTATAATTAAAACAATCGAATTCTCCTTCCAATACAAAAGGGGATGGGGAGTGAGAGATGTTCTTTGGACGAAAACCAAAATATTTCTTGCGCCTCGTGGCGCGCTGCAGAGAAGGCCACTAGAGACCCTCAAAAATAGCTCTTTTCGCCTTCTTTTTTTATTTTCTGTTAAAAACAAACGAAATATGATTTTTTAAATTCCTTAGCCCCACCCCGCAGCTGCGGGGCGGCTCGCCCCCACCTAGAATTTTAAAAATCATATTTCGTTTGTTGGCCTGTAACTATTTAAGAAATTTCCACAGGGCCTCAAAAAATATTTTCACAGTTAAAGAAATTGCAGAATCATCAATGATTACGCCGATCGGCTTTTTCTTGATATTGATAAAAGCGATTTTTTTTCCATATATAATGATTTCAGTTTCAAACTTATCAGCCAAAAATTTATACTCCGCTTTGCCCGATTTCCCCGGAAAAACTTTGCCGTTTTTATTATAATAAATAGATTTCGAAGGAATATTGTAAAGTTTTTTAATTTTTTCCTTGCCCGCCGAAGCTTTAGCGAAGGCAGGGTCTTGAAGTTTTCTTTCTAGAGCGTACTTTTCAACGGCATCAAGCGGCAAAATTTGATATAAAAATTTAGCTTTTGTTTTTAAAATGTCTTCACGAAGAGAATTAATCCCCTCAATTCCCTCAAAAAATCTTACTTTTGGCCGCTCGCCTCGGGATTCATATAATTTACTCAAATCCGGCAAAATCTTTTTTAAGCCAAAAAAACTTTCTTTAATCCTTTTTTCTTCAATTTCAAATAAATTTGAAAGCCGTTCCGGCGGTTCGGCAGCGAAGATTGTCTTTTTACCTTTTAGAAATGTGCTTGCAAGACCCTTTTTCTTTAGTTCCTCCAGGATGACATAGGTCGTGGCGCGATTAATTCCGCTGTGGGTAGCAATTTCCGAAGCCGGCGCCGACCCCAATTCCAAAGCCGTCAAATAAATTTTGGCTTCCTTGTCAGAAAGCCCCAATTTTTTAATTTCATTTTCTAAATCAAGCATGTTATTATTGTAGCACAATTTTTAGATTAAAACAAATTTTGTCAAAAATTGCTGACAAGATTGTCAATTACATATTTAGAACCGATCGGTTGAAAACATGCAATCGATTGTTTTTACGAATAAATAAATTATGGATTTAACAAATAAATCTGTAATAAAAGAATTGTTAAAAAAGTATAATGCCAAGCCGGCAAAATACCTTGGACAGCATTTTATTTTATCAAAAAAAGCTCTCGCATCAATGATTGCGGCGGCGGAAGTTAAAGAAAATGACACTATTGTTGAAATCGGGCCGGGACTGGGAACGCTAACCCAAGAACTCGCGAAAAACCCTGCCTGCCGGCAGGCAGGCGGCGCTAACGTTATTGCCATAGAAAAAGATCCTTTAATGAATAAAATTCTTAAGGAAACGCTGGACGATTACAAAAACGTCGAAATTATTCAAGCCGACGCCCGCCAACTATTGATGTCGGACATCAATAGTTTTGGGGATAATGTGGGGATAAATTGGGAAAAAAATGGGTATAAGATTGTGGCGAATTTGCCGTATAACGCGGCGACTTTTCTTATTCGCCGGTGGCTGGAGTCAAAAAAACCGCCCAAAACGATGGTTTTAATGATTCAAAAAGAAGTAGCACAGCGCATCGTCGCCAAACCTCCTCAGATGAATCTTCTTGGCGTGAGCGTCCGGTTTTACGCCAACGTTAAAATTATTGATTATGTTAAAAAAGAATCGTTTTGGCCCAAGCCGAAAGTTGACGCGGCGATAATAAAAGTTATCCCCAAGAAAATGACAGTTTCCCAGCGATCGCCGGAAAAACAACACTTTTTTAATATTGTGAAAGCCGGATTCTCAAGCCCAAGAAAACAATTAATCGGCAATCTTTCAAAAAAACTCAATACTCCAAAGGAAAAGGTTATTTTAATATTTAGAAATTTAGATATTTCAGAGACGGCAAGAGCGGAAAACTTAACCTTAGAACAGTGGCAAAATCTCGCCTCTCAACTTATCCACAATTAAAACTTCAGTAAGCGGGTTTTGTGGTATAATTTTAGCGAGGAATGACTAAAAAATATTTAATAGTTGCATTTGTAATATCGGCCGGAGTGGCTTTCGGGGTTTTTCTGTTTGCCCCGACCTCAAAAACTCTTTACATAAAAAATAACGCTTCTTATTCCGCTTCCGCTGATATCCATAAAACAGCTAACCAAGCCAATAATAAAATCGGCGATTTTTCAGATACTATAATTCCTAAAATAACGGTTCCGGAAAATTTAACTGAGAATTTCGCCGGGCTTTTAGCCAAGGCGATTATTGATAAAAATAACCAGCCTAAAGACGATAAGTCGCCCGCCGAGCCGGGGCTTAATATGCCGGATCCAAATAAAATTGCGGAAGAATTTATCAAAAATGGGTTAATGAAAGCCAATGAAAATATTTTAAATATTAAACCTCCAGAAATTAAAATATCGCCCGACAACAGTAAAAAAGCAGTTGAACTATATTTAACCGAGACCCAAAAAATATTAAAAAATAATTTAAAGGGAGAGCCGCTTTTATCAATTTTAGAAGAAATAAACAAAAACAACGGCCAGGGCCTTGAAAAACTTCTGCCGATAATAAGCGCTCATGAAATCGCGGCTAATCAAATTGAAGAAAAACCGGCGCCAAGCAACATAAAAGGTTTGATATCAGAAGAAATTCAACTATTGCGAATAACCGCCAATGTTTTAAGGGCTTTAACCAATATTGAAGACGATCCTTTGGGAGCGCTGGCAGCTACTAGGCAATTTGAGGTGGTACTGCAAAACTGGCAAGATCTTCAGAAAAAGTTTGACTTATTCATTAAAAATTTTAATACCGCGCGATGAAACACTTGGTGAAACAAATTTTACTTACCACAATTATTGTTTTGATTGCGTTTTCAATTATTCCTAAAAATACCAACGCCCAAACACCCGTTACGGTTGTTAATCCTGTTTTACGAGTATTTGAAACTAACCCAACGCTAACCATGCAACAAACTGTATATCAGCAACTTACTTCCATATTCCAACAAGCTGTTAATGTTGAACAGCTTTTTGAGTGGGCGTTTAAAATAGCGGCCGAGACCTTAAAGCGGCAATTGCTCAATATGATTGTTGATCAAATCGTGGCTTGGATTCAGGGAGGCGGAACGCCGAAGTTCATTACCGACTGGCCCGGTTTTTTCAGAGATGCCGTTGACACGGCCGGTGGTAACTTCCTTAAACAACTGGGACTAGGCCTGTTTTGTTCGCCGTATAACTTAACGCTGAGAGCCGCCTTCATCCCAATTCCTCAATTTTCCAGCCGCAGCGCCTGCACTTTAAGCCAAATCGGGGTTAATATTGATAACTTTTTAAAGAATTTTAACAATGGCGGCTGGGCGGCTTGGAACGAAATGGTTTTAAAACCCCAAAATAACATCTACGGTGCTTACTTAATGGCTTGGGATCAATATGAAATTGAAAAGTCGGCCGCCCAAAAAGCCGCCGAAGCTGAAGCTCAGGCCGGCCGAGGTTTTCTAAGTGTAAAAAAATGCATCAGACAGCATCAAGAAATAATTGGAATTGACCCCAATGGAAGTCCGGTTTATCAAACTGTTTGCGATGAATATCAAGTCGTTACTCCCGGAGCAGTTGTTGGCGATTTAGCGGCTAAAGCCGTTGGTTCAGATATTGACTACATAGTTAACGCCAACGATTTCGCGGCTTATGTGGCGGCTATCACCAACGCAGTGTTAAACAGAATGTTTGCTGAAGGTATTGGACTTTTGAATATGGCGCTTTCGAGCAGTAGCGGAGGCGGAGGAGGTGGAGGAGGAGGCGGAGGCGGTGGCAGCGCTCAAGCTCAATGCGCTCCGTTTCTTGGCACGCCAGCTTATACTCAGTGCGTAAACGCGGTTCAAAGCGGTCAAAATATATTAGAATTTCAAAAAAGTTATCTTATAAAACTTATTGATCTGGACCTCGGATTCCAAAATCAGCTTTTAGGCGCCAAACAGATAACACTGACAATTCTAAACCAATCGCTTACCGTTTTATATCAACTTGAAACTTGTCAAGGTTCTCCCAGCCCTGAAACAGCTAAAGTTCAGAGCGATATCGACGTTATTACTGGTCAAATAGCCGGCATCCAATCGGATATAATCGCCCTCCAACTTAAACAGCAACAAATAAACGCTGTAACCGATCTAACTCAAATTCCTTCACTTTATGCTCAAGTGGCGGGAACAGTTAATCCAGCCGCCACTCAAAGTTTGGCTTTAGCCGCCCAAGATGAAACCAGTCAGAAACAAACAGACCTGCTATCTTACCAACAACAATTAGATTATTGCTTGGTGCAACAACAGCAATAACCATGAAAAAGTTTCTAACAAAAAATAAGTACTTTGGCTTAATCCTCATCGCGGTAATTGCTTTAAACTTTCTGTTTTTACCTTTAACGGTGGCAGCGCAGCAATCAACCCCCGCTTCAGAAACCAGTTTTGTTGGCCAAATAATTACATGGTTTACAGCAAAACCTATTCTCTTTGCTTCAAGTCTAATAAGCATGATTCTTGGCGGAGTTTTCGGATTAGCTCTTAGTTTAGAAGCTATAATTATTGACTATGTTCTTTCTCCTACCAACTTTTCTTTCACCAACGCCCCGATCGTCACTCTTGGCTGGGGCATAACCCGCGATTTAGCCAATATGTTTTTTATTTTGATTCTTCTGATAATATCTTTTGCCACAGTTTTAAGAATCAAATCATGGGCCATTGGGCAACTCTGGTGGAGAGTGCTCGTCGCGGCGCTTCTCATAAATTTCAGCTTGGTTATCGCCGGTTTTATCATTGATTTTACCCAACTTCTCACCGCGTTTTTCCTAAATCAAATCACGGGCGGAGGAATAGGCACCATCACCACCAAATTAGCTGCCGCCATGCAGATTTTAAATTTTTATAACCCGGCGCCGCCGGCAAGCGTTTTGGGGGGCATCGGACAATTTGCTCCTGCCGGTGTCGCCGCCGTGGTAGGCGTTATTTTAACTCTTATCGGCCTTGTGATAACCGTATTTGTTTTCGGCGCAGCGATGATATTTCTAATCGTGAGAGTTATTTACATTTGGGGGCTTCTGATTTTCGCGCCCATTATTTGGACGCTTTTGATTCTGCCAGCTACTTCAAGTTATTTTTCTCAATGGTGGAACAAGTTTATTCAATGGTCTTTTTTCGCCCCGATTTTTGTTTTTTTTATTTATCTCTCGCTATCAATTTTTGACGCCACTGGCAAGCTTAGTCCCAAATTTTGGGGAGCATTGCCAAACGCTTGGGGAACGCCGGCGCCTGGCCTTACCACTGTCGGTATGCCAGCAGCGATTTTCCAGTGGATTTTAGTCATCGCGATGATGTTCTTTTCACTTATCTATGCCCAAAAATTCGGAGTGGAGGGCGCCGCCGCCAGCCAGAAGATGCTTACCGGCTGGGGCAATAGCGCTAAAGGACTTGTCGCAAGAGAACTTAGAAAGAGAGGAGTGGGATGGACTCAGCCACTGCCCGCAGGCGCTCCACCGCCAACGGGCGTTAGGGGCCTTATAAGAAGGGTTGGTGCCGGCTTGGGCCGCGCCGCAGTAGCTGTGCCGGGTGCCAGAGGAGCATATCTTGATCTTCAAGCAGCCGCCAAAAAGGATTACGAAAGTGCTTATAGCCAATATAAAGATGTTGACCCGGTGGTACTGGAGCAAATGGCTCAATCAAAAATTATGGAATCAAGAGACAAACTGGCAATTCAACAGCTGCTTATTAGTAAGGGCCGATTTAAACCCCAGGCGCCAGAACTTTTGAGAATGCTTGATCAAGCCATAAGATACGGTAAAGAAGAAGACATTCTTAAGCTGATTTCTGATAAAATGAAGCGTGATTTGACAGACGTCAACGGTTACAATGCGGCCGCCAGAACAGAATTGGTTCAGAGGGCCAGAAAATACCGAAACGAAATGGACTTTATTAAACTCTTCCCCAATCTCGCTCCGGTTATAGGCAAAACTGTTCAAGAAATTGTTAGGAGTGTGGAAAAGGCATCGGATATTTACGCTGATCAGTTGATTGCTGACGTGGTAAGAGAACTAAATCCGGTTCAACTGAAAGATATAGGCAAAAATGGCACCGATGCCCAAAGAAGAGCTGCAAAGATAGCAGTTATTGCTGATTACAGAGGCCTAAACTTGAGCGATAGACAAAGCATAAGGTTAGTATTAATGGAAACTAATAAACAGAGAAGAGAACAGTTAAGAGCAACGCTTCCAGAAAACTTAAGAAAAATGTCTTATGCAAGAGAAATCACCACAACACCGGCATGGGAGCATAATATTTAATTTAAGTTTATGTCTGAATTTACAAAAGAAGAAAAATTAAAAATATTTGAGAAACTTCCGAAAGAACTGCAGAATCTAATGCAATCTGAAGATACCGGCGCATTTTTACTGCATTTGGGAGAAAAATATAATTTAGACGACGAAAAAACTTCTTTGCTTTCTAAAATCGTAGGCGATGTTATTTTAGGCATTACGCCCGTAACTTCTTTGGCGCAGGAAATTAATTCAAAAGTTACCTCCGATGCTCAAGCTGCAATGAATCTGGCGCAAGAATTATATTCCGATCTTTTATCTCCGGTTACGGCACCAGTAAAACCCCGAATGCCCGTGGCGTTTGTTGCGCCAACAGCGCCTGCTCTTTCGGACAGATATCGCGAACCGACAAGTGGAGCACCTGAAATAGTTGATTTAAGAAAAACTCCGCCTTCGCCCGCCGAAGCGGGCTACGGCGGACAACGTCCGCCAATAGACCGCGAAGGAGAGCTGCCACCCGGATTGCCTATCGCTGCCGCCCCAATACCGCCCTTGGTAAGCAAAGTCGAACCACCAAAGCCCCAAACTTTCACTAAACCTGTAGAGCCGCTGCCTCTGATAGAAGCTGAGCCACACTTGCCCGCAAGAATTTCGCCAGAAATTTCGGCGGGCAAAATCATGCCACCGCCGCCGGTTCTCCCGGCCGAAAAACCAATGGCCGATTTATCGCAGCCACAATATATAATCAGGCCGCCGGGTCTTCCGCCAACCGATATGCCTCATGACGTTTTAGATTTAAGAAAAGACAAAGGAGAATTTTAATGCAGTATCAAGTCCCACAATTTATAGACATAGAAGACAGAATAATCGGGCCGCTCACGCTTAAGCAATTTATATATCTGGCTTTCGCCGCCGCCGTTCTTTTTGTGTTTTGGTTTTTATTTAAATTTTACATTTGGATAATTGTCGCCCTGCCTATTACCGCCGCGGCCATGGCTTTTGCTTTTTTAAAAATAAACGATCGGCCGTTTGTTTACTTTTTTATCGCTGCCGTATTTTATTTTATGAAACCGAAATTGTATATTTTCGGAGAAGTGCCAGAAAAATTTAGAAAAGAGGCCATGCCCGAATCAAAGCCTACGCCAGTTGAAACTCCGGAAATCGAAAAAATAACCCGTTCAAAATTAAAAGAATTGGCGTTAAATTTAGATCTTGGTAATGGAAGAGGAAATATTTAATCAACCCACCCTATCCCTCCCTTATCAGGGAGGAGAATCTTCCCCCTGATAAGGGGGAATGAAAGGGGGTTTAATGGAAAACACAGAAAATTAAAGTATGCCCAATCAAACAAAAATAACTAAAGGACCGGCAACGCAAGAATTCGTGGCTATTGATGAAATCCGCGAAGGTATTGTCATATTAAAAAACGGCGGTTTGCGCGCGGTTTTAATGTCCAGCTCAAGAAATCTTGAACTGGAATCAATTGACAGCCAAAACGCCGTTATCAGCGCTTACGCCGATTTTATCAATTCTTTTGACTGGCCGGTTCAAATAATCATCCATTCGCGAAAACTGGATATCGGACCTTATCTAAAAACCCTGGAAGAAAAACTGAAAACTCAGGAAAACGAACTTTTAAAAATCCAAACCGCTGAGTATATAAATTTTATACGAAATTTTGTCACTCTGACCGACATTATGACAAAAAGATTTTATGTCGGCGTTCCTTTTGACCCAATAGAGTCAAAAACCGAGGGACCGATAGAAAAAATAACTTCTCTATTGCCTAAAACCCAAAAAAAAGAAACTTTGTCCGAAGAAAAATTCAGAGAATATAAAAGCCAATTGCTTCAACGGGTTGAACATACCATTTTGACCCTGGCCCACGTAGGCATCAAGGCCAGTCATCTTCAAACCGACGAATTAGTAGAATTATTTTATAACCTTTACAACCCCGAAGAATTAACAAAACATGATATCGCCATTGCAACAACTTCATGACATTTTAGCGCCGAGTGCCTTGGAAATTAACTCGGGCTACCTTCGTATTGGGAAAAAATTCACCCGAAGCTTTTTTATTTTCAACTATCCGCGATTTCTTAACGCCAATTGGTTTTCGACTATGATCAATCTTGATAAAACAATGGATATCAGTTTTTTTATCAGTCCGATAGACACAGGAATGGCTTTAAAGAATTTGAGAAAAAAAGTGGCTCAAGTTGAATCGGAAATTACCATGCGCGAAGACAGGGGACTGGTGCGGGACCCGATGCTTGAGACCGCTCATCGCGACCTTGAGGACTTAAGAGACAAGCTTCAGCAGGCCAGGGAAAAATTATTTAAATTTGGGCTTTACATCACCGTTTACGCCGATTCTTTAGAAGAGTTAAATAAAACTGAAACGTCGCTCCGTTCCATTTTAGACGCTAAGCTGGCTTACAGCAAACCGGCAATTTACCAGCAGGCCGAGAGTTTTAACTCCACTTTGCCGATTGTTACAGACCAGCTTCAAATTAACACCACAATGAACTCCGGACCCATTGCCGCCACTTTTCCATTTGTTTCTTCGGATTTAACCTCCGATAACGGTATCCTTTACGGAATCAACCGGCATAATAATTCCTTGATTCTTTTTGATCGATTTTCTTTAGAAAACGCCAATACGGTGATTTTCGGAAAATCCGGCGGCGGCAAGTCCTATGCCGCTAAACTTGAAATTCTGCGCTCAATGATGCTTGGCTCTGAAGTAATTGTTATTGACCCGGAAAATGAATACCAGTATTTGGTCGAGACCATCGGCGGCGCGTTCCTAAAAATTTCTCTTACCTCGGAAAACCATCTGAATCCTTTTGATTTGCCTTTACCCAAGGAAGAAGAAAGTCCGGCCAATATTTTGCGCTCTAATATCATTAACCTGGTCGGGCTTCTGCGCATTATGCTTGGCGGCTTAACGCCGGAAGAGGATGCTATTATTGACTCGGCGGTTACCCAAACATATGCCAGCCGCGATATTACGGAGACTTCCGATTTCAGTAAAAGTGTAATGCCAACGATGTCGGATTTGAAGACCGTTTTAGACAATATGACCGGCGCCGAATCGCTTTCAAGACGACTTGAGAAATACGTTACCGGTTCTTACTCGGGCTTTCTGAATAATCCGACCAATCTTGAAATAAAAAACAAATTGGTGGTTTTTTCAATCAGAGACATGGAAGAAGAACTGCGGCCGATAGCTATGTACGTGATCCTCCACTTTATTTGGAACATGGTCAGAAGCGAACTTAAAAAGAGAATACTGATGGTTGACGAGGCCTGGTGGCTGATGAAGTATGACGACGGCGCTTCGTTTATGTTTGGCATTGCCAAACGGGCCAGAAAATATTTTTTGGGAGTTACCACCATTACCCAGGACGTCAGCGACTTTTTGGGCAGTCCTTACGGCAAACCGATTTTAACCAACTCCAGCCTCCAATTTCTTTTCAAACAGTCGCCAACCAACATTGATATTTTGCAAAAGACCTTTAACTTAACGGATGAAGAAAAATTCCTTCTTTTGGAATCGGAAGTGGGCGAGGGCTTGTTTTTCGCCGGTCAAAAGCACGTGGCGATTAAAGTCATCGCTTCCTACACGGAAGACCAAATTATCACCTCCGACCCGGCTCAGCTCCTTGCGATTGAACAGGCGAAAAAAGAATTGGAGCGGGCCGAGGCGTTAGCCCCATGAAACTTCCCCCTGATAAGGGGGAAATGAAGGGGGTTTTAATAGAAAACCCACCCTTCCCTCCCTTATCAGGGAGGGGGCTGTCAGGGAGGAAGCTAAATTCCTCCCCTGATAAGGGGAGGTTAGGAGGGGTTATAGAAATTAGAAATTAGAAATTAGAAATTAGAAATTATATAATAAATACGTATGCCGATAGCGGAAAAATTACAACAAAAATTAGATAAAACAAAAGAAAAGTTAACCGAAAAATCACAAGCCGCAAAAAAAAGCGGAGCGTCTCAAGTTGATTCCGGCGAATGGCTCTTGTTGTTTTTGGGAGCCGCTTATATTGATCTTCTTTTTGTTCTTTTAACAATTGTCGGCTTAATTCCCGTTGTCGGACAAGTAATTTACGTAATCGCCGATCCAGCACTAAATTTAATAGCAACGGGGATTTTCTGGTTTTATCTTCAATATAAAGGAATGGGCGCTTATTGGTGGCTTGCTTTTGGGGGAGGACTGGCCAACTTAATCCCCGTCGTGAACTGGATCGGCTGGATAATAGCGGTCTTAATTCTTTATTTCTTAGTTAAAGCCGAAAAAATTCCTCTGGCCGGCGAAATGATTGAAAAAGCCGCCAAAGCGGCATCAAAAATTAAATAGTATTTAGTATTTGGAATTATGAAAAAAATTTTAAATGTTAAGAGATTGTTACCGCTAATTTTATCGGGAATTCTTCTATATACTATATACCATATACCATATACCAACGCCGCGCTGGCTCAGTTTGAACTGCCAACAATCGGAAGCATTAAACCGACCATCACTTTAAATTCCGATCCCGTAACTCCAACTCCCAATTCAACAGTCATTGTTACTGCCAATCTTTCGGGAGTAACCGGCGCCGGCGATTCAAATTACGTCTGGTTTTTAAATGGCGCGCGGCAAACCAGCGCCTCGGGTTTGAATAAAAACACTTTTACTTTCAGAACTGGCAGCGTCGGAACAATTTATAGAGTCAATGTCAGCGTGACAACTCCAAATGCAGATATTCTTTCCGATACTATCAATCTTACAGTTAGCGACGTTGATTTAACTTGGGTCTCTAATTCGCAGGCGCCAGTTTTTTATCGCGCCAAATTAATGCCGACCCAAAATTCCCTTGTCGCAATTTCAGCCCTGC
>CAZBVM010000005.1:9378-17349 GCA_964495505.1 uncultured Candidatus Saccharibacteria bacterium | reverse complement strand
TTCATTTATCAGCCAGGAACTAAAAACCTGATTAACTCAAACAATTTAACATACAATTGGAAGATAGACGGTAAAATGGATTCTCTAAAATCGGGTTTAAACAAATCTTCATACGCTTTCAGAATCAGTAACTTTCCCGGGAATTCCCATTTTGTACGGCTTGAAATAAAAACCGGTGACGGCGCTGTTTCTTTAAGCAAAGATGCGCTAATTCCGGTTGCGAAGCCCCAGGTTTTGGTGTACTTCTCTGATCCTAAAACCACTTTTCCTTTTGGTATTGCGTTAAAAAATTTAACAGTAATGCCTACAGATTTAAATTTTACTGCTCAAACCTACTTTTTTTCTGCTCTGATAAAAGATTTAAAGTGGCAATGGTTTATCGGTAACATCGAAGTGAACGATAAAACTGAAAAACCATGGCTTGCAACATTAAACTTAGCAAATGATTCCTCCGGGCAATTTTCTGTTCAGATCAAGGTTGTGGCTCAAAATCCCAATAACAAACTGGAAATTGCAGAATCATTAACTAATTTAGAAATCAGATAAAAATAATATTTAGTATTTAGTATTTAGTATTTTGAGATTTATGAAAAATTTTTTGAATATTAATAAATTATTATTACTGATTTTATCAGTGATTTTCCTATATACCATATACTATATACCATATACTAATGTGGCGCAGGCCCAAGTCAAGCTTGAAACAGCATTACCTCCAATAGCCGGTCAGCCGGCTCCCGGCGCGGGACTTCCAGAATATATCAATTATCTTTTCATTTTTGGCTTGGGTTTAATCACTATTTTAGCTTTGACCCAAATGATAATCGGCGGCATAACGTATATTTTGGCCGCTGGTAACGCCGCTAGAGTTGAGGACGCCAAAGATATGATCTTTCAAGCTCTTTTTGGCGTTGGCATTTTGTTAATTTCTTATCTACTACTGCGAACCATCAACCCCGATTTGGTCAATTTAAGAAACCCCAATCTTACTCCGACTCAATTTCAGGGCCAAGGTTTGACAGGAAACCAACAGGCAGTAGAGGGAGCGCCATGCCAAGAAGGAGACGTTACAGGATCAGCTCCTAATTTTGCCATTTGCATTAACGGCCAATGGAAAAATACTTCAAATATGCTGCAATAAAATTATTCCGTATTAGAATATGTCAAAAAAAACTTTTTATATAATTTTAACAGTACTTTCGGGTCTTATAATCATTGGAGGGCTGATTTGGTATTTTACTCTAAAACCTCAAGAAGCAGTTACTCCAACAACTGGCGTTAATTTCACGGTACCGGGCCAAAACCAAAACGAAACAAACCTTAAATTAATAAGTGAGGGACCAGTTTTATCGCTGAGTAAAGATAATGAAATAATTTTGTTCTACGATTTCAAGGGTCAGTTTTGGCAGCTAAACGAAGCAGAAGAAAAGCCAAGTTTGACAAATCAAGCGCCGGTTGAAAATATAGCCGAAATAATTTGGCCCAAAGTTTTTTCACCTGACGGCAAAAAAATTGTTTATCAGAAAAATAACGGTTTATTCACCGGCGACTCAAGCGGAAAAAATCAAAGAACCTTAATAAGCGACTTGAAACTCCAAGACATTATTTTGAAGTGGCCCACTATAAATACTATCGCACTTGTTTCCAAACCCAGCGGTTTAGTAGCCGGAGGTTTGTGGTTTTTAGACGCGAGAAATTTGGGAATTAGAAAAATAATTAGCAGTTTCGGGCTTGAAATATTATTCGCGCCTGCCTTGCCGGCAGGCAGGCCCGATGGCAACAGTTTTATTTATTCTTATACCGATTCAAGTGGCAAAAATCCGGTATTGGCCGTTTATGATAAAAAAGGCGATCAAAAAATCATAAGCAACGTTTCAACTTTGATTGATAAATGCACCTGGAGTAGTAAAGACCTGATAAATATCTATTGCGCCATTCCTAAATCATGGCCCGATTTTGCCGTTTTGCCGGATGATTACTATAAAAATGCCTTTTTAACTAACGACGATATATGGAAAATAAACACCGAAACTGGCGAAAAGACGCTAATTTTTGAAAATATCGGCAGTATTTCAAATCTTGCCGTAAGCAACGATGAAAGTCGTATTTTCTTTATACTAAAAGAAAACCAATTTCTTTATAAATTAACTCTCAAATAAACCCCTCCTAACCTCCCCTTGTCAGGGTAGGAATTAGAGTCCCTCCCTGATAAGGGAGGGATGAGGGTGGGTTTATTATTTCTTAACTAATATATTTCACCACCACCCGGCGGTTGATGCCTTCGCCGTTGCTTTTAGTTTCAATATCGGGGTGAGCGGCAAGTTCGGTATGAATAATTCTTCTGTCATAAGACGACATGGCTTCTAAAGTTACTGGCTGCTTGTAAAATCTTGCACGCCGAGCGGCTTTTTTAGCTAACTCTCTTAAGGTTTCGTTTTTAAATTCGCGATAATTATTAATATCGAGATGAATGACAGAAATATTTTCCAACTGCTTTCTAATTATCAAACTTAAAGCAACTTCAAACGCTTTAATATTGCACCCTCCTTCGCCAATAAGCAAACTGGCATCGCCAATGGAGACGCCAATATTTAAAGAGCTGTCAGCAACTATTTCTATGGTTTTAATTTCAAAATCGGTAATGCCGGCGCGTTTCCAAAACTCATTGATAATATTTTTAATTTCATTAACTTTTTCTCTCCCTACGGGAGATCTCCCGTAGGGAGACATTTTATTATTCATGTTTTTTATTCAAATACTGCTGAAGTATGGTCATTAAAGTAACAATAATCCAATATAGGGGCAAAGCGGCCGGTAAAGTCCAAAAAATAATTATACTTATAACCGGTCCAAAATAAAGCATTTGTTTTGACATTACCTGGCTAAAATTAACGGTATCAGAGGGCTTGCCCTCAGAAGCTCCGCCTTGCGGGGCGAAGGAAGGCATAATCATTTTTGTCTGAAAATATTGTAGAATTCCAGCTATAACAGCCAATAGCACATTTCGCTTAGTTAAATCAAATAAACCTAAAAAAACGGTCTGAATTTCAGTTGGCGCCTCTATAAATGGATATATTAAACTGAAATCGGAATTTATACTGTTTAAAAAAACCCGCCACAAAGCGAAGATTATGGGAATTTGAATAAGAAGGGGCAGGATACCGGCTAAGGGATTAATTTTGTTTTCAGAATAAAGCGTCATCAGTGCCTTGGCTTGGGCTTCTTTATTACCCTTAAATTTTTTTTTCACTTCCTCAACTTTTGGCTGCAGGGCGGCCAAGGCCTTCTGACTTTTAATGCCTTTATTTGTTAAAGGCCAAAGCACTAAACGAATAATGATTGTTAAAATGATAATAGATACCCCCATATCATGATTGGGGATAATATTATATAAAAAAATTAAACCGTTAAATAATGGCTTATAAAATATTTCGTTAAAAAGATAATAAATCATATAAATAATTAGCAAGGTCTTTGTAACTAAGATAAGCAGAATTTGTTTTAGGCCATATCACTATGTCAAAGTTGGATTTCAAATCTTTTAGCATGGATCGGCAAAGCGCCCTTAGGCGCCTTTTTAAAATATTTCTTTGAGCCGCTCTTTTTAAAAGTTTGACACCAACTATAAAACCAAAACGGCTGAAATTTTTCTGATTTTTTAAAAATTTAACCCGAAAAAATTGATTTTCTAAAGTTTTGCCTTTTCTAAAGACATTTTTAAAATCTTTATCGGATTTTAAACGGTTAACTTTTGGAAGCATGAACAGTTAAATTAAGGCGTCCTTTTTTTCTGCGTCTGGCGATGATTTTTCTTCCGCCAGAACTTTTCATCCTCTTTAAAAATCCGTGTTTTTTTTGTCGCCGTTTCTTTTTTGGTTTGTAAGTAATGCTCATCTATAATCTTATAACATAAAAACTTGTATTGCGTCAAACGTTTTAAATGATTTATTCTTTTCCACAGAAAATACACAAGTTGTTAACATTTTTCAGTATAAAAATATTATTGGATGTTTCTAACTTAATGGTATACTCAAAAAAGAATTTTAATTACTTAACAAAAAATTAATTTTTTACCACATCATGGACTTACAAGAACTGTGGAAAGCGGCTTTAGGAGAAATAGGACTGCAAATCTCAAAAGCAAATTATAAAACCTGGCTTGTTAATACTTCAATCGTCGATAAAAAGGACGGCGTTGTTACCGTCGCCGTACCTAATAGTTTTACAAAAGAATGGCTTGAAAACAAATATCATAAATTTATTTTAAGATCGTTAAGAAATATCGAATCAGAAATTAAAGAAATAACATATCAAATTAAACCCAATTATGTTAAAGAAGAACTTAAAGATAAAAAACAACTGAGGGAAGATAAATTTACAACTCACAAACAATTAGACTTCGTAGAACTAAACATCGACACAGAAACTAATCTTAATCCGCGCTATACTTTTAATAACTTCATTGTTGGGCCCTCCAACGAACTGGCTCACGCCGCCGCTTCAGCCGTTACTAAAAATCTTGGGAATAAATATAATCCTTTATTCATTTATGGCGGCGTAGGACTTGGTAAAACTCATTTAATCCAAGCAATAGGCAACGCAGTTAAAAAAGAAAATCCTAATAAAAAAGTAAAATACGTTACTTCGGAAAGATTTACTTCAGAAGTTATCACCACTTTGAGATCTGGGTCACTGCGGCCAAATGATATTGACGACTTCAAAAAACGCTGGCGGGAAATTGATTTATTGATTATTGATGATATTCAATTTCTTTCGGGAAAGGAAAAAACTCAAGATGAGTTTTTTCACACTTTCAACGCTTTATACGATGCCAGTAAGCAGATAATTATTTCTTCTGATAGACCACCAAAATCAATTCAAACTCTGGAAGAACGGCTGTGTTCACGGTTTGAGGGCGGAATGATAGCTGATATTGGTTATCCTGATTTGGAAACAAGAATTGCTATTTTAAAATCCAAAGCCAATGAAAAGGGTTTTGATTTTTCTTATGAAATTTTTGAATACATTGCTTCAAATATTAAGAAAAACGTCAGAGAACTTGAGGGTGCTTTAAATCGTCTTATCGCTTCAAATTTAAGCACTAACAAAAGAGATATAAATTTAACTGAAGTTAAGAAAGTTCTAAATACAGTAGTAAATACTCCAAAAAAATCCACAACTTTAAAAAACATCATCAAAGCTGTATCAGAGTTTTATGATATAAGCGAGAAAGAGTTATTAGAACGTTCAAGAAAAAAAGAGATAGTAAAACCAAGACAAGTGATAATGTATCTTTTAAGAGAGGAATTAAAATGTTCTTTTCCATTTATCGGTTTTAAAGTTGGCGGCCGGGATCATACTACAGCTATTCACGCTTGCGAAAAGATAAAAAAAGAAGCAGAATCTGATCAAAATTTTAACGATGAAATTAATATGATTCGGGAAAAACTTTATTTGGTATAAATTGTTCATTACCAGTAAATAAAAAGTATACAATTAGTTTATAAGTTTAATCTCATAAAAACTAAAAAACAAACTATCTATAAATTACCAACATATATATCAACATTTTAATATAACAATTAATGGCTTAGAACACTGATAAATTATATTTTTCCACAGATTTTTAGTCAGTAATAATAATTAGTTTTATATAATAATCTTAATAATAATTATAAATCGGTCAATGAACGCAACCTGCCTTAAAGAAAATTTAAAAAGAAATTTAGACAACGCTTTAAGAATTATAAAGTATAATTCAATGTTGCCTATTTTAAATAATTTTTTATTATCAACAGAGAAAGGGCTGTTAAAAATTTCTTCAACTGACTTAGAAATCGGCTTTACTTCTTTAGTGCCTTCAAAAATATTAAAAGACGGCAGTATAACCGTTCCGGCGCAACTTCTGAATCAATTTATCAGTAATCTTCCCAATAAAAATATCAATTTAGAGGTTAAGGATTCTAAACTTTATTTAAACTGCGACAATATAAAAGCGTCTATCAACGGCTTAAGTGCCGAAGATTTTCCAATTATTCCTAAAGTTAAAAATGATTCTATTTTAACCGTAAATTCAAGAATGTTAAAGAATTATTTAAATTGTGTTATTAATTCATCGGCGGTTTCCGACGCTAGGCCGGAAATTTCCAGTATTTACATTAAAATTAGTCCCGATCAAATTAAATTTATAGCTACTGACAGTTTTCGTCTGGCCCATAAAACAATCTTTGTTTTATCTGACGATCTTAAAGAAAAAATAAAAGTCAATTTTGAAAAGTCGCAAAATATAATTCTTCCGCTGCGGACAGCAGGAGAATTAATAAGGATTTTAGGAGATCAAAATGACACTGTTAAAATAATTATTGACGAAAATCAGATTTTATTTGATTTGGATAATACCCAATTAATTTCGAGATTAGTGGAAGGAAATTATCCGGATTACGAAGCTATTATCCCGAAATCTTCCGAGACCAAGTGTTATTTAGATAAATTTGATTTGGAAGAATCGATTAAGTTGGCGGGCTGTTTTTCTTCAAAGTTAAATGACGTTACGATTAAAACAAATTCCGGGCAGTCTCAGGTGGAAATTTTTTCAAATAATAACGAATACGGCAACCATCACGCTAAAATTGATTCGGAAGTTAAGGGCAAAGACATCAACATCGTTTTTAACTGGCGTTACTTTTTAGATGGTTTAAAAAATATTGATGAAGACGAATTAATTTTGGAATTTAACGGAGATCAAAAACCCGCCGTCATTAAACCGGCTAAAAATAACGACTTTTTCTATATTCTAATGCCGATAAGAAATACTTAATAATGCTAATCTATCGGTCGTAATCTTTGGGAAGTTTGTTATAGTAAGCAGTTCCATAATTTTTTGAGAGCCAATTTTGAAGAGACAGTTCCCAGTTTTTAAATTGGGAATCGGACTCGGGATTTTCCGGCGCCGGTCCTTGAGGATCGGTTTTATTTAACCACCAAAGGATTTCATGGATTTCCGTAAAAGATTTTTCTTCTATTAGTTCCGGCGGAGTTTTATCAGTTGCCAAAAGGCCGCTATTTTTATTAATTTTTAGTTTTACCGATATTTGATATTGGCCGTTTAAAATTGGTTTCTCGCTAATTATGGGTTCGGGTTTATTAAACGACTCAATAGGTTTGTCTTTTAGTGCTTGAACCATAAAATCATGCCAAATTGGACCGGCAGCTGCGACGCCGGCCCCGCCTTTTTCTATGGGGTTATTGTTGTTATTGCCAACCCAAACACCGGAGACAAGCGACGGCGTGTAACCAATTATCCAAGCGTCCCTAGCTTTGGTTTCATCGCTAGGATCTTGAGTAGTGCCGGTTTTCGCGGCTGCCGGTCTTTCACCAAGAGAAAGAGAGCTATAAAGCCCAAACATTGGCGCTCTGGCGTTGTTATCGGATAGAATGTCGTTAATTTCTCTGGCCGCTTGTTCGTCTATTACTTTTTGATCTTGTTCTCTGTATTCTTCCAGCGTTCTTCCGTTGCCGTCTTCAACTTTTAAAATACCGATAGATTCTCTTCTAATACCGTCTTGGCTAAAAACTCCGAAGGCGGAAACCATATCCAGTAATTTTACTTCTGCGGCTCCCAACACTAAAGAAAGGCCGTAACGAGAACGGTCTTTTAAAGTAGTAATACCCATATTTTCTGCTGTGTTTATGGCGTTGTTAATTCCGGCAAGATACAAAACCTTAACCGATGGCACATTTAAAGAATTCGCCAACGCCTGTTTTAATGTTACTGGACCCCTAAACCGTCCGTCGTAATTTTTCGGCCTGTAGCACGTTTCTTGATCTACTCCTGATTCAGCAATGCCATCCCACGAACACAAAGGATTAAATTCTGTTGGGGTGTCCCATATTATCGTTTGGGGTGTGTAACCATTAGTTATGGCGGCAGCGTATACGAAAGGCTTAAAAGCCGAACCGGGTTGAGGCAAT
>CAZBVM010000005.1:0-9368 GCA_964495505.1 uncultured Candidatus Saccharibacteria bacterium | reverse complement strand
GGCAATATTTACATTCGGATCAAATTCGCAATTTTTTCCCGGTTCGCATCCTTCCGGCTCTGGGTTATCGTTATAGTTTTTTGATCCGACCATAGCAAGAATTTGTCCGGTTTTTGGATCAATAGCGGTTAAAGCGGCGTTTTTAGCGTTGTAAACAGTATTTCTCTCTGCGCCCTCTTTTACAGCGCGCTCGGCAATATTTTGCAGTTCAAGATCAAGAGTTGTTGTTACTTTTAAACCGCTTTTTTCAACAAAATCCTCACCATATTTTTCATTTAAATATTCACGAATAAACATCACAAAATGAGGAGCAACAATACCGCTTTTTTGATCGGCAAAATCAACGGTCGTTTTTTTCGCCGTGTCATGATCATTTTTAGAAATATATTTTAAATCGTAAAGCCGGTATAAAATATAGTTGGCTCTGGTTTTAAGTTCATCACCATGGCTGCCGTAAGGAGAATAATATGACGGAGCTTTGGGAAGAGCGGCTAAATAAACTGCCTCAGCAAGATTCAATTCTTTTGCCGGCTTATTAAAATAAGCTTGAGCCGCTGCCTCAATGCCGTAAGAATTGGATCCATAGGGAATTTGATTCAGATAAAAGTTTAATATTTCATCTTTAGAGTACTTTCTTTCTAAAGCAATCGTCAAAATCAATTCTTTAACTTTTCTGCTCAAAGTCCGTTCTGGAGAAAGATAAGCATTTTTAATAAGCTGCTGGGTAATGCTTGAGCCGCCCTCAAGTATTTTTTTATCTCTAATATCTGCTAAAACTGCTCGTAAAATACCGCGAAAATTAATGCCGGAGTGGTTATAAAACTCGGTGTCTTCGGCGACAATCGTCGCGTCCTTTATAATTTTCGAAATCTGGTCAAAAGCGATAATAGTCCTTTTTTCTTCGCCGTGAATTTCATAAAGCAAGGTTTTATTTTCCCTTTCGTATATTTTAGTTGATTGGATTATTTTTCTATCCTGCCAAGCGTTCGGATCGGGAAGATAACGGCTATAATAAAAAAAGGCGGAGATAAACAAAATAACCGAGGCAAAAATAAAAATAATGCCCCAGAAAACAATATGAGATAAAATTTTTTTGATTTTTTTTGGCATCTCTAGTAGTGTAGAATACAACGACAATGAGAAATTCACAAGAGCAAAAAATTAAAAAAGCGCTGACAAAACAGATAGATAAAATTTATCCAAGCCGTGAGGCCTTGGAAAAGGTTTTAAAATCAGGGAAAATATTGACTATTTACTGGGGGGTTGACCCGACTTCTCCGGATATTCACTTAGGACATAGCACTAATCTTTTTGTATTACGGCGACTTCAAAACTTGGGTCATAAAATTATTATTTTGATAGGCGACTTTACCGCTCAAATTGGTGATCCAACCGGCAAAGATAAAAAACGAAAAGTTCTTACCGAAAAAGAAGTCAAGGAAAATTTTAGAACATATAAAAATCAAGTTTTGAAAATATTAGATATTAAAAAGACCGCTTTCAGGTTCAATAGTGAATGGTGGAATAAAATGAGCGCCAAAGAACTATTGGCTTTAGATGATTTAGTAACTCATCAGCAAATAATTGAGCGCGATATGTTTGAGCGTCGCATTAAAGAAGATAAGCCAATTAGTATGAAAGAACTGCAATATCCTCTCTTACAGGGTTATGACTCTGTAGTTCTAAAGGCCGATATTGAACTCGGCGCTACCGATCAATTATTTAATATGCTTATAGGCAGAGGTTTAGCGAAAACCTTTTTAAAAAAAGAAAAATTTGTTATCACAACGCCTCTTTTAATAAATCCGGAAAATGGTAAAAAATTAATGAGCAAAAGTGAAGGTAATTACGTTTCCCTTAACGACAACCCCAAACAAATGTACGGCAAAATAATGGCATTGCCGGATGGCGTGATTTTGACCTGTTTCAAGCTTTGCACAGACATTGGCGATGACAGAGTTGGAAGTATGGAGTCGCGGCTAAAATCCGGAGAAAATCCGAGAAATCTTAAATCAGAATTGGCGTTTGAAATCGTTAAAATCTACCATGGAGAGAAAAAAGCCAAAGAAGCCGAATGGGAATTTAATCAAGTATTTCAAAAACACGAATTTCCAAAGAAAATTTCGGAGGTAACTTTAAAAGCGGGAGAGTACAACGTTGCTGATTTACTTGTAGCAGCAGGAATGACACTGTCAAAAAGCGAAGCGCGACGCTTGGTTATAGGAGGGGCCGTGAGAATAGATGGTAAGTTGGTTGACGATTTTAAAAACACGATTAAAGTATCATCGGGATTAGTGGTCCAAGTTGGAAGGAGACACTTCAGGAAGTTGAAAGTAAAACAATAATTATTCTGTCTCTGGTATTTCTTCATCCTCTCTTTCTTCCAGAACGTCATCTCCATCGGCACTCTCGGCACTTTCTGTTGCTTCCAAATCTTCGTCTTCGTTGTCCAACTCTTTAAATTCCGGATCGTCTTCTAATTCCTCCGGCTCGTTTGCCTCGTTTTGATTATATAAACGCTTTTTGACCATATTTATATTTTGGTTGATAATTTTGGATTAGTATAGCAGGCCGTAAGCCCGATGGCAATAGCGTCGGCGGCATCGTCCGGTTGTGGCATTTTTTTCAAATTTAATAACATACAGACCATTTTTTGAACTTGACGCTTTTCGGCCTTGCCGTAGCCGGTTGTCGCGACCTTAACCTCAAGGGGAGTGAATTCCGCTATCTTAAGATTTAGGGAGTTGGCGCAGTTAATGATGACACCGCGGGCTTCGGAAACCGAAAGCGCGGTTTTTACGTTTTTCGTAAAAAATAGTTTTTCAGTAGCCAAAACTTTAGGATGATATTGGGTAATCAAATCCGAAACCAACTGCGATATTTTTGCCAGTCGCTCTATCTGTCTTTTATCCGAAACTTCCAAACAGCCGTAAGTTATTAAATCAACCCCGGTATTTTCTTTTTTATTGAGCAAGGCGTAGCCAATTCTGGTTGTGCCCGGGTCAATCCCCAGTATTATCATAGATTTCGTTTACGTCTTGTTGCTCGTCTAACGCTTCGTATAATGAATCAAGCTCTTTTTTTGTATTTTCGTCTTCAATTTTCATTGGTGAATTAGGAATCCAATCGGCGCCTTCGCGGCGGAACATCCACTGGATGGAATTAACTTCAGAAAATTTGGCGCTATGCTCTTGCAGTATCTTTTTAATTTCCGCCAGAGTCCGGTTTTTATTGTCAGTAATCGCGGTAATCAGCATTGCTACCCCGCCGGGCCCGAAAGCGCCGTAAATAACTTCTTCAAGCGTGGCGCCGGCGATTTCTCCGGTGCCGCGCTTTATCGCCCGCTCAATATTTTCTTTGGGCAGGTTGACTTCTCTTGCTTTTTCAATAGCCGTTCGCAAGTTCGGATTTTTATCCGGATCTCCGCCGCGCCTCGCGGCAATAGAAATCAACGACGAGATTTTAGAGAAAACCTTGGATTTTTTGGCGTCGGTCAGCGCCTTCTTATGTTTAATTGTCGACCACTTAGAATGCCCGGACATGCCGATTTTGTTTAAATTTTAGAGCAGAGCGATAAAAATTTAATAATAAAATCGAGCACCCCGCTCTAATTTTGCCATGTTTCTAAACCAATCTTGGAGTATATTATAAATATTTGCAAATTTAACGCAATCCGCGCGCGCCGAATAGGCGCAAACCTTGATGGGCGAAGCGGATTGCGCTGGACATCTTGCAAAATTAGTGCGGGGTAATTCAATAGGAATACTCTTAATAACTTTGTTCATTGTGTCAACGGTGTGCGGTAGTGTCCACACACATGACGGTTTGCTTGACAAACAATTCAGTTCATGCTATGTTTTAGTCTCGCTCAGTCCTTTGACATGTGACATGGCTGGCGTGGTGCCATCGAATCACGCAAAACCTATCTCTGCGCGCCAGTTCCGGCGTCGTCCGGAACGCGAGCAAAGGAGATACCCATGAGAGTACCGGGAGTAGATATCCGAGGGGCCACCCACTTCACCGAGCGCCTTGGCGGGGAGAAATACATCCTTTTCATACGCCAGTCGGTATGGGATGCATACCGGGAGGGGTTACTCCCCGACGTTTGGGTGAAATGGCACGGGGGTGTCCCCGTGGCAAGTCAAGCGGAGAATACTATCATTGCGCGCTTTTCCGGTTCGGGCTTCGACCCGATGTATGAGCATACCCGACGATGGAAGTGCGGCACTGTCCCGCAACCTCATTTCTTGAGCCAGCTCGATTGGGAACGTGCCGTTGCCGATGTCCGGCTGGACACCAACAAGGCCTTCTCGGTCTTGGTGGGCTGTCGCGATGGGGCAGTCTCTCTCGTCCAGTTCGTGCCGCTTCGCTTCTGTCCATCTGCTGAGCTCTGCAAGGCTGACCGTCCGAAGGTGATATGGAGGTTATTCCGGCTGGGTCTCTGCAAGTACGACGATCGGTGGGAGATGATAGAAGCGGGCGGCGATTGTTATGTCGAGCTCCGGCGTTACAGCCGGGAGGAGGTTGCCAAGCTTCGCCGGCGAGTCCGGAACGCCCTGGAGCAGGATCGCGTGCTCGCTGTGGGCACCGCAAAATCGCTCGGCCTCATCAGCTAGGGCAATCAGCAACCATCGCACCAGCGCGCCAGTACGGGCGCTGGTTTTTTTATTGCCATAAAGCCTACAATAAGTTCTGATTTTCTGGCGGTAATTTTAATCCCAAATGTTCGTAGGCGAGGCGGGTGGCGATGCGGCCGCGAGCGGTGCGATGCAAAAATCCAAGTTGCAGCAGATAGGGTTCGTAAATATCTTCAATTGTATCAAGTTCTTCGGAGGTGGCGGCAGCGAGTGCCTGCAGTCCCACCGGTCCGCCATTGAAATTTTTGATTATTGTTTCCATCAGCCGGCGGTCGGTTGATTCCAGCCCCAGATGGTCAATTTCTAAAAGCGCCAAAGCGCGTTGGGTTATTTCTTTTGTCACCAGCCCAACTCCCTCAACTTCGGCAAAGTCGCGCACTCTTTTTAAAAGCCGGTTGGCGACCCGGGGCGTATATCTTGACGACTGCGCAATTAGTTTTAAGGCCTCGGTTTCGGTTTGAAGATTCATCAGGCTAGTCGATCTTTTTAAGATGTTTTCAATATCAGCGATATTATAAAAATCCAGCCGGAAAGTAACGCCAAAACGGGAACGCAGAGGGTTTGATAGAAGTCCGACGCGGGTAGTGGCGGCAATCAGTGAAAACGGCGGCAGGTCAAGCTGGAGAGTTCGAGCCGACGGACCCTTTCCGATGATAATATGGAGCATCCGGTTTTCCATCGCTGGGTAAAGAATCTCTTCTATGGCTTTATTGAGGCGGTGAGCCTCGTCAATAAAAAGAATATCTCCGCTGTTAAGGTTGGTTAAAATTGAAGCCAAATCGCCAACTTTTTCAATTGCCGGCCCGGAAGTTATTTTCATGCTGGCGTTCATTTCCCGCGCTATAATATAGGCCAAAGTGGTTTTGCCTAAACCGGCCGGGCCGTATAAAAGCAAATGGTCAATCGGTTCGGAGCGTTTTTTAGCCGCTTCAATCAAAATCTTCAAACTAACTTTGGCTCTATCTTGCCCAATGTATTCATTCCAGCTTTTTGGCCTCAAGGCCTGGTCCAAAGTGCGGTCTTCCGGCTTTAATTTTGGAGTTGTAGCGCTTAATCCTTCCATATTTTTCGGTTGACAAACTTATTGATTTAAAGTATAATAATAGTTGAAATATAAGAAACTTGTTCTTATTAACCTCGAGGCAATAAAGGCCTAAAAAATTTATTTATTCGGCTTTTTCGGGGGCTTTTTCCTGTCGGTTGATCTGGTTCCGACTGGATCTTTTCACAGATTAGTCCTATCCCTTCGAGCTGGCTCGGAGGACTATTGCCTCGAGATTATTAGGAACAAATAGCTTCATTAGATTTTAGCTTCCTTAGCTTCGTTAGGGTTAAGATTTCTAATTATTACATTTAGCATTTTCATTACTTCTAGCAATAAGGAATCAGTTTTGAATAAGTCATCATTTTTTATTTTAGATAGATTTTTTGCTATTTCTATCTGAGTTTCGAGTTCAGCGCCGGAACTATATGCTATTCTTAAAAATTGAATAAAATCTTTTTTAGTTCCTCTATATCTTCCTTCGGCAATATTAGATGGGATAGATATTGCACAACGTCTCATTTGTGTTACGAGACCAAATTGTTCTTCTTTAGGAAATTTTTCAGTCAAATTATAGATTTCTGATACTAATTCCATTGATTTTTACCAAACAATTAAGTTTTTGTATGAATGAATCATAATAAGCTAATGAAGCTAGTGAAACTAGTGAAGCTAAAGAGGCTAATCTAAAGAACCTAAAATTCTTTCTGTTTCTTCAATTGTTGTTACTCCTCTTAAAATTTTAATAACCGCGTCTTGAATCATTGTGACCATTCCGGTTTTTTTAGCCGCTTCTTTTAATTCCACTTCGGCGGGAGATTTTAATATTAATTTTTCAACTTCGTCGGTAATTTCAAACAGTTCCATAACCGCTACTCTGCCCGAATAACCGCCGTGGCATTCTTGACAGCCTTTAGCTTCGCGAATGTGGGTTTTATCGGTTAATTCAGTTTCTAGTTTAACTCTTGACGGCAAGTTTGCCAGAATTTTTTTAAACTTTTGCAGTTCTTCTTTGCTTATATTTCTTTTAAAAGCGCATTTGGGGCAAAGCTTTCTTAGCAGGCGCTGGGCCATTAGTAAATTAATAGCGGGGGCGATCACTGGCGGCTTAACACCGAGATCTATAAGGCGGGGGACGGCGCCAATAGCGTCGTTAGTATGAAGTGTTGAGAAAACCAGGTGGCCGGTTAGGGCGGCGTGCATGGCGATTTCTGCCGTTTCAAAATCACGGAGTTCACCTACGAAAATTACATCAGGGTCTTGGCGGACAATGGAACGCAGGCCGTTTTCAAAAGTATAGCCCTTATCGGGTTCAACTTGAGTTTGAGAAATGCCCTCAATGTGATACTCAATCGGGTCTTCAATGGTGATTATTTTAACATCGGGCGTGAGAATTTTTTTAATAAAAGCATAAAGAGTGGTGGTTTTACCGGAGCCGGTTGGGCCGGTGGTAAGCACCATACCGGTCGGTTTCTGTAATTGTTTTTCTATAATTTTAAGATCATCTTCTCTTATACCCAATTTCTCCAAATCAATTTTTATTATACTTGGGTCAAGAATACGCATTACGATATTCTCGCCGTAAGCTCCGGGCAATACCGAAGTTCTGATTTCTATAGCTGAATCGCCGCTTATGATGCTGAAACGCCCATCCTGGGCCTTTTCGTGGACGTTTAGTTTTAATCCGGAAAGCAATTTAACGCGGTTTAATACCAGTGAATAAATTAAAGCTGGCATAAAAATAATATCTTCCAAAACGCCGTCAAGCCGCAATCTTATTCGGATTCTGTCTTTTTCCGGCTCAAAATGAATATCCGAAGCTTTGTTAATTAAAGCTCCCGCTAAAACCGCTTCAGTAATTTCCGAAGTTTTGGCTTCAAATAATTTTTCTAAGATTTCTTTAAGGGTTGCTCTGCCGGTTATTTCTTTTTTAAGCCCAACCAGTGCTTCATCCGATATTTTGACTGTGCCGGTAATTTCTTTAACTTCTTTTTGGGAAGGGTATCGGGACAGAGCTTTTTTTAAACTACTTTCTGAAACAATAAAAATCTTTACGACAAATCCTTTCTTTTCTAAATCGGCAATAAGCAATTGAACTTCTTTCTCGTCGGGATTTAAAGCGATTAACTGAAGTAGTTTTGCTTCTTTATTTATAATTGCGGCCTTGGCCGATTCCGACAACTCTTTTGAAATTATAATTAAAGCATCCTCCTCAATCGGCGTGAAGGACAAATTAAGATAAGGAAGTCCAAGTTTTTCCGCCAGAAGTTTTGCCCGGTCTTCTTTTTCCTCTTGCCGGACCTTAGCTAAAAACTCTTTTTGTTTTTCTTCTTGGAATTTCATGTTTTTGACTAAAGAAAAAATATTTTTGCTCATTCTCGTCCCGCCAGCGCGGAACGTCGTATTAATTCTCTAATTTTATCGGTTAATTTACAAATATTCTTGTCCCCAATCCTTCTAGTTAATAGATGAACATAACGCTGTTAAAATCTTCGGTCAAATAAAACTGTGGATAAATTGAGTATAATTTTTGAGATTGACAAACTATTTATTTAGGTGTATTATATCAATAACTAAGCTTGATGTTTAAAAAGTTAAAAAGGAGGACTTAAAATGAAACGGTCTATTGCGATTGTTTTGATTTTGTTGGTTATTGCAGTAGTCGTAGTTCCGGCACCAGCCAATGCTGGCGGCAATAATGGCTGGATGATTGGCGGGGTGTTTTTGGGGGGATTTTTGCTCGGCTCCGTTTTAAACAGCCACGATAAAATTGTTGTCGGTCCGGTTTATCCTCATTATCCTCCGCCGATTTATTACCCCCCGCCGGTTTATCAGCCGCAGCCGATTTGGGTTCCAGATCATTATGAACTGCGGTGGCAAACAGTTTGTGAATATATGTATCAGCGTCACTATTGCTATCCAGTGCAAATCACGGTGTTTATCCCTGGCCACTGGGAATATAGATAGTAGAAGATGTATTTTTAGGCGTTGCTTCGGCAACGCCATTATTGTTATTATCAACTTATCTTTATGTTGGAAATAATCACCAAATCGGCGCAAGAAACCAAACAAATCGGTTTGGATTTTATCGTAAATTTAAAACAGTTGATTATCTCAAGACAAGCGTTAATAATCGCTTTGGAAGGAAATTTGGGCTCCGGGAAAACCACTTTTATTCAGGGGTTGGCCCTTGGGCTTGGAATTGAAGAAAATGTTTTAAGTCCGACTTTTTTAATACTTAAACAATTTTCGATTTCATTTAAAAAATATAAAAATTTTTATCATATTGACGCTTACCGACTAAAAAATCCCAAGGAACTTTTGGAACTCGGATTTAAAGATTTGATAAATAATACGGAAAATATAATTGTTATTGAATGGGCGGATAGAGTTAAACGATTATTACCGAAAAAAATTACTTGGATTAAGTTTAGTAATCTGGTAAGCCATAGAAGAAAGATTCAAATTTTCAATTTCTAATTTTCAATTTTCAATAAATGATTTAATTTAACAATTTTCAAACAGTTTGAAAATTAATTAATTGAAAATTCAATGAGAATTGTAAATTGATAATTAAAAATTATTTATGAAACACCTTATTTTAATCGATTCCCATGCTCTTATTCATCGCGCCTATCACGCTCTGCCGCCGCTTACAACCAAAAGCGGCGAATTGGTGAACGCGGTTT
>CAZBVM010000004.1:0-38206 GCA_964495505.1 uncultured Candidatus Saccharibacteria bacterium | reverse complement strand
GCTGCTCCCTTGCTTATTAAATGTAAAAGGCCTTTAATATATAATATCATTTTAAAGCCAACTTTACAAACTTTTAAAAATATGCTATATTAAGAATTAAGTCTTTAACTATAGGTCTTTAACTAAATGAAAGAGGGGTAATTAGATGGCACAATGGGAGCCCGAAGGGCTGGTGTGTCTCCGCTGCGGCGCGTCTAACCCTGACAGGGGAAGCCGGTGCGGCAATTGCGGAGAAAACCCTTTTACTCATCCGGGTATGCTCACCCCGGAACAAAAAGTAATTTTAGAGGCGGTAGGCAGAGCGCGGCAACGAAAATCCAAACCAAGGAGGAAGTGATGAAACGAAACGGACTGCTCTTTGTTATCCTTTCTGTTTTTGCGGTTTTTTCTTTCTCGCCGGCTTTAGCTGATACTGAAACTTCCGAAATCGCGATGCGTCCCGGCGAATGGAAATGTGATTGGTCAGCGCCGCTATTTTCCAGCGCTAGCGGTACTGCATGGATTACTGTTAAGTCGGTGGAAAATGATATAGTCAAGGGAGAAGTTCAGGTTTTCGGAAGCCAGCTTGTGGGGTACGAGAAATTCACTGGTAAGCTTGATGGAAATACCCTGATTATTCCCCTCCAGCGGGCCTCAGTATCGCTTACCATTGAGAAAGGCGAAATTGTCGGCGGAGTCAGTTACGGCACAATGAGAAATAACATATCGTCTTGTTTCAGGATGAAATAAACTAATAAACAAACTTAAAAGGGAGCAGGAAATTTTTTCTGCTCCCTTTTCGTATCTTTAAAATATGTGATATATAATAAAAATATGATAATTAAACCGTTTTTAGACAGCCACAAAAAATTGCTGTATCAACTTTGCGAGTTATTGAACAAAAAATATTCTTATGATAACCATATTTCGCCGAGCATTTTATCGTCCAGGAATTTCAATGGTTTTATTGCCGTCTCAGAAGACGAAAAGTTAATCGGTTTTGTTGGAGTAGTGTTTACTCCGGCCCATGCCTTCCCCTTCGGTTTGCGAGTGCATCCCGATTTTTCGGGACAGGATGTCGGCTTTGCATTGTCTAAATATATTGCCGAATACGCGCTTAAAAGAAGCTTGTCTATAAGGTCGGCTTTTTTAATTGAAAATGAGGCTATGGAAAAAATAATCTCAAAGGAAGGATGGCAGGTTATCGATAAGTATTTTTTGGTAACCAAAGAAACGCCGTTTGAAAATTATAATCAGTCCGACTCAGTATCTTTAGCTTTAAAAGAAGAATTAAATGAAATAATAAATTTTATAGTTAATGTTAAAGTTGGGCAAAAAGAATATGATAAAATGTTTTTAAACGACTTAATATGGTATCCGACGGCGTTCTCTAAAATGATACTTGAAGAACTCGTATTGTCTAACAGGTTGCTAATCGAAAAGACGGGAGAACAGATAAACGCCGTTTGCATAATAAACGCGCGAGATAGTTCCGGTGGCCACATAGATATTCTCCGGCTTTGGGGTAAACCAGAATCTTTACTTAACTTTATAGTGAGAAATTATCATCCTCAAAAAATAAAAGTTTGCATCGGGGAAGTTGAAAAAGAAAGTTGGCAAAAACTGGGATTCTCAACCAGCTTAGCGTTTTATAACGATAATCTCTTTGAATCAAAATACGCTTTAATTGAAAAGAAGCGCTCAACTTAAAATATAACGCGATGATAAAAAATTTTAAGTTTTTTATAGCCAAAATACTGCTGAAAAACCACTTTATTTTGTCCCGAGTTCTTTTAAAAAATATTATTTTTAAAGATTTAATCAAGTACTTGGAGGTGTGGTCTTTTATAATCTTTCAGCGAGGCAGACCGAAAAAAGTTGATGAATTTTACGAAAAGGCCCTAAGAGAAATTTTTTTTTACGCTTCAAATAATGTTTCTTTTTGGAGAGAGCGACAAAATATCGGTCCGCGAAATCAAGAAAATCGCGATGGTTATGAATGGTTTCGGTCTTTACCAATAATGAAAAAAGAAAATATCCGGGATTTTCCTGAAAATTTTTTATCAGTTGATCGTCCAAAGTCATATAAAATGATAACTTCGGGTTCTTCGGGCATGCCGCTGTCATTTTATATTGACCAAGATTTATTTTCAAAAAGAGCGTTTTCTTTGCGTCAAATACTCAATTATTACGGTTATCCGCCCGACGCCAAGATACTTCGATTAAGCTACCGCGATTTTCCTTGGGCGGAATTTCAAGGGGATTATCTTAATCCGCAGGATTTATCTAACGAAAAAAATTACGAAACTATCAAAAAAATAATTATGGATTATAAGCCGAATATTCTTTATGGAACGGTAAGCCATGTGCTTCTTTTTGCGGAATTTATGAACCAACATTCTTTCTTCTTTAAATTTGACGGCATAATTTCAAGGAGCGAACAATTGCCGCCCGCCTTAAGAAGTTACCTCCAATCCATATTTAAAAATCCCGTATTTAACGTTTACGCGACCAGAGAATTTGGCCCCGTCGCTTTTGAATGCGTTAAAGGGGGCGGCTTTCACGTAAACGAAGACAGATTGTTTTTAGAAATAATCAATGACAAAGGCGCTGGGTGCCAAGAAGGAGAATTGGGTAATATTCTAATAACATCCCTTTATAACAGATCAATGCCGTTTATCCGCTATGACATAGGGGATTTGGGTATGTTCGTTTCCGCCAATTGCTCTTGCGGATTGCAAACCAAAAAAATCGTTATAATCGGACGAACTTGCGATTTTATCTATCTGCCAAGCGGTCGGAAGATTCCTGTTTCAGATTTTTTCAAACCGCTAAGCGTTATCGGCATAGTAAAAGCATTTCAATTGGTGCAACCGACAATAAATGAATTGACTATTAAATTATTAATGAACGGCAATCCTAATGATAATATGAAAACTCTCGGTTTGGTGAAAGAAAATCTTTCTTGTTTGCTGAACGTTTCAGCCGAAAATAATTTTAAGTTGCGTATAAATAGCGTTTCTCAAATTCCGCTTTTACCAAACGGAAAGAGAAAACTTTTGGTATCCAACGCAATGCCGCGGTCATTTATCGGCGACGATGCAATGTTTGTGTCCAACGCCGTATCAGAAATTGACGATAATTTTTTTAATAAATCTCAACTCCGATCTGCGCGGAAATTACAAGAATTTCAATTAAAGAAGATTCAAAAGTTAATTGAACACGCTTATCAATTTGTGCCGTTTTATCGTTTTTGGCTTGATTCTCACGGTATTAACCAAAAAGACATCAAAAGATTAGATGATATTAAATTGGTGCCACCGGTTTCTAAAACCGATTTAAAGCAGTTTGATTTTAGTTATCTGACAGCCAAGAATATTGATGAAAGCCGACGTTTTGCCGTTTCTACTTCTGGCTCAACCCGCGAACCATTTAAATTTTTTTTGGATAAGCAGTACGATCATGCGCGCCAAGCTATTTTTAAAAGATTTTTAAAATGGTGTGGCATTCCTTTTAATTCTAAAAAAATTTTAATTGCCGATCCGGAACTATTTCGCAGAATATCGTGCGATTTAAATATATCCATTTTTGATTTATTGAATCAGCCAAAGAAAATTATTAACGAAATAAAAAAATTTAACAGCGATATATTAATTGGTTATTCCTCGGGGCTGCAAGAATTGGCCGAGGCGTCCATTAAAAGTGGTATCTCAATGAAATTTGATAAGATTATTTCTTTTGCTGAACAATTGTCAAATAATTCGCGGCATTTTCTGGAAAAAACTTTTCATGGAGAAGTATTTAATTTTTACGGCGCGGCGGAATTTGGCGTTATCGGACAGGAATGCGCGCTCCATGACGGATTCCATATAAATGAAGAGTGTCTTATTGTTGAAGTAGAACCGATTGCTGGCCCTGACGGTGGATATGGAGAAATAATAATTACTTCACTCGCGAACGAAGTTATGCCGTTCATACGTTATCGCATTGGAGATCTTGGCTGTATTGATGAAAATCCGTGTCCCTGCGGCGTTTCTCTGCGGAAAATTAAAATCATCGGACGGGCAAGCGCCGTGTTAGAGTCGCCGAAAAGAAAAATTCATGAATTTGAATTCAACAACGTGATTGGCCGATACGCGGAAATTATTCGCCAATTTGCGGTGATTCAAAAAAATGACAGAGAAATCATCGTAAAAGTTGTCGCGCCAGATATTTCCAACGCTGTAGAGACGAAAATCATAGATGATCTTCGTTTCAGTATTGATGATTCTGTTAATTTTATTATTGAACGTGTCCCACATCTTGATCGTTCAAATCGCGGCAAGCTTATTCAGTTTAATTCTTTACCGGGAAAGTAAGACCCCCCGCCAGCTGGCGGGGGGTCCGCGCGCGCGATTATTCGCGCGTGAATGCAAGTGTTCTTATCACCGTTTCCGCAGGGATTACTTCGTAGAGGTAATTGTCCGAGGGGTGTATCCGGACGATGATCCCGAGAAATTCTCCATCAGCAGAAACTACCGGTGACCCAGACATCCCCTTTACGACAGGTACCTCGCCGCGAAACAGGAGCGATTTTGCGGCTTTATTCCGGCCGACAAACTCAAGCCGTTGCAACTCGGTTTTGCCGTCGGGGCGCATGAGTGTTTTTGCGGTGTAAGCCACTTCTCCCAAGCGCGGAGAACGCGGCGGACCAAAGTAAGTGATGCGCTGCCGCCAGTCGAAAACGCTGGCGATGAGCTCATCGTGAATTCCGGTAACTATAGTTCCGAGGACCGTAATTACATACTCGGAACTCTCGCTTCTACGAAGCGCTCCGCCGCCGCAATGGCCGGCTGATACAAGGTATGAACGCTCTACTTCTTCGTTGAAAATATCCAAGCGTTCAACCGAAAGATAACTAATTGCGCAGAGTGGTTCCGTGTTCCCCCCGCTTCCCCAAAGGGGAAATACCGTGTTATTATACAGCTCGGTGAGCTTCTGTGGCGCAGCATTGTCTGCGGCAATTACTGCCGCCGGCGCCAGAGAAAATGCGGTGAAAATCAGTGCCAGTACGGCGATTATCACGTGGTTCATGTTTTCCTCCGTGCGCTTACGCGCCTGTTATTTATCTCGGTGCGATGTCAATGTTCGCAGCTTAATTATATCATTTTTTAATACGTTTGTCAAATGAAACTATCCATGCCTGTTTCTTGGTACCGTTCTATAACCTATCAATATTTTTTTACTCAGGTTTGCTTGGCTCTTGAAAAAATCGGATTTTTTGACGCGGCTGCGCGTCAAGATAATATCAATATGCGGGAATTCGCAAAAACGGGGAATATTTCTGAACGTCTTCTCAAAACATGCGTAGAATTTCTTTGGTCGACAACCGACATTTTGGAGAAAGAAGGCGACAATGTGCGGTTGAAAAATAAAAATTTTTCAAAAGCGCTTTGGGTATTAGAAGCGTACAAACCGGTTTTTGATAATCTGGCAGAAATATTGAAACAAGAAAAGCAATACGGCCGCGACCTGTCCCGCGACGGTTACTATCTGCAAAAGGCGTCGGTTTTATTTTCCGAAGACGCTATTCGTTTGGCCTTGGCCGCTTTGGAAAATGAAGAAAGCGGCCAGTTGATTGATTTCGGCTGCGGAGGGGCGCATTCGCTTATTGATTATTGCCGTCACGATAGCTCGCGGACTTCTTTGGGTATTGATATTGATTCCGATATCGCGCGAGAGGCCAGAAAAAATGTGGAAGAAGCCGGCTTGCGCGACAGAATTGTTATTGTTGAGTCGGATGTGTTGAATTTTAGAAAGTGGCAATCTTTTATTCGCGAAGGACAATCTCAATATTTTCTTGCCAGCACCATGCTTCACGAATTTTTAAGAAACGGAGAAGAATTTGTCGTTGATTTTTTAGCAAAAATAAAAACCGGATTTCCCGATTCTCAATTTTTTATCATTGAATTTGACGCTTTGCCTTTTGAAAAACTTAAAACCGAAACCAATATGGAAAGAAAACTTTTCGCGGCGATGTATGAATTATGGCATCCGTTAACCAATCAGGGCATGCCCCAGCCGCGGGAAGTTTGGGAAAAAATAATCACTAAAAGCGGCTGGAAGATAAAAAATATCAGCCAGGCCAACATGAATGTTTTAATTTATCATTGCGAATAGTTATTTATGGAAGAAATCAAGGGTTTTAATGGAACTAAAGAAGAGGCGTTGAAAATCTGGCAAAAAAATGCCGAACGCTGGTTTTCCGTCGGCTCTCCTTGGCGGCCGTCGGTTGGCGACATTGCGATTTATAAAAAATTTGCCGGAAATAAAATCGCCGGCAATGTTTTAATATTGGGTTCTACCCCGGAATTGCGCGATCTTGTCGCCGAAGAAGGCGGCAGTCCTATTTTGATAGATATGAGCGAAACAATGTTAAAGAAAATGCTTTTACTTGCTAAAACAGCCAAAGCGGAAAATGAACAGTGGATTACATCTGGTTGGGAAGAAGCGTCGCTACCGGAAAATCATTTTGATTTGGTTTTGGGAGATATGATGTGGTGGGTAATCTCGGTGCCGAGTCAAATAGTTCTTGTTAGCGAAATAGCAAAAGTTTTAAAACTAGATGGAATATTTGTGTCTCGTTTCCGCATTCGTGACGACAAGCGCGCCGATGAAAATTTCTTTGCAGTTGTAAAAAAATATTTGGCCCGTCTTGATAGTGAACCGCACAAAAAACAACTAATAAGGGATGAAATGGTATCGCATCTTCATGATATTACGGCCGATATCGGCAAATGCCGCATTAATAGGAAAAAGACAAAAAATCTTCTTTTAGAAATTTCTGCTAAAACAAATAATTCACAACATAGAGAATTTCTAAAAGAAGCATCGCTTAATTTATTAAGCGCCGATTGGACCAGCCAGACAAGGAAAGAAATTTTGGCTATCCTTCAAAATAATTTTATTCTTAAAAAAGAGTTATCGGCTAGGGATTACGATGCTAAATTTTATCCCATTATGAAATTGGCAAAAAAATGACGCTTACTAAAAATTTATCTAAAAAAATTATCTGCGCCGCGCCTCTTTCAATAGAATTAAGCGGAAATCATAAGTTTTTATTTGATTTGTTTTTATCGGCAGATAAAATAACACAGGATTGGGCCTTACGCCAATCTGATTTTTTTTCGGAAAACGACTGGAAAGAAATTCAACTGATAAAACTTAAAAAAATTTTAATTCACGCCGAAGAAAACATTTCTTATTGGCATGAAGCTTTTAAAGAAATCAATTTTAATCCCGAAACATTTCAAAATTTTTCGCAGTTGCGAAAAATTTCTCCGATTACCAGAGCAGAAGTTAAAAAAATTTCTAATGATGAACTTATTGCTAAAAATATCCCTCGTTGGCGCTTTAAAGAAGCAGTTACCTCCGGTTCAACCGGAGAGCCGCTGAAGTTTTTTCAAGACCTGCGCGATAATCTGCGGCGGGAAGTAAACACTTTTCATGAATTAAGATACGCCGGCGCTTCCCATCGCGACCATATCGCGGTATTGGGTCTGGATAATCATCGGGATTTGGATAATTTTGGCCGACGATTTAAATGGGACGACAAAAAATTCCGCGAGTCAGTCATTTATTCTTATTTGAAATTAAAACCGGCAGTGCTTATTGCCGGCGGAAGCGATTTACAAAGATTTTTATTTTTAACCAGACGGGAGGCCCCAAACATAACTTTTAAAATCTTAATGTACCGGGGCGAACACATAAGCGAGTCGGGGCGCGATAATATTTCCCGATTTTTTAAATGCCCGATTTTTACCACTTACGGCAGCCGGGAATGCTCGCTTTTGGGAGTTGAATGTGAATATCATAAGTTGCATTTAGCGCCGTGGATGAATTATTTTGAGGTTGTATCGGACGATGGAGTAACTGTTCCCGATGGGCGCGAAGGCAACGTAGTCGTAACTTTTTTTGAAAATTTCGCCATGCCGTTTATTAGGTTTAGAATAGGAGACAGGGCAATAATAAACGCCGAATCGTGTTCCTGCGGCCGAAAATCAAAAACCATTACTCTTTACGGCCGAGAATCGGAAATTATTAAATTTCCGGGCTCTGATAAAGGCGTAGCCGTTGTTAATTTGGCGCGGCGCATCAATGAAAATTATTACAAAGAGATTCAAAAATATCAATTTGAATTGCGAAGTGAAAAGTTGATAGTATTTCGTTATGTTCCAAATATGACTTTGGCTGAAGCAGAAAAGAAACGGCTAAGTAATTTATTGGAGGAAGTTTTAAAGCGTCAGTTTCAAATCGATTTGGAAGAAGTGGCGGTAATAAATCCTTCCGCCAACGGCAAAACCCCGATTTTGATACGCAATCAGCCGCATAATTTATAACGCCATGAATGAATTATTTTTAAAACTAAAAATTATCAACGCTTTGGCCGGAATTATTTTGAAGGGAAAAAATGTCAGCGATTTCATATTGGGAAAATCGGTGAGAATTTTTGAAGAATCTCTGGCAAAGTACGTTGGTTCCAAATATGCCTTGGGAGTGGCGAGCGGTACCGACGCGCTTATTCTTTCCCTTAAGGCCTGCGGCATTGGGCCCGGAGATGAAGTAATTGTGCCGGCGGTGAGTTTTTATTCAAGCGCTGGCGCCGTTTCCTGGGTTAACGCCAAGCCGGTGTTTGTTGATGTTGAGTTGGACAGCTTTAATATAAATCCGAACTTAATTGAAAAAGCCGTCACTTCAAAAACGAAAGGCATAATCATTACTCATCTTAACGGAAGAATGGCGGATATGAACAAAATTTCTGAATTGGCTAAAAAACATAATCTATTTTTAATTGAAGACGCGGCGCAAGCCATTGGCGCGACATATAAAGGAAAACCAATCGGCTACTATGGCGATATTTCTTGTTTAAGTTTTAACCCGTCAAAAATTTTGACCGCTGGCGGCGATGGCGGAGCGATCATCACAAACAGCAAGTCAATCGCCGATAAAATCTCTTTTTTAAAAATGTACGGCACCAATTTTGAGAACCTTAGCGTCAAACATCCCATTATCGGCGTAGCCAGCCGCCTAAGTCCATTTCACGCCGCTGTTATGAATATTACGATGGATGATTTAGACAATATTATTGAGAAACGGCGGGCAAATTATTTTTTATATTCGGAATTTTTGCGCGAGGCGGGGGATTTGGTTATCCCCGAAACACCGCCGGATTATTTCATCAACGGTTATCGTTACGTTGTTTTAACCAAGAAGCGCGACCAGTTGCATAAATTTTTGCGTGAAAATAAAGTGGATAGCAGAATTCAATATGGTGTTCCACTGCCGTATTTTGAAGCGTTTGATTATTTAGGACACCCAAAAGGGGATTTTCCCGTTGCCGAGAGGATGGCGAAGGAATCTCTGGTTTTACCAACCGGTCCTCATATTACCAAAGAGGATATCCGACGAATTTCGGCATTGATAAAAACTTTTTATGGGAAATAAAATTATAAGCACAGAGGTTACTTTTACGGAAGCAAGATATAACGGGAAAAGAAGTGTCTTTAAAAAACTTAAACCATTCAACGGTTTGGACGTTGATGCGCAAGACACCAGCCCCTTTTGTTCCGTTGTGATACCAACGTATAATCGTTCGCGGGGTCTTATAAACGCTTTAAACCACTTAGTAGCGCAAACTATTCCCGCGGATAATTATGAAATTATTGTCGTTGATGATGGCTCAACGGATGACACCGAAGAAGTAATCTCAAATCTCAAATCTCAAATCTCCCGCCTTCGCCAAGGCTTCGGCGGGCAAGCAAAACCGGAAATTAAGTATTTTAAAACCGAAAACGGTGGACCGGCCAAAGCCAGAAACTTTGGCATAAAACAATCCAGGGGCGAAATTGTTTTTTTTACCGATGATGATTGTATTGTTCCGTTAAACTGGATGAGAGTGTTGGCAGGGGGCTATAAGAGATATCCTGATGCGGTTGGGGTAGGAGGATGGATTGTGCCGCCGAAGGAAGAACTTGAACGCAATACGGTGGCAAAATCTATTTATTATTTTAGTTTTTTTAATAATTCCCGGATAAGTCCGTTTCTTCTATCACACGAAATAATAAGCGACGACCCGATGGTATGTTTTGAAACTTTCGCGTATAATACGGCAAATATGTCATTTCGCAGGGGCATATTAGAAAAAATAGGCGGTTTTCGCGAAGAATTCCGCTGGCCCGGATACGAAGACAATGACTTGGCGTTGCGGGTTTTACACGGCAACAATAAAATTCTTTACCTACCCATTCATGTAATCCATTTATCCCATCTAAATGTGAGTTCTTTCGCGAAACTTTATTTTCGTCGCGGCGCGAATTATCAGCTTTTCATGAAACTAAACAAAAATATTTTGGAAGAAATTAAACCAAATCTATCTTTGCGCAATCCTTACACGGCCTCTGTTCTTAAAAGACATCTACTATACAGGCCGTATAAGCTTATGACGCTTATTCGTTTTTTAAATTTTAATCTTGGTAAGATGTTTGTGAAATACAATATCGCAAAACGTTAAAAATATGCGCAGTACCAAAAGAAAGTATTCATTATATCCAAAGACCGCGCTTGTAACTGGCGCCTCAAGCGGCATCGGCAGGGCTATTGCCAGGCGTTTGGCCGAGGACAGTTTTAGAGTAGTGATAAACTACAAAGATGTCGAACAGGAAAAGAATGCCTTGGTTCTCGCAAAAATTTTGAACCGTAGGACGGAAGCAATAGCCATCAGAGCGGATGTTGCCAAGGAGAAAGATGTAGAAAAAATGATAAATGCGATTAATAAAAAATTCGGGTCTCTTGATGCGGTAATAAATAACGCCGGCATAAACCAGACGCAGCCGATAGAATATCTCAATTTTTCCGATTTTCAAAAAGTAATGGATATTAATGTTTTTGGCGCAATGCTTGTAACTCGTTACGCTTTGCCACTTTTAAAAAAATCAAAAAGCGGAAGAATAATTTTTGTATCATCTGCCAACGCTTTTCTCGGTGGAAGGGCGCGGGCGGCATACGCGGCTTCTAAAAGCGCGCTTTTGGGAGTACACCGGGCATTAGCTTTGGAGCTGGCGCCGAAAATTCTTGTAAACAGTGTTGTTCCGGGATATATTGACACTAAAATGTTTCGGAAATTCAGCCGAGAGCCGGTAGTAAAAAAATTAAAGAGAATTCCCCTCCATCGGATTGGCAGGCCGGAAGAAGTGGCGGCTGTTGTTTCTTTTCTTTGTTCCGATGATGCTTCTTATGTTACCGGTCAGTCCCTGCATGTTAACGGCGGATTATTTTTTTCTTGAATTTATTTATGAAAAATAAAAAAAAAATTAGGGTTGCCGCGATAATACTAGCGGGGGGGCGCGGAGAGCGAATGGGAGGCGCATTTAAGCAATTTTTAAAAATTGGCGGGAAGCCGATCCTTTTTTATTCTTTGGAAAAATTTATTGCCAATAAATTTATAAACGAAATTATTGTTATTGTTCCTGAACAAAAAGTGGGTTATACCAAGCGTCTTGTTGCAAAAAAGTTAAATGGTGAAAAGGTCCGCGTGGTACCATGTGAAAAAACGCGAAAATTATCATCTTCGCGCATACTTTTTGATTTTAAGGAAAAAGGATATTCGCCGGATTATGTTATTTTTCACGATGCCGCTCGTCCGACAATTTCCGAAGATGTAATCAATAACGTTATTCGCGAAGCCGTTCGTTATGGCGGAGCGGTTGTTGCCGGAAAAGCGCCTGACCTTATTTTTGAAGTCGGAAGCGGATATATACGACGCGCAATACCCAAAACCGCAGCGTATTGCGGCTTTACCCCGCAATGTTTTCGGTTTAAAGAATTGTATGAGGCGCATAAAAAATCTGCTGATAAAAAAATTTTTGATTCGGCGGATAATATCGAATTGTTAAAAACGTTTAATCAAAAAATTCGTATTCGGTTGGTTGAATCAGAGCGTCCAATTCACAAAATAACTTTTCCTTATGATTTAGCAATAATTAAACGACTGTTGGAAAGCTAATTTATGAAGATAAAGTTATTTTGCGGAACAGTATATTTTGATCGACTGCGGCTGTACGAGAGTCGAAAGACATTTCAAATCGTTCAAAAAATATTCGGCTTAAATAGGATGCTTCGCAATATTGCGACGGACTCATTTATTTTAGAAGAAAAGGAAGAAATTAAAAAGATTTTAGTTATACGGAAAGAATTTTTATCATTGCTTAACCACGAGGATTATAAAGAGACCCGTCCTGTGTATGAAGATGAAAGCACACACTGGAGATTCACTTCATTGTTTGAGGGCGAACAACCGCTGCGGCAACAAGAGTTTAATCTTGCTGAACTTGCAGAAATTATTTCGCTCCCGCACCATTGCGGCATAACTCTTTTTCTTATTGCTAAACGTCTTAAGTGTAATAAGATTTTGGAAATTGGTACTGGCCTTGGAATTTCTGCTTCGTATTTTCTCCAAGCATTGGCCACGCGGGACGGGTTTCTTGATACAATAGAGGGATACGAAGTTTATATTCATCACCATTCAAAAGTTTTTTCCCATTTTCCTTCTAATTCCTATAAAATCTGGCATGGTAATACCCAAAGAGTTATGCCGTGGCTTTTAAAAAATAGACGATACGATTTAGTGTTTCTTGACGCATCACATCTTGCCTCCGCGGTGAAATTTCAGATCGCATGCGCCATATTTTTTCTTTCGAGCGGTGGCATACTCCTGATTGATGATATTGACTGGTCGGACTCCATGCGCGCGTTGTGGCAAGATATAAAAAATCGCAATGACATCGTGTATACTGCAGAGATCTGTCATAAATCTTTGCCACGGCTTGGCATTGCTTTAAAGGTATAGTAAAAACTATTTGTACATGCCGCAGCAACTCGAGCATCAATTTAAAGAAAACTCTAATCCAAACGCCAAAATCGGGTTTGTTGTTTTTTATCCTTTTCAGTTTAATGTGTTTAAGAATGTATACGAAAATCTTAAAGATGAAGCGGAATTTATAGTTGACGGCGGTCGATTTTTTCCACTCCGTCCGTCGCCGGAAATTATTGAAAATTGTGTTCGGCTTCTGAAACAGCAAGGAGTTTATTTCAGGATTCTTAATTATGAGGACTATCAGCGCCAGAAATATCTTACGGATTTTTTTTCAAATTACGGGGCACTCGTCGGATTATGGAGGTCGGGCTGCCTGGTTATTCCCCAGACCGATAAGGCGCGCAAGGTTCATATGAATTACGGCGCGGGAAAGGAACTTACCATGTTTTGGTCGCGCCATAGGGACTGGGATTTATATCTTTGCTTGGGGCCGCGCGTATATGAGATTATTAAACTTTTTACCTGGGCGGAAATTGTCGGCTATCCGAAATTTGACGATTGGTTTAACGGCGCGCTTGATGAAAATTTCATTTCCGAAATAAAAAAGAAGCTTGACCCTTCCAAAAAAACAATACTTTATCTTCCGACCCACGGCGATCTTTCCTCCATAGACGAACTTGTCGGAGAGCTTAGAAAAAACGCGCCATATTACAATATTTTAGTGAAACCACATTATTATACGCCGCTCGAAGAACCCGATCGCATAAAAAAATTGCAGCGCGCCGGCATTCTGCTTTTTCAGGATGAAAGCGACATCTTGCCATTTTTTAAAGTTGTGGACATTGTGGTGAGCGATAACTCCAGCGGAATTTTTGACGCTATTTTAGCCGATAAACCGGTGGTGGTTACCGACTTTTTAACGAAAGCATATCTGAATGGCGATCATAAAAAATTAAAATCATTTAAATTCCGCCTGCCCGAAGGCGCTCTGACTTATTCGGGGAGCATTGAACAAAGGATAAAAGAAGACGGTTCGGTTGTTGCTCTTAAAAAAGCGGTAGAATTTAAAAACGCGTTGGAACAGGCATTAGCTGATGGTCGGCAGTTTCAGGAAGCAAGAAAAAAATTGCGGGAAGAAATTTTTGCTTATAGCGATGGAAAATGCGGCGAGCGCGCCGCCGCGGCCATTAAAAAACTCGTTTTTCTAAAGCGCCTCCCGGAAAAGCCGATTTTATATCACGTGTTTGAAGCGGAATACCAGGCGTTTAGGGGATATTCAAATGCTCTTGGTGTTACGGGCCGGTCGGATAGAAAAATAATGGATTATTACAGTCAACAGGCGTTTTTAAAAATAAAATCATTACCGTTTTTAAAACGCATTACTATAGTTATAAAAGAGCTTTTTTAATTTTTGGCGTTATATATTTTCCAAGCCACAGGCATGTGTTCAGAATTATTTCAAGAAAAATAAAAAATAGGGTTTGTGAAATTTTTTTTTGTCCCCCTTCTCGCCTCGCTGAAGCTCCGGCGAAGCGGGCGGGGGATCCCCCGTAGGGGGAAAAAATTTCATCACTCGGAGCTTTTATAATACGTGATACGCCGGCTATTATTCGTCTCAAAGTAGTTCGCAGCGAAGTATTGAAAACGGGGTGCTCCGGATGGATTTTTGAAATAAGAAAACAATCATATCCCAGCCGAAGCCAATATTTAAGAAATTTACCGAATTTTAAATCAGCTTCATGCGGAATAAATATTGGACGATAGAGAAGAGGTGAACCAAGCTGATGGAGCCGGATTTTTAGTTCCCAGTCGTTAAATGTTCTTATGTCGTTATTAAAGCCGCCGACGGCCTCAAGCGCTTGTTTCCGGTAGCAGACGTTTGCCGTATCGCCGCAGTTGTTAAAAGGATTTATTTCAATGGATTTGCATTCGGTTTTCATATAAGGAAGCCGCCGCCAAAACATAAAATTGTCATATCGGCTCGGTTTTAATCTCTTATCGCGATACGGTTTTTTCCATCCGCCGACAGCAATGACTTTCGGGTAAGTTTTAAACGCTTGCAGAAAATCAAAAAGCCAAGTTTGCGGGACAATGCAGTCGTCGTCGGTTATGGCAACAAGTTCTCCTTTTGAGAATAGTATCCCTTTGTTTCTGGCAAACGAAGAACCAAGGTTTTTTTCAAGAGTTATTAGAGTGACGCGGGTTGATGCGTTCTGCCCGATAAAGTTTTTGACTTTTTCTTCCGTTTTGTCGGACGAACCGTCGTTTACCACAATAATTTCAAAAAAATCTTTTGGCAAATCCTGTTTGGCCAAAGCCATAAGCGCTCGGATTATGAGATGGCCGTGATTGTATGTTGCCACTACCACGCTGATTTTCGGTGTTTTCATAATCTTTTTTGGATATATTTCCTTTATTAAAAAGTTGATCGCCCATACCCTCAAATAGGTATAGGCGATTTTTTTCGGTTACTTATTTTTTCGGAGAATCATTGGATTAGGTAGGTTCGCGGACTTTAATTCCCCTTGGAGGACATAATCGTTTCCCATTCTCTCAAGCCACAAAGTGACATTTGCAAAGCCAGTATAGAACTTAATTCCGACATGACCGTCAAACTGTTGAACCGAAATACTTCTTTTACCGAGATGCCCTCTTTCAATTCCATAGTATCCATATAATGTAGAGCCACTCGGTTGAAAAGGAATTATGAGTATTCGCTGTGGCGGAAGTGGAGCTCCGGGACTGTCTACCTCACCTTCCCACTCTCCAACAAGGTAGGAGAGAGGGTCGTTGTTGAACCCATCGCTCTGATAGTACGAACCTGGAGAAGCGGAAGCGCAAGCGCCAACGACAATCGTTAACAGCGCAAGCCATCCAAAAAAAATAACAGATCGAAACCTATTCATTGGCTTACCTCCTTCGGGATTTTACCTCTTTTGCCCATAATACCATTTTTAAACAAATATGTCAAATTCAGACGGTTTTGTAGTAATTTTCATAATCTTCCCGCAAAAAACTTTTTAAAGGAGTGAAAACCATGCCGATATTTTTTAATTTTTTATTTGACACGATAAAATTTTCGTTGGCAAAAGGGAATTCTGCCTCGTCAAAATTTTCTCCGCCCCTAAGCGGATTAAATCGTAAAATCGGTTCCCGACCGGCGACTTTCCCCATCGTCTTAACAAAATCAATAAGTGTTATCGTTTCATCTCCGGCGCAGTTAAACGCTCCTTCAACTTTTTTTTCGGCAAGCATTACTATTGACTGCGCAACGTCGTTGCTGGAAACAAATTGTGTTAAAGCGCGGCCGTTTCCGGGAATGACAATGGGTTCGTCTTTTTTAATTTTTGAATAAATAAAACTTTCTCTAGGCAGATAATTATTTGGTCCGAGAATGTAAACCGGACGGAGCGAAGCATATTTTATCCCGCTTTTTTCAAGAACTTTTTCGCATTCCACTTTGCCTTTGTTATAGTTGCTCCAGAGCAGCCAATCGCCTAAAGGCGAGTTTTCGGTTAATGGGAAAATTTCTGATTTTTTATAAGCGGCGGCGGTTCCCATATGAATAAAGAAATCGAATTTTAATTCTTTAATTGCTTGTCGAGTTTGCTTCCCGGTGTAGGCGCACATATCTATAACCACTTCGAATTTTTCTTTGATAGGAAAATCATTGTTTCTGTCGTCGCGGATGAAATTAACGCCGGCCGGGTACTCGGTTTTTATTCGGCCGCGATTAAAAACAGTAACTTTATATTCGGCCGCGATTAGTTTTTGAATAACGAGCGGCCCGACAAAATATGAACCGCCGATTATTAAAATATTTTGCATTTCATTTGCTTTTATTACTGCGAATACATTAAGATAATAGAATTAAAACACATGGAAAACAAGAGTGAATTTTTGCGCGCCGAAAGGTTGGGCGACACTTGGGAAAATTACGCGCGTTCTCTTGAATCGCCTTTTTCTTCAAATAGTTTTTTAATCGAGTTTTTGGCGCGTATTTTTAAGAGCACCGCTCTTGCGTTAGAAAAGTTAAATGGCCAAAATATTTATGTGAAGAAAACTGATTCTGGTTTTGACTGTATTCCTCTGCGGTTTCATTCGTTGGCTAAACGCTTGTATGAAAATGGCGTGTTGGAGCAGATTTCGTTTCCCGAGCCGATACCTGATTGGCCTCGCATTCCGGCTTTATCCTTAAAGTTCGGCCAAGGTAAAACCGCTTCCGGATACGCCTTAAATTACGATACGGCGGCAACTAAAGCGTTTGCCGAATTAATAGAATGGCATTCTTTGACTATTTATGGTAAGAAAGATTTTATTTATGGTTCGTGGAACGAATTAAAATCAAAAGGGGCGATTGACCCGCGCGTTTTTCGCGGTTTTCAAGTTGATGAAAACGCACGATTGGGCTGGACGCCTTGTTATTCTCTATTTGATAATAAAAAATACTTTGTCCCTGCCCAGCTTGTTTATTTGGGATACTAAGGGTTGCCAAGCGAGCCGTTGATTCAGCAGGCGACTACTAATGGAGCCGCGGCTGGAATGTCGCGAGGCGAGGCCTTGAAACATGCGGTTTTAGAAGCAGTTGAGCGCGACGCCCTGATAATTCACTGGTTAAATAAAATTACTCCGCCAAGAATTGATATAGAGGGCCTCCAAATTTTAGAGAGCGAAACAATCACGAGAATTATTGGCGAGTATAGAAAATATAAAATTAATTTCGCGCTTTTGGACCTAACTGCCGATTTAGGAGTGCCGGTTATACTGACGGTTATTCGCGATATGGCTCGCGGCCGGCCGGCGGTTTTTCTGGGGGCCGGAGCCGATCTTGATATTGAGTCGGCGATTACTCATTCTCTTTTGGAAGGGCTTCGGGCCGGATATTGGGGTTCGGTTTCGGATGAGCAGATTGAAGCGGTTAATAAAAAAGCGCCGCTAATTGAAAACATTGAAGAAAGAAGGGTTTATTGGTGCGACAAGTCGCGAATACCCGAGATTGATTTTCTTTTGAATGGCCCGATAAAAAAAATTGAAAGAAATGAATTCTACCGCGCGGGCAGTCAAAAAAAAATGAAGCATCTCGTGAAAATTCTAAAATCTTGTAAAATTGAGGCATACAGCGTTGATTGCAGCGCTAAAGCCGTCGAAGACGCTGGTCTTAAAATTATTAAGGTTTTAATTCCGAAACTCTATTATCTGTATCTTAACGAGCGTTTTAGGTATCCGGGGATAAATCCAATACCTCACCCATTGTTATGAACGACCCATTTTTTGAATTTTTTTCACAAGACCGCCCATTGGTTGACCCGGAATCAGCCGAGTGGAAAACAGTTTCTTTTAAGGAATACCCGCGTTCTCTGAAAATTTTGCTGCCGAAACCAGACCAGCTTAAAATTGAACTGTCCGATGTTATTTTAAAGAGACATACGGAACGCGAATTTTCCGACTCACCCCTTTCTAAAGAAATTATAGGAAATCTGCTTTTTTGGAGCTTGGGTATACTTCATAAATTGGAAGACGGAAAAAATATTTTACGCCGGCCTTATCCTTCCGGCGGGGCGCGCTATCCAGTAGAGCCGTATGTGGTTGTTTTTCGCGGCGAGAGTTTAGAAAAAGGGGCGTATCACTATAATTTTAAAGAGCACGCTCTTGAAGAAATCCAACACTCCGATGTCGGTAAAATTAAAAGAGCGCTGCCGTATGAATTTGCCAAAAACGCCGCTGCGCTTATTTTGCTTTCTTTTGTCGGCGACAGAACTTTAAAAAAATACGGAAATCTGGGATATAAACTTGTGATTCTTGAAGCCGGGCATATCGGGCAGAATATTTATCTGGTAGGAGCGGCCCTTGGCTTAGGCGTTTTGGCTTTGGGCGCGATGGATTACGGGGTTGTCCAAAAAGAGCTTGGTCTGGGCGAGGGAGAGAATGTTTTTTATCAATTAGCCGTTGGCTGGCCGCATTAAAAGTTATGTGGATAAACGGATAATTAAAAAGTTTACAAATTAAAATAAAAATTATAATATTAAACTAATATGAAAAAATTTTTATCATCTTTTACTTTTATTTTGAAAGCGTTGCTTCTCGTTCTGCTTCTGATTTTTGGTTGGGTATTTATTAACGTTGCCAATTTAATCAAAGGGAAAAAATCATCAGAAAAGGACTCTTTGTCTAAAAATATGTTTGGCGCGGATGAAGCATCCGCCGATGCTCCCCAAACTTGTGTAACTTGTACTGCCTGTCCTCACGTTGCTTATTTTGACGGCAAAGAATTCAAAATTGAAAACGATTTTCTTCCTTCTGAATTTAAGACGCTTGAGCCGGGCTTGGCTAATATTGTCTATAAATGGAGTACTCCCGTGCCGGATATGCTCAAATTTTCTTCGGTGCCTCAAAAATACAACGGAGCGCTGACTCTGCGTCTTTTAGAAATTGAACCGGAAGAATCGTTTATCCATCAAATTAAACTCTTAAGGGTAGTTCATGGCAAAGACGAAGAAGTAGTTATAGACGCCACCAAAAAAAAGCCATATCTCGTACGCAAGAAGGAGTTTGAAAGAGAGTTCGCCTTTTCTTCAAGCGCGGTTCTTAACGGCGAAAAATCTCTTGACGAGCTTTATACCCGCGATAAGCGCCGGCTTTGGGGCGATATTGCCGAAAGCCACGACGATCTTTTTCAAAAAGGCGATTCAATTGAATTTATTTTCAAAAATATTGGAAAAAATGAGGATTTCTTATTGATTTTACGCTCTGTATATCGCGACTATATGGCAGGGGAAAAAGTAAAAGAGCATAACTTATTTTCTGTCTTTACTCGTTCTTACGCTTTTGCCAAAATTGCGGTTTTCGGCGGGCTTTATTTTCTTCTTAAGGGCTGGCTCCCGGCAGAGAGCTTGGTATTTTTGCCATTTATAATGGGCTCAGGCGCTATGTGTGGTAAATCAATTAATTTTTCTTATCGTAACGCTTCCGGAGGGTTTAGTCCGCTTATGGTTCAGAAACCAAGAAGTTTCCGGCACGCCACCGAGGTTGTTTCTTTGCCTAAAGAAGCGGTCGGTGGAGACGGCTCGCTGGTTGTAAGAGCTGATTTTACAAAACGGCACCGTCTTAGTTTTATAGGGATTGCCAAAGCCGTCAAGCTGACTGCCGCGAATGGAGAAGAAATTTCTATTAAAAGAGCGTCGCACTCGCGACTAGGAGATGTTTCTGTCGCGCTTAGGGGAGAAGAAAAAAAAGAAACTCATTTAATTCCCGGAGACACGGTGGAGGTAAGTTTTGAAAATCCGGCGAGTCCTGTTGATTCTGGCCAAAAGGAGACCTATCTTTTTGAGTCATCCGGATTTTATACCGCGCTTCGGCCAGAATATAAAAAGCTTGCCGGAAATTGGCAGGAAAAACTTTCTACTGAAGCCAAAAAACATCTGGCCACGCTGACAAGTTTAAAAGATTATGCGTAATAAAAAATTATGGATTTCACTCGGCATTGCCGTTTTAGCCGGTCTTTTTGTTTTTTTTGCCGGAACGTGGCTCTTAAGCGCTTACTATTTAAAACAAGGGACAACGGAATTTATAAAAGGCGATTTTATTAAGGCAAGGCCGCTTTTTGGCAGGTCTCTGAAGTACAATCCCAGAAATTCCGAGTCGCATTTTTATCTTGGGAAAATCGCGTTAGGGAAAACAACCGATACGCCGGGAGTAGATTTGCTTTATCCCAGTGCCGACTACGCCGATGCCGCCAATTATTTTGAAAAAGCGATTGCTTTTGGCCTGGAGCGCAAGAACCAAAATTTTTATTTTGCAGCTCTCAATGATATTGCCTTCTCATATCAGATGCTTCGCGAATACGAAAAAGCGACCCAAAATTTTCTTTTGTTGATAGAAAAAAATCCCGAGCAATCATTTGTCGCCCGTTATTTTGTGGCCTACAATTACATTGAGCGCTTCAATAAACCGCAGGAAGCGTTGAATCTCTTACTGCCGATCGTCGGGAGAATTGTTCCCGCCAGAAACGCCGTCCATGAAGCGAATCTTTACAGGATTTATGTGATGCTGGCCCGCCTCTCGGCTTACTTTAATAACGCGACTGATTATGAAAAGTACGCTCGGCTTGCGGTAGAAAACACGGGTCAGAATCGTGATTTGGATGCGGCTTTAGCTCACGCGCTCTTTGCTTTTGCCGCCGGCGCGAAAAAAGATTTTACCGCAATGGATAAAGAAATTGCCAAAGCCGATGAAATTTTTGGTTCATCGGATACTTTTGCCTGCGGAAAAGCCGCGTCTTATTTTCTCGGCGGTGACAGTAAAAAAGCCGTTGCTGCTGCCTTATTGATTAAAAGAACGGAGGACTATGCATACTCGGTGTGTCTGGCGATACTCGGCGACGCGTCCCTCGCGCTTAAAAATTTAGCAGATGCAAAAAAATACTATAAAGAATATATTTTATTAACTGATACACTAAAAGATAAAAACATTTTTGTGATACGCAATCGCCAGCGTTTTGCCGAAGAGCTTAAAAAATTAGGTCAACAATAATATCGCAAAATAAAATTCTAGGCGGGGGCGAGCCGCCCCGAGCGAAGCGAGGGGTGGGGCTAAGGAATTTTATTTTGCGATATTATTGTTACATTTTTTAATGAAATACAACCTTAATTTTTGGTCAATATTATTTTTGGCTGCGGTGTCTTTGGTTCTAATTTTTGTTGCCAAGCAAGACGCTCTGGCAAAGTTGTTGTGGCAAAAATATCGTTTGCCGGAAATAGCGATTCTCTTAGACAGAGGCAATGCTGATTTGGCGATGCTTATTGGTAATTATTATTTCAATGGAGTAATCGGCGGCGGGGAATATAATCCGAACATCGCAGAGAAAGCTTTCAAAAAAGCGGTTTTAATAAATCCGAAAATTTTGTGGGGGCATTATCAGCTGGCGCGGATTATTTTTGTAAAAGGCAAATACGATGAAGCGCTTGAGGAAATCAGCAAAGAACTTGAAGCCAACCCAGAAAATCTTCGGTCGCTTTATGTTCGCGGGTTGATTTATGGCTACCGCAATAAGATGGGCGATTTGGAAAAAGCCGAATCGGATTTTGGGCGTTTTATTTTGTGGGCGCCAAAAGAATGGGCCGGCTATAACGATTTGGCTTGGATTTTATCAAAACAAGGAAAATATGAAGAGACGGAAAAAACAATAAATCTGGCATTTAAAAAAATATTGGGCGCGAAAAATAATCCTTGGCTTTGGAATGCTTTGGGGGTAGCGCAATTAAATCTTAAAAAATATCCCGCCGCCGCGGATTCTTTTAAAAAAGCGGAAAATTTGGCGGAAAAACTTACTCCAGAAGAGTGGCTTAGTGCCTATCCGGGGAATAATCCGGCAAGCGCCGGAGAAGGACTTTCGATTTTTCTGAAGGCGATTAGTCAAAACTTTCGCCGCACCGAGAGTAAAAAATAGCGCTGTGGATAACGCCTAGGAAGTTTTAACAAGTATTTTGATATACTTTAACCAGTGATAAACTTATTTTTGTCTAAGAAAATAATTATTCCCGCGGTTATAATTTTTAGCGGATTAGTAATCGCTTTTGGCGTTTTGACGTTGGCGAATTTTTCTGTCGTAAAATTATCTGTCGCTTCAAATTCTCTTCAGTGGACTCAACAAACTGGCGCCGGGATATCAGCGCCGGCTTGCGGGTCGGCCAGCGCCTCTTCTCCTACTTGTTTTAATGGTTTGCCGTCAGTGAATTTTGACTGGGCACTTGATCTTACTCTGCACAATGTAGATTGGGTACAGCTCTCTATCTCTGAGGGTCCGACTTTAGTGTTTAATAGCGCTATCTGCGGAACCGTTGATGTACCGGGAAGCTGTGCGCAAACGAGTGGTTCTTATACCTGGACTGGCGGGAAAAATAACACTGCTTATACTTGGACCATCGCAACGCCGCAGGATGGGCCTATCGGCAGCGGCAGTTTCTTAACCACAAATTGCGCCCCGCCGCCGCCAACAGCATCTCTTTCCGCTAATCCAACAACCATTGCTAAAGGCCAATCTTCAACTTTATCCTGGACAAGCACCAATGCCACCAGCTGCAGTATTGACCAGGGCATAGGGAGTGTGGCAACTTCAAGCGTTGGTCTTCTTGTTTATCCTTCTAAAGATACTACTTACACTCTTACTTGCTCCGGCTCGACCCCACCGCCGGCTACCAGTCAAGCAACGGTCACTGTTTTACCACCCGGAAACTTTCAACTGACCGGCTCGGCGAGCGCTTGCAACGCAATTAATTTAAGCTGGACCCCTTCAACTGGCGCCGATGGGTATCGTATATACAGAGGAGCGCCGAGGGTGGATATTACGCCGTATAATCCCTACACCGCTTTGAGTTTTGTTGACACAAACGTCAACCAAAACACAACATATAAATATCAGCTAGATGCTTACAATAATAGCGGCACAAAAAGTTCAAATACTGAAAATATCACCACGCCGTATTGCCCGCCAACTCTTAATTTTTCAGGATTTCCAACTTCCATTTTTGAAGGCCAAAATTCAACTTTAACATGGAGTACCACTTATGTTAATCCTAATGGCTGCACTGCTTCCAGCGCGCCAAATCAAATCAATTGGAGCGGCTCTAAAGCGGCAAACGGTAGTCAAGTTGTTTTTCCATCGCCGCCGCCAAGCGTAATCTACACTTTATCCTGCGTTGGTCCCGGCGGCAGCACCGGCTCGCAATCAGTTGTTGTAAATATTACGTCACTGGCTTTGCCGGAGTGGAAGGAAATTATTCCTCGTTAGTTAGCAACAACAAGCCCGTAAACTTCTTTCACTCCTGCCCCATTCAAAACGCGAGCTGCTTCTTCTAAGGTGGCGCCGGAAGTTGACACATCGTCCACTAAAATCACTTTAAAATCCTTTATAGGTGTCGGACACCTATAGTTTTGAGGATAAGATGGTGATAAAATTTTAGGGTTTTTATTTAGTGCGAAAGCGCCAGAGATATTTTCTTTTCTTGTTGGCCAATCATTTATTCTTGCTTGCGGCGCGGTAAATTTTTGCCGTTTTAATAAGTTAACAACCGGGCAATTTAAAATCGGGGACAATTCTTTGGCCAAAAGTTCGCTTTGGTTAAACCCTCGTCTTAGTTTGCGAGGCCAAGAAAGCGGAATTGGCGTTAAAATAGTACTTGGAAGCTCCGCTCCCAAGTAGGGGATTAGGTTTTCTTTTTTGAGATATTTAATTAAAATTTCAGTTAGCGGTTTTTTAAGAGATTCCACTGATTGATATTTTAATTGATGAATTGCTTCTCTTAAAACCGGATTCTGATATTTTCCGGCGGAAAATATGCCGCTTAAAAATGTTTTTTTTCTACAGTCGCGACAAATAATGTTGGAAACTCGGTTTCTAACATTTTTATTTCTTAAGCCGCAGACGTGGCACTCTACTCCGGAATTTAAAGTGATGTTATTTAAACAGGCCTCGCAGATAAACGAGGTTTGTTTTAAATTCAATTCTTTTTGGCAGCCAAGGCAGAATCTTGGAAAAATCAAATCAAGTAAAAAATCTTTTATGATACGTATATTCATAAATTAAATCTTTTCTATCCTCAATTCCTGACTATAGTCAGGAATTGAGGATAATATAGTATTTTTATTATTATAATCATCCTCTTAAATTTATTTTATTGTTTTTTATATCTACTATAATGCCGCCGCTTTTTTTATTTTTTATTATGAAATCCGACAGGGGGTTGATAATCAATTTATCAATTAAGTGTTTTATTTCTCTTGCGCCATTATGACTCAAGATAGCTTTACCCGCGATAAAATTTGTTACTATTGGTTTTATTTTCACGCGTTGTTTTGCGGCGCTGTTCTCAATAATATTTTTAAGTTCAAGCTCGGTGATCTTTTTTATTTCCTTACGACCCAAAGGATTAAAAACTATTATTTCATCAAGCCGCGACAAAAGCTCTGGCACGAAATGGCGGCGCAAGGATTTCAAATTAGTGTCTTTAATTTCTTCAAACTTTTCCTCCAGGGTTTTTGAAGCGGATATAAAACCAAGTTTTTTGGCTTCACGTCTGAATTCTCTCGAACCAAGATTGGAGGTTAAAATCACAACGGCGTTTTTAAAGTTGGCTCGGCGGCCATGATTATCGGTTAGTGTGCCATCTTCCAAAATTTGAAGCAAAACGTTGGCAACTTGAGGATGGGCTTTTTCAATTTCGTCAAAAAGCACTACCGAGTGGGGCTCGCGTCTGACTTTTTCCGTTAAACCGCCCGATTCTTCGTAGCCAACATAACCAGGCGGCGCTCCGATTAACTTAGCCACGCTATGCGGCTCTGAAAATTCCGACATATCAATTTTAATTAAGGATGACCCTAAAATTTCCTTACTTAAAACTTTTGCCAAATTGGTTTTGCCGACTCCGGTTGGTCCGATAAACAAAAACGAGCCAAGGGGTTTTATGGGGTTAGACAATCCAGCATAAGCTCGGGCTAGGGCGGCAGCCAAGGTTTCAACGGCTCTGTCTTGCCCGATTATTTTTCGTTTTAATTTTTTGATGATTTTTGAGGTACCTGAAAAATTTACTGTTTTACCAAAAACAATATTTGGCATTCCGGTCATTAAACTCAAAGTTTTAACAATATCTTCCACTCGGAGTTCTAAATCAATTTCGTTGAGAGGCTCCGTGTCCAAAGTTTTTAAGGCACAGGCCTCGTCTAACAGGTCTATCGCTTTGTCGGGCAAAAATCTTTCAGTTAAATATCGGTTTGACAACGTTACGGCGGCACTTGCGCATTCTTGCGAGATTTTTAAACCGTGGTGATTTTGTAGGAGCGGCAGATGTCCTTGCAAAATTTCTTCGGTTTGAGCTTCGGTTGGCTCATCAACCGCAACCGGCTGAAAACGCCTTTCCAAGGCGCCGTCAATCCCGACGTACTTTCGCCACTCGGCCAAAGTGGTAGCGCCGATTATCTGTATTTTGCCAAGCGATAAAAGTGGTTTAATGATATTGGAAGCGTCAAGAGAGCCCTGAGCAGCGCCGGCGCCGATAATAGTGTGAAATTCATCCATAAAAATTATGGCATTTTTTTCTTCGGCTTCGTGCAAAACTTCTTTGAATCGGGCTTCGAATTCACCACGGAAAGAAGTTCCGGCAACAATGGCGCCCAAATCGATCTGAAAAATATTTTTATTCCTCAAGTTTTTTGGAACTTCGCCCTTGGCGATTTTTTGCGCTAAACCGTATATTAACGCGGTTTTACCCACACCCGGCTCTCCTATTAGAATCGGATTATTTTTGGTTCGACGGCTCATTACGGCGATTATTCTTTTTATTTCTTTTTCCCGACCTATTATTGGATCAAATTTTCTGTCTTTAGCCATCGCCACCAGTTCGGACCCAAAAGTTTCAAGAGTTGCATTCTCCGGTTCTTCTTCGGATATGTTTTTGTAAACATCGGCAATCAGTTTGTCAAGAATGTTCCGACTGGTTTTTAGAGAACTCGGGTTATTCATTTTACCAGAAAGGTAGAAAATTTCTTTTAAATGATTTTCTATGTCGGCAACCGTTTGATGTTTTGGGGCCGTGACCCTGTTTTGAAATTCAGGAAGCAGTCCCCAAAGCAAGTGCTCGGTGCCAATGTAACGATAGCCATAGGCCACCGCTTCTTTAAGGGCAATTTTTAAAACATCGCGGAAAGAAATAGCGCTTGGCAGCGATAAATTCAAGTCACTAATGCTTAAACCATGATTTTTTAATATATTGTGAGCCAAACTGCCGTGGCTTTCTAAAATCGCTTTAATTAAAGAGCTGCCGTCAATTTCGCTTCCCAAAGCGAAATTTTCTGCAGTTAAAATGACATTTTTGGCGCGAGTCGTCAAACGATTTTCAAGAGATGGGGATAACTTCATATTTATAACGATTATTTTATGATATAATAAAATTAAATTTTAATTTTGTCTAATTTTATTTATGGCGCTGCCTTTTAACATATTTAGCATCGGGAAAGGACCTAAAAGTTACTTAGGCGTAGATATCGGAACCTTATCAATAAAAATAATGGAGCTTTCAGATGAAAACGGCCGGCCAAAACTTCAAAATTACGCCATTTTGTCTAATTATAATCTGATTGAAAATAAAACCCCAAAAATATTTGGCGGGGAAGCGCCACTGATGTTAAGACGGCTGCTGAAAGAGTCGGGCATAACCGCGGAAGAAGTTAATATGTCGGCGCCGATTTTCTCAAGTTTTCTTACTGTTATGGAGTTGCCGCCGATGTCGACATCGGAAATCTCAAGCGCCATTCAGTTTGAAGCCAAAAAGTATATTCCTGTTCCACTTGATAGTGTTTTAGTTGACTGGTCAGTGATAGGAAGCGCTCCGGACAAGATTTCAATCCTTTTAATCGCCATACCCAAAGATTTAGTAAATGAATACGCCGCTATTGTCAGAGAAGTTGATTTAAAACTTGTGAATCTGGAACTTGAAACTATGTCGGCGGCTCGGGCTCTTATAGGCAATGATCCAGTTCCGGCGATATTAGTGGATGTAGGCTCGCGGGATACTACAATTAGCGTAGTTGACGGCGGGCGCCCGGTAATCAGCCATTCAATTGAGACCTCGGGCGAGGATTTAACTAGGGCCTTGGCAAATAGCCTAAACATCAACTGGCGCCGGGCCGAAGAAATAAAAAAAGAGCAAGGTCTTAAAATTATGGATAGTAACAGCCAGATTAGCAGTGTTCTCACTCCGCTTTTGGATGTTATTGCCGGCGCCATAAAAAATATTATTAGTATTTATTCATCTAAAGCCGGTAAAAAAATTGAAAAGTTGATTATTTATGGCGGAGCGGCTAAAATGCCTGGTTTTGTGGAATACCTTAATAAAAATCTCGGCTTCGATATCTTTGTTGGAAATCCTTTTAGCAAAATTATTCATGATGAGAAATTAAATCCTATTATAAAAGATACTGGCCATGAGTTTGCGATAGCCGTTGGCCTTGCTTTAAAAGCCATGCAGTAGAATCAGCTTCATTAGCTTCCATAGCTTTTTAGAAAAAAATCTAATGAAGCTAACGAACCTAACGAAGCTATAAGCTAAATATGGTAGAAATTACACCCCAAAAATCTAAGTTAGTAATACCCGGCTGGCGCTGGCCGCTGTGGCTCTCTTTGGCACTTTTCTTTTTAAGCCTTTTTGCTTACACAGGTTTAAAGGTATATCTTGCCCAAATTCAGGCAGAAATTGTAGACATTAACAACGAAATTAAAACCGAAGCCAGCAAAGTCAATACTGACGATGAAAATACAGTAGTTCGTCTAAGCGATTCTTTAACCGCGCTAAACGGTATCGTTTCAAACCATAGTTATTTTTCTGGCGCGCTTGATTTGGTTGGCTCTCTTACTCATTCAAGGGCGGTTTTTACCAAATTTGACGCCGATCGCGACAAGGGCACTATTAATCTTAAAGGATTGACCCAGAGTTATACAGTATTAGCCAAACAAATGGTAGCACTAAGAGAAAACGATTATGTTAAAAGTTTGGAGGTAAAGGGAATAAACTTTGGAAACACCGGTTTGGAATTTGAACTAACTCTTGGCGTTGATCCCCAAATGTTTATTAAGAAGTAAAAATTAGTAATTAGTAATGAATACAAATCTTTTTAAATATCTTATCTTACCATTTATCCTTTTTTTTACTGCCTTAGCGATAGGTTTTTGGGTTTTATGGCCGCTTTACGGCGATGTCCGGGGCGCTTTGGAATTAAAAAAGCAAAATCAGGATAATCTAAGCAGCCGGAAAAAACTCACGGAAAATCTGGAACGTCTGATAAGCCAATATAATGAACGAAGTAGCGATATCGCGTCTTTAAATAAAGCTGTCCCGAGTGGCCAAAATGTTCCCGAGCTTTTGGTAAATCTTGAGGCGCTCGCATCAGAAAGCGGGTTGATTTTTGAAAGCGTGAATTTTAAACCCAAGGACCTGAAAGCCAAAGGAATTAAGACATTGATAGCAGAAATAAAAGTAAAGGGATCTTATCCGGCTTTTTTGAGTTATCTTAGGGCGCTTGAAAAAAGTTTGCGGATTTTTGATGTGATCAATGTTTCTTTTTCCGGGATAAGTCCTGGCCAAATTGGCGCCAAAATTGATAGTTTGGAATTTAATTTAATTGTTAATACCTACTACTACTAATATGGTCAACATACCATCAAATTTACCTCCTTCGGGCACTTTCGGAGCTTTCAGGCCCTCAGTGCCGCAAAAAAAATCTTTTTTGCCGTATTTAGTTATCTTTGCCGCGATTTTAATTTTGGCCGCCGGTTATTATTTTTTCATCTATCAGGGAATTAGTTTTTCTTTTGTTACTCCAGTTATTCCAGGAGCTTCTCCTCTAACTTCCATCGAAATTCAAGTGGCTCAGTTACCGCGCTTTTCGTTTGATATTTTTGACAGTCCTTTTTATAAGTCGTTTAAAAGTTACGGCGCTTTGCCGGTCATAGCTGACTCGCTCGGCAGAGTAAATCCATTTGTGCCGTATTAACATTTTCCTCCCCTGATAAGGGGAGGTTAGGAGGGGTTAAATAGGAGAGCTGAAAGAAACCCACCCCATCCCTCCCTTATCAGGGAGGGCACCAGAAATAAATTTATGCCAATTGATATAGACAAAAAAATACCGCCGGATGTTTTAATTCTTATTTCGGAAGAGGCGGCCAGGTATTATAAAATGATACCTTTGGCGCTTTCCGGCAATATTTTAAATGTCGGCTTGGTTAACCCGGACGACGTTAAAGCGCAGGAAGCGCTTAATTTTTTATCTTCCCGCAATGGTTTGGTGGCCCAAGTTTTTAAAATTTCTGAAGATGATTGGCTGAATTTGATGAAGCAGTATGCCGGACTTGGCGAGGAAGTCAGCGAAGCTCTTGAAGGATTGCGAAAAGAATTAGCGCGGGAAAGAGAAAAAATACCCGCGTCTGAAACAAGGGCCCAAAAAGAACAAGCTGCGCCGATCATTAGAATGGTTGACACTATTTTAAAGCACGGTATTGAGTCAAAGGCTTCCGATATCCACATTGAGCCAACAATGAAAAAATTAAGAATCCGTTATCGGCTTGACGGCGCGCTTCAAACGGTTGTAGTTTTGCCGGTGGAAATAGCGCCAGCCATTGTGGCGCGAATAAAAATTTTGTCAAATCTTCAGATTGACGAAACACGACGGCCTCAAGACGGCCGCTTTACCACTAAATTTGGCGAAAAAGAAATTGATTTTAGGGTGGCGATTTTGCCGACGGCCAGAGGCGAAAAAGCGGCTTTAAGGATTTTGGACCCAACCATCGGGCTAAGAACTTTGCCGGAGCTTGGTATTGTCGGCCGCAATTTGGAGGTCGTTGAAAGGGGAATTAAAAAACCTTTCGGAATGATACTTATGACCGGCCCGACCGGTTCCGGAAAATCCACAACCATTTATGGCATTTTGCAGATTTTAAATACAGATTCTGTCAACATTGTAAGCTTAGAAGACCCGGTTGAATATTACCTTGATGGCGTAAATCAATCGCAGATCAGACCGGAATTGGGCTATACTTTTGCCAGCGGCCTTCGCCAGATACTGCGCCAGGATCCGAACATTATTGTTGTCGGCGAAATGCGCGACAGCGAAACCGCCGGACTCGCGGTGCAGTCGGCTTTAACCGGTCACTTGGTACTTTCAACTCTTCATACTAATGACGCTATCGGGGTCATACCGCGTTTGGTAGATATGGGAGTTGAACCCTTTCTTTTACCCTCGGCCTTAAATGTGGCTCTAGCCCAGCGTTTGGTTAAGAGGTTGTGTCCGGATTGCAAAAAAGAAATCGAGCCGCCGGAACCGATAAAAAAAGTCATTTTAGAAGCCATAAATTCTATGCCGGAAAACAGTCGACCGAAAATTAAATCCGATAAATTTAAAATTTATAAAGCCGGCGGCTGTCCTAAGTGTGGCAACAAGGGCACCAAAGGCCGAATTGCGGTTTTTGAAATTTTAGAAATGACGCCAAATCTTGAAGAAATAATTATTTCAGGACCCACCGAGTCAAAAATTTTAACTGAAGCCAAAAGACAAGATATGGTAATGATGTTTCAGGATGGCATTCTGAAGGTTTTAGATGGTATAATTGGCTTTGAGGAACTGATTCAAGTTGTCAGTGTTGCTAACGAAGAACCAAAATAAAACCAGCTTCACTAGCTTCTTTAGCTTTTTAGGAAAATAAAATACATAAGCTAACGAAGCTAACGAAGCTATAAGCTAATACCATGTCAACAATAGAACAAGAGTTAGAAGATTTGCTTTTAAACACCTTAAAGCTTAACGCTTCCGATTTGCATCTTTCTGTTGGCTACAAGCCGACCGTAAGAATTGATGGGAATCTTTTGCCGCTTGAAGATTTTTCGGTTTTAACGACCGATCACGCCAAGGGTTTAGCCTTTTCGCTTTTAGGAGAAAGAAAAGATATTTTTCTTGAAAAAAAAGAAATCGATTTTTCTTACGCTTTCCACGACAAAGCTCGTTTTCGGGCTAATATTTTCTTTGAAAAGGGATTTATCAGCAGTGCTTTAAGATTAATACCTTCAAAAATAAAAACTCTAGAAGAGTTAAATCTACCTGCGGCACTCCATAGAATTTCTAAGTTAAAACAGGGCTTTGTTTTATTGACCGGTCCGTCGGGCCACGGCAAATCAACAACTCTCGCTGCATTGATTGACGAAATGAATCGCGAACGAGCTGAACACATCATTACAATTGAGGATCCGATTGAATACCTTTTTATTGGAGACAGGTCAATTATTAACCAAAGAGAAATTGGTAATGATACAAAAAGTTTCCATAATGCCTTAAGTTCTATTTTGCGCGAGGACCCCAATATTATTATGATTGGCGAAATGCGGGATCCAGAAACCATCGCTGCTGCTTTAACAGCGGCGGAAACTGGTCATTTAGTGCTTTCATCGCTTCATACCAACAATGCCAGTCAGACCGTTGACCGGATTATTGATGTTTTTCCCAGGGAGCAGCAAAATCAAATTCGACTTCAACTTGCTAACACTCTTTCAACTGTAGTTTCTCAACGTCTTTTGCCCCGAATTTCTGGCGGTCGCATACCGGCAACGGAAATTATGTTTGCGAATAACGCTGTCAGCAACTTAATCCGCGAAGCTAAAGCTCACCAGATTGATTTGGTTATTGAGACCTCACTTGAAAATGGTATGATATCTTTAAATCGCAGTTTAGCCGAGTTAGTCCGCCGCGGTGAAGTGTCGTCAGAGGTTGCCATGGCCTACACCCTTAATCCAGCCGAACTTCAAACGCGTCTCTAAATTTTAGAAATTTATGGCAAAATTCCAATATACTGCCAGAACAAAAGAAGGAAAATCGGAATCCGATATTGTTGAAGCCTCGTCTCTTGAGGCGGCTATTTCAGTGCTGCAGAATCAACATTTAATTATTATAGAAATCAAACCCTTTGAGGGGGTGGAAAATTTTACTTTTAACGCATTAATGAAACAATTTAGTAATCTTCTTCGTCGGATTAAAAACGAAGATATTGTTCTTTTTGCCAAACAAATGGCGGTTTTAATTGCTGCGAAAGTACCCTTGGTTCAATCGCTGCGGGTCATGGCAAAACAGACTGAAAATCCAAATTTTGCCAGTATTATAAGTGCCGTGGCCGATGATGTTGACGCGGGTATGATTTTTTCAAGGGCGCTCGCCAAATATCCTAAGGTTTTTTCCAACTTTTTCATTCAAATGATACGGTCAGGTGAAATTTCTGGCCGGCTTGAAGAAACTCTGATTTATCTTTCCGACTATATCAACAAACAGTATCTTTTGAATTCTAAGGCCAAGGGAGCGATGATTTATCCGGCTTTTATTGTTGGAGCGTTTATTGTTGTGGGCGTACTAATGTTGATTTTTGTTATTCCTAATTTAACCTCAATTTTAGTGGAGTCGGGCCAGCGGTTGCCTTTTGTCACCCGTCTTTTAATAGGAACGGCTGATTTTACCAAAAAGTGGGGCTGGATCGTGTTTATTATTTTAGGCGCTATGAGCTATTTTATCTATGTTTCCATTAAGAAATCTCCCGAGTGGCGCTACGGCTATGATGGATTAAAACTGCGCCTGCCAATTTTCGGCCAACTTTTAAAAAAGATTTATTTGGCGCGTTTTTCGGAGACCTTGTCAACGCTTTCTTCGGCCGGTATCGCCATTTCCCAATCGCTTGAAATAACGGCCGATGTTGTCGGCAATTCTGTTTACAAGCGGATTATTCTTGAGGCCGACGAAGCAGTGCGGAAAGGGAGCAATATCAGCGTTGTTTTTGCCCGCTATCCTGAAATCCTGCCGATGGTTACCCAGATGATTTTAATTGGCGAACAAACCGGAAAACTTGATTCCATTTTAAAACAAATATCGGCCTTTTTTACCGAAGAAGTTAACCGGGCTTTTGATAATATCGTTAACCTTATTGAACCGATTTTAATTGTAGTTTTAGGGGGGGGTGTGGGTATCTTAGTTGCGGCGATTCTTTTGCCGATATATAATTTAGTCAACGCGTTTTAAAATCCCTATAAGTTCTATCGGTCGTATAGGTCCTATAGGTAATTAAAATTAATTTAAAATAAAATTTATGTTTAAAAAAACTAAGCAAGGTGGTTTCACCCTTCTGGAACTTTTGGTTGTTATTGGCATTATCGGTCTCCTCGCGTCAATTTTGGTTGTCAATTTAACCAGCGCCAGAAAAAGAGCCAGAGACACCAAAAGAGTTGCTGATCTTAGAAATCTTCAGACTGCCAACGAAGATTATTACGGTAAGAACGGCAAGTATCCTACCACGATAGCTGATTTGGTAAGTGGCGGACAAATACCAATATGGCCGATTGATCCCTTGGCTCCTTCTGGTACCAGCTGTACGGCCAATTCTGATTTATGCTACTGGTATGCGTCTTATACACCAAGCGGCGCTTTAGGTCCTCAATCGTATCACTTCGGCACTAGTTTGGAAGATACGGGCAGTTTACTTTTGAATCAGGATAGAGATTGTAATTCTACCAGCGGCAGCGGCTGTCCCTATACATCGGCCTATACTAATGGCTTTACCGGCGCTGACACGGCTGGTTGCGGCGGAATTGCCAGTCGATATTGCTACGATATTGCTCAATAAAAGAGCATGATTTTAGCTTTTGTTATCGGTTTAGTTTTTGGGAGTTTTCTAAATGTTGTGGTTTATCGCTTAAACCCCGCCCTTAAGCTTAAGGGCGGGGTTTTTGGCCGATCCGTTTGTCTTCATTGTAAAACTCAACTGAGATGGTATGATCTAATCCCTATTTTTAGTTTTTTTTTATTAAAAAGGCAATGTCGCTATTGCGGCGGGAAAGTTTCATGGCAATATCCGATTGTTGAAATTTTATCAGGACTCATTTGGGTCGGCGTTTTTTATAAAATTTTCAATGACAATTTTTCCCCCTTCGGGGGATCCCCTGCAGGGGGACAATTTTTTCCAACGTTTCAGTCGGGATCCTCGATTTCTCAACCCCGCCTTAGCGGGGGAGAAATCGGGACAATTTTTAATTTTCTTTACTATGTATTTATTTTTTCTGCCCTTTTAGTCATTGCCATTTATGATTTTAAATGGAAAATTATTCCAGATAAAATTGTTTATCCGGCCATCGCTGTGATTTTAGTTTTTAATTTGTTCGAAATATCAAAATATCAAAATATCACGATATTTTTCTGGTCGCTTTTAATTGCCATTATCGCTTTTTCATTTTTTTTCGTGATTTATTTTTCTTCTTCCGGCCGAACAATGGGTCTCGGTGATGCTAAATTAGCATTTTTAATCGGTATATTTTTAAGTCCCTTACTGGCCATTACCGCTTTTACGTTAGCTTTTATTATTGGCGCCGCTTTTGGTATAATAGCAATATGGCTTGGGAAAAAAACCTTGAAAAGTCAAATGGCCTTCGGTCCTTTCTTGGTTCTCGGCGTTACTGTTGCCTTTTTCTTCTCAAGTTTTATTCTTAAAATTTTTCAGCCATAAATAGATAGGTATGAAAAAAAATAAACAAAAAGATAACTACGTTCTGATAACGGCTGCTGTTTTACTTCTGGTTCTAAGCGGGTTTTTAGTTTTTTGGTTTTCACCCAATCAATTTTTGTTGCCGGCGCAAGCCCCGAGGATTATTGGTGAGGCATCTTTAACTATTGATTTTGGCAATAACGAAAAACGTATCTTTAAAGGTGAGATAGTTGATAATGAAAATCTTTTAAATGTTTTAAACCAAGCCGCAAAAGCGGGAGATCTTGATTATAAAATAGACAAGGAAAACAATATCGCCGCCATTGAAGCTTTTACCGCCAGTAAAACAAAATCATGGCAATGGAGCGTCAATGGTAAAAAATTTGAAAAACCATTTTATGAAGTTATTGTAAAGCCAAATGATGAAATTTTGATAAAATATGCCAAAAAATAATATTTTCACAGGGTTTGCTCTCATTGAAGTATTGGTTGTTTTGGCAGTTATCGTTATTATTACAGGTGTTGTTATTTTTAATATCGGCTCGGAACGGCAAAATTCGGCGCTTTTGCGATCAGCACAAAAACTTTCTTTGGACTTGCGCCGTGTCCAATCTTTTGCGCTTTCTTCAAAGGTTTTTAAGACCTCTGGCGTTCCTTGCGGCTGGGGCGCGCATTTTAACGGCGCCGGTTCGGATAACTATGTCGTTTTTGCCGATTTGGCGGTGAGTCAAAATTGTTCCGACAGAGATTTTGTAAGAGCCGCTAATGGTTCCGAAGATTTTGAAACAATCAACTTAGAGTCGGGGATAACGATTAGCAGTTTAAGCAGCGGTCTTTCCGATATTGTTTTTACGCCTCCCGACCCTATTGTAACTTTTACTCCCAGTCAGGTATCGGTAAATATCATTTTGATTAATAAAAATTCTACAATTCGCTCGATTACCATCAATAAAACAGGATTTATTTCATCGCCATAAATACATAATGAAGAAGTCAGAATACAAAAACGGATTTACTCTCATTGAAACCATAGTGGCGGTTAGTATTATTATAATCGGGTTGGTTTCGGCCCTAACATTAATAACTAATTCCCTTTTTTATGTTTCTAATATTAACGATCGCTTAGTTGCCGCCAATTTAACGGCTGAAGGTTTAGAGGTGGCAAGGAACATCAGAGATAACAATTGGCTCCAAAATCTGGCCTGGAATAACGGTTTAGCCGACGGTGATTATCAGGCGGCCTATAATTCAATATCACTTTCGTCTTATAGCGGCAACGCTCTTTTATTGGATTCTGGCACCGGTCTTTATAATTATAATTCTGGCGATGCCACTAATTATATAAGAAAAATTTCTCTTGCTAACCTCTCCAGTTATGAAATTCGCGTTGTTTCTACCGTTACTTGGCAGAGAAGGGGAATAACATATAGCAATTCGGCCGAAAGCCATTTATTTAATTGGAAATAATGGTTTTGTTGGAAATTTTTGCTAAGAAATTTTATGAAAAAAGTACAAAACTTTAAATTTAGACAAAATACGGCAGGTTTAACAATGATAGAACTGATTGTTGCCATTGGTATCTTTAGTCTAGTTATTGGAATGGCTTTTAGTACTTTTGTATTGGCTCTTGCCAGTCAGCGCCGCATCATTGCTTTGCGAAACACGGAAGACAATGTCCGATTTACAATTGAAGCAATGGCAAGAGAAATTAAAACTGGAAAAAATTTCAACGGCGGAGGCAGTTCGGTTTCTTTTACTAACGCTAAGGGAGAAGCGGTGATTTATCGCTTAAACAATAATGTTGTTGAAAAATCTTCCGACGGAGGGATAAATTATTCGGCAGTTACCGGTGCCGAAGCAACCGTTAATTATTTAAATTTTTATTTAATGGGTCAGGCGACGGGCGATATGTTAGAGCCGCGAGTTACTATTACCATTGGCATTACGGCAAGTGTCGGCAATCAAACTGCAAATTTAAAAGCTCAAACAACAATAAGCGAGAGGTTACTTCAGAGCTGATGGTTTTCTTCAGTACTATGAAAAAATCTAAAAAACAAAATACCGCTCAAAATGGCATCGCGCTTCTTTTAACGATAATAATTTTATCTGTCGTAACTTTAATCGCTATTTTAATTGTTAATATTGTCATTGTTCAGTTAAAGTTAGCCAAAGATATTGACGATTCTCAAGCAGCAATTTATGCCGCCGATTCCGGAGTTGAATGGCAATTGTATCAGACTAGAAAAAGTGCTTCCGTAGCTTCACCCATGATGCTCAACGGAGCGACTGTTGAAACCACAGTTATCGGCGTGGCTCCTAATTTTATTATAAAATCTCTGGGCTCGTATCAATCTGTCAAACGTCAATTTGAAGTAAGTTTTTAATTTATCCACAGCCGTGAAGCTGTGAAGGTTTTTTATTTTTGGTATAATAAAATAGTGTTTTTAGTATATCGCAACCGCGATATCAATCTATTTATGAACGAAAACGAAAATCAATATTTATCGCTTAAAACCGCAGCTGGATTGTATGGTTATACTCGCGATCACTTAGGCCTTATGATAAGACAAGGCAAACTCAAAGGAATAAAATTGGGAAGCTATTACGTTACAACTAATGAATGGATTGCTGATTATCTGAAAGATTACGCCGACCCGGGCCATCCCGCCACTGCTGGTAAGTTTTCAAATAAATTTTTAACACGAGCTCTAGTTTCCGGCGGCAATGTCAAAGAAGTAAAAAACAAAATTATTAAAGTAGATTTTCCAAACAAACCGGGGAATGATTTCTTTTCGGAAATCCAAAAAGAATTACTGCCTTCTCTGCAAGAATTGTCAATGACGCGAGAAAAAACCAATGATTTGTCTACTGCTCCGGCTCAGCACCATGCCACTACTGACAACCCTTACATAATTTTGCCGATAAGAAAAATGGAAGAATCAGAACGAGAGAATATCCTCAGAAAAATTTATGACCGCGCCAGGTTGGAAAACAGGCGGGAAACAGTATAAATCGCCGGAGTAAACCCAGGCAGTTATTAGGCAGCTAAAAAATATAAAAAATTTACCGGACGTCTGTCAGTAGATGAACCGGCAAATGGCTACCATGGCTAAATTTTATCTGCTGGCTCGCGGATCGCGATTATTGATGCGGTAGATAAAAAATAATAAATAATTTATTTTCCTCGCGCGCTCGGTCACCCAGCGGGCTCTCTCGCTGTCCGATGAAAGCGTTTTATTCCCCTCAATTCCTTACTATAGCAAGGAATTGAGGGGAAACCATGCTAAAACGCTTTCATAAGCTTCGGAAAATAATTTATTTATTATTTT
>CAZBVM010000003.1:0-38840 GCA_964495505.1 uncultured Candidatus Saccharibacteria bacterium | reverse complement strand
TAGGGCATTACGATGCCAAATACGGTACAGCCCAGAGAGTATTCAATGGGCAGTGTTATGGGAGATACTCTATATTTACCGCAACTCCAACGGCAATCTGTATGTCCGGTATCTCTACTGGAACGATGGGTCGTGGAACTGGCACTACAACTGGCTCGACAACGACTGGAATGGCAACAACCCTGCGGCGGTGTTCGCAATTTTCTCAAGTTCTCTCCCTATTTATTGGGAGAGTTTTGTTTCTGAAGCTGACCGTTCCAGCCACCGAGCATTCTGCCAATCTCGTCTATTTTCTCCGACAGAATTATATATTTTTTGTTGTCAATGGATTTAGTCTCCCAAAGCATCATTAAAAATATCTTTAGCGTATCAACTTTTCTTATTGATAGACGAACATACGGCAGTTTTTCTTCTCGCACAAGAAAACTGGCGATCGCAAGCGCTTCTATGATTTCTACAAAAAGCGTATCTATTCTCTGACCAAGGGAATGTCTGTGTGTTTTAGGCAATATTTGATAATATTGAAACCAAATGAGATAAAGATTTTTAATTTTCTCGATTAGGGTTATAACCCGGTTGGGGGGGGGTCTTAAAAGTATTATTATGAAAATTCAATTGCGCCATAGTTTTGAAGATATTATTTGTCTTGAAAATTTACTTGAAGCCTGGAAGGAATTTATGCGGGGCAAAAGAAGTAAACCCGACGTTCAAGAATTTTCTCTAAAGCTGATGGATAATCTTTTTACCCTCCAAAAAGATTTAAGTTCAGGCAGTTACCGACATGGTGGATACAAAGCTTTCAATCTCTCTGATCCTAAACCAAGAAACATCCATAAAGCAAGTGTCCGGGACCGGCTTTTACACCATGCGATTTATAGAATTTTATATCCATTTTTTGATAAAATTTTTATCTCTGATTCATTTTCCTGCCGATTAGAAAAGGGAACACATAGAGCGTTAAACAGATTTCGCGAATTTTCTTACAAAGTCAGTAAAAATAATACAAGAACCTGCTGGATTTTAAAATGCGACATTAAAAAATTCTTTGCGAGTATTGACCACAAAATTTTATTAGATATTTTAGATTCATATATTCCAGATAAACAGATTATTTGGCTTTTACAAGGAATTATAGAAAGTTTTTCCACAAAACCGGGCATGGGTTTGCCGTTGGGTAATCTCACTTCGCAATTATTCGTAAATATCTACATGAACGAATTTGACCAATTCGTGAAGCATAAATTGAAAGCCAAATATTACATTAGGTATGCTGATGATTTTGTTATTTTATCGGACGACAAAAGTTGGCTAGAGAGTTTAATTTTTTCAATTGCGGATTTTCTCAATGCAAAATTAAAATTACATTTACATCCCGACAAGGTTTTTATCAAAACTCTGACATCCGGCATAGATTTTCTTGGTTGGGTTAATTTTTCAGATCATCGCGTGTTAAGAACGACTACAAAAAGAAGGATGATAAGAAGAATAAAAGAATTACCAGTGCCCGCAACCATCAATTCCTATTTAGGTTTAATGAAGCGTGGGAATACTAGGAAACTTCAATCAAAAATTTATAAAACAACTTCTCAAACTGGTAAATTTAGGGTATTATAGCATTTGTTATGCTTGAACTATTTAATCCCAAAACTGAAGAAAAGATTTTGGAATTTTGGCAAAGAAATCAAATTTTTGAGAAACTTCGGAAAAAAATCAGAGGCCATAAAAAATGGTCTTTTTTGGACGGGCCGATTACCGCCAATAATCCAATGGGAGTTCATCATGCGTGGGGGAGGACCTATAAAGACCTGTTCCAAAGATACAAAGCGATGCAGGGCTTTGACCAGAGGTTTCAAAACGGATTTGACGCTCAAGGGCTTTGGGTAGAGGTTGAGGTTGAAAAAGAACTGGGTTTTAAGTCAAAAAAAGATATTGAAAAATACGGCATCGCCAAATTTGTTGAAAAATGCAAAGAAAGGGTAAGAAAATATTCCGCTATCCAAACGAAGCAGTCAATCCGGCTGGGCCAATGGATGGACTGGGAAAACAGTTATTACACGATGTCTAACGAAAATAACATTGCTATCTGGCACTTTCTAAAAAAATGCCAAGAGAAAGGATTGCTTTACAAGGGTCTTGATGTGGTTCCCTGGTGCTGGCGCTGCGGCACGGCTATTTCTCAGCATGAGATACTCACCGAAGATTACAAAGAGGTTACCCACGACTCGGTTTACATAAAATATCCGATTGTTAGAAACTCGGTTTCCAACATTTCCAACAAAAATAATACTTATCTTTTGGTTTGGACAACAACTCCTTGGACTCTTCCCGGCAACTCGGCAGTGGCTGTGGACCCCGATAAAATTTACGTGGAAGCGACTGACTTGGAAACCCCGTTTCCAAGTAAACTTGGAAACGGGGTTTCCTATTATCTTATAAAAGCGGCGGCAGAAAAATTAAATCTTAAAATCATCAGAACTTTCAAAGGGAAAGAATTGGTCGGTTTAACTTACAAGTCGCCTTTTGATAGCTTGCCGGCTGTTAAAAAAGCCTTATCTGGTTATGTTCATAAAATTTTTGCCACGGATCCCCGAATTTTACCGGTTAGCGAGACGGAGGGGACGGGGCTGATTCATATTGCGCCCGGCCAAGGCGTTGAAGATTACAGGTTGGGCAAAAAGTTAAAAATTCCAGCGATTAATTTAATTGACGATGCTGCCGTTTATCTTAAAGAACTGGGGAGCTTCAGCGGCAAAAACGCCAAAGAACATCCGGAAGTAGTCATTAATTACTTAAAAACTTCCAGTTTTCTTTTTAGCGCTCCCAAATACATCCACCGCTATCCCATCTGCTGGCGGTGCAAGACCGAATTGGTATGGAAAATTGCCGATGAGTGGTACATATCAATGGACAAATTAAGAAGGTCATTGATAGAAATTGCCAAAAAAATAAAGTGGATTCCTTCTTTTGGCCTTAAAAGAGAGATTGATTGGCTGAAAAATATGTCCGACTGGCTGATTTCTAAAAAAAGATACTGGGGGCTTGCCCTGCCGATTTTTGAGTGTCGATGCGGAAATTTTGAAGTTATAGGCTCGCTCGGTGATTTTGACAAACTCGATCCGGCGCCAACAACTTTATATATAATGAGACATGGCGAGGCATTACATAACATAAAATTAACGGTTAATCCCAATTCTTTAAAAGCCGATCGCGCCGACGTTCTCACCGAACGCGGGAAAAAAGATGCGTTACGCGCTGCCAAAAAATTAAAAAAAGAAAAAATTGATGTAATTGTATCTTCACCTTCTTTCCGCGCCCAAGAAACGGCAAAAATTGTCGGCAAAGAAATTGGCATTAAGAATATTCATATAATCCCCGAACTTAAAGATGTTTTAGTCGGAAGTTTTGCGGGGAAACCCTTTGAGGAATTTAAAAAATCATTTAATAATTTCGAGGAACGTTTTTACAAAAACCCCGGAGGCGCCGAAAATCTGCGTGAACTTCGTTTGCGAATGATGCGGGCGGCTGCAATTATACGCAAGCATTATGCGGGCAAAAAAGTGCTCGTTTTAACCCATGGAGATAGTTCATGGGTGTTTATGGCGGCAATTAACGGTATTGCGGAAAAAGAATATGAATACGCTCCGTATCTTCATCCGTCAGATTATCTTAAAATCTGTTTTCATAACTGGCCTTATAATAATGAAGGCGATCTGGATCTACATCGGCCCTATGTTGATGAAGTTAAAATCAAATGTCCTAAGTGCGGCCAAAAAACTTCGCGAATCCTAGATGTGGGCAATCCATGGTTAGATGCCGGCATCGTGCCTTATTCAACTATGGGATATTTTAGGGACCTAAAATATTGGCGCCAGTGGTTTCCCGCTGCATTGGTTTGCGAGTCCTTTCCGGGGCAGTTTAAAAATTGGTTTTATTCTTTGATTGTGATGAGCGCGGTTTTAGAAAAAGTTCCGCCGATGAAAATAGTTTTTGGTTACGCCTTGGTTCGGGACGAGAAGGGAGAAGAAATGCATAAATCAAAAGGAAACGCCATTTGGTTTGACGAAGCGGCGGAGAAAATCGGTGTTGATGTAATGCGCTGGTTATACGTTAGGCAAAATCCGGCGGATAATTTAAAATTTGGATACATGTCGGCTAAAGAGTCCGAAAGAAAACTGATGAATCTTTGGAATAGCTTCACTTTTTTTAAAACATATGCTTCAAAAATTGAAAATTTAAAATTGCCTGCCCGCCGAAGCCTTGACGCAGGCGAGAAAATTGAAAATTCCAGCTTGCTGGACCTTTGGATTTTGTCGCGCCTCAACAATTTAATAGAAAAAGTCGCTAAAAGTTTGGACAAATATAACCCCGCTTCTGGAGCGCGGGCAATTGAGGAATTTTTTATAGATGACCTTTCTTTGTGGTATATTCGCCGTTCAAGGAGCAGATTTCAAAGACCAAAATTAGAAAAAGAAAAAGAGGGGGCAGTTAAAACGCTTTATTTTGTATTACTTAATTTAGCCAAACTTATTTCTCCATTTTTACCGTTTTTATCCGAGGAAATTTATTTATTTTTAAAAAATAAGCAAATGCCGGAATCAGTTCATCTCTGCGACTTCCCAAAATCTGACAAAAAATTTATTAATCGGGATTTAGAAGAACAAATGAATTTAGTCAGGGAGATTTCTGCAAAAGGATTAGCGCTTCGGGCAGAAGCCGGCATTAAAGTAAGACAGCCCCTATCTGCGTTAAAATTTTCAATTTCTAATTTTCAATTTTTAAAAAATAATGAAGAACTTATTAATCTTATTAAAGATGAGGTAAATGTGAAAGAAATTGTTTTTGACAAAAATATTAAAAATAAATTTGAACTGGACACAAAAATCACCTCAGAGTTAAAAGAAGAAGGCATTATAAGGGATTTGGTGCGTCAAGTTCAGGAAATGAGAAAAGATGCTAAACTGGTACCGAAAGACTTTATAAAAATTTATATCAAAACCGATAACGCCAAACTTGAAGATATTATTAAAAAACGGCAAAAAAATCTGATATCCGACACCGGTTCTAAAGAGATTGAATTTATTGGCACCGTAAAAAATGGCCTTTTAACTGACCGGCATTTTAAAATGGAAAATAATGATATTTGGTTGGGTGTTGCTAAAACAAAAAATTAAATATATACTTAAAATATTCATCCAATCTCGTTCTTTTAACTAACTAAAAACCAAGAGAACAGAAGCAATGCTGATCAGAACGGACTCTAGATATTATCAATTTATAAGACAAATCCTCGGCGAGCAATATAGGACAATTTATCTTGAAGGTAGTTTTGACGATAGTCGGGGGATGGCTTATTTGGGTAATGACCCAAGCTTACCTCCTAATTTTCCAAGCTCACCTCGTGCCGTTATCGATCAGATATTTTTTTTGAATAAACAGAGTCACGAACCCATCAGGTTAATTATTGATCATCCGGGCGGAGCTATTGATGTCTTTTTTAATTTGCATGATGTTATAACGGCCGCCCAGTCTCCTGTTTATACTATAGGCATGGGGCTTGTTGGTTCGGCGGCAGTGTCTGTTTTGGCAGCAGGTAAAAAGCGTTTCATATTTGCTAACTCGCAAACCATGATTCATCTTAGCACCGGAAGAGCGGCGGGTGATGAGGAGCAAATTGAGAAACAAAAACAAAAGTTTTTGAAAACCCAGGGACGTTATGTTGATGTACTGTCCCAACATACTGGGAAATCTCCCGAAGATATTAAGGAGGCAATGAAGAAAGAAACCTGGATGAATGCCGAGGAGACAAAAGCCTTCGGTCTGGTTGACCAGGTAATCACCAATTTAACGGACATTGATTTTTAGTTAGTTCCATTAGATAATTCTAATGGAACTTTTTATTTTTATAAAATGAATTCCTATCAAACTAATGCCATTATTCTAAAAAGAGAAAATGCTTTTGAAGCTGACCGCATATACCATTTATATACGGAAGAATTCGGTCGGATAAAAGCTTTGGCCGGAAGCGTGCGAAAAATCAACGCCAAACTAACCGGACATTTGGAACCGTTTAATTTAGTCTGGATTGAACTGATGACAAAAAAAGATGACGACCTTTTCATTACCACCGCTTTGTCACATGAAAGTTTACTAAAAAAAGATATTTTTCCCGATCAAATCGCTCTTTTTTCCAAAATGGCCGATTTTACTCTGAAAATGCTGAAAGGCCAACAAAAAGACGATATTTTATGGAGTTATATTTTAGAAAGTTTCATAAAAGCTGGACAATCGACGTTCTCCGGTCAGTCGGGCAAATTTTTAGACGCTTATAAATCCGGTTTTACCAAAATAATGGGATTTGGGGATAGCTTGGAAGAGGCTTTGTGGTATAATTATTAATAATGATTCAAATTCCTTCGTCTGCAACACCGCCAGAATTTTCAGAGCCCTCACTGCCTCAAGCCGTTCGTTTTTTTAATCCCCGGCAAAAAAAAATTTTAATTGCTGCCAGCGCTGTTTTTGTTGCCACTATTATTTTAAGTAGCGTCGGTTTTTATTTTTGGCTGACTTCATTTAAAAAGTCTCGAGTTGATTTTAGTATTTCTGGCCCAATTCAGGTGGCTTCCGGCGAGCCAGTTTTTTATGATATTTTTTATTGGAACAACACTAATCAAGTTCTTCAAAATGCAGTTTTAATCATTCGGTACCCTCAAGACGCGTTTATTTCCGGCGGCAAAGTTATTAATAGTATTAATCTTGGGGATATCGGCGTCGGTGGTGGCGGCAAACAGGAAATTAGTTTAGCTTTTATCGGCCCGGACAAAAGCATTGAACCATTGGAAGCGGTTTTAAGTTATAAACCTCAAAATACTTCTTCTACTTTCCAAAATGAAATCACTAAAGAAGTGGCAATTAACGGCTCGGCCCTAAGTATTGATTTCAAGACTCCCGCATCAGTTTTGCCCAATACCAGAAATGCTTACATTATTCATTATAAAAATAATACCCAGCGTGTTTTTAAGAATGTTTCAATTGAAGTAAATTATCCCCAAAGTTTTAATTTTGTGTCTTCGGATAAGATGCCGGCAAAAAGCAATAATGTTTGGAACTTAGGTGATCTTAATCCCAGCGAAGAGGGCAATATCACCTTTTGGGGAGTTTTAAAAAACATTGAAAGCGCTAACTTTGAATGGGCCATTGGTGTTGCCGAAAACGATAAATTTTTTAAGTTTAACCGCGGTTCGACTCAAATTAATCTTTCTGATTTGCCTCTTCAGGTGGATATTTCGGTAAACAATCAGCCAAACATTATCGTTAACACGGGCGATTTTCTGCAATTTAAAATCAGCTATAAAAACAACGCCGGCATTGCTCTTTCCGATGTTATTTTGAAAGCCAAGCTTGACGGCCTGATGTATGATTTTTCCTCTATTAGAACCAATGGTTTTTACGGCGGTGAGGACAGTACTATTACTTGGAATGCTGGAAATACGGCAGAATTTAAAAATTTAGAACCGTCCGCTTCGGGCGAAGTGGCGTTCCAAATCAGTGTTAAGCCACGGTATGTCATAAGAACTTTCAGGGATAAAAATTTTTTGCTAAGTATTTTGGCAACAATGGAAACGTTGACCATACCGCCGTCTTTGGCAGTTAAATCGCTCTCGGTCTCAAGCGATTTAGCTTTGAAAGTAAATACCAAAGCAGAACTTAAAACTAAGGGTTATTATTATGACGAGGGTTTAAAAAATTTCGGTCCTTTGCCGCCAAAAGTCGGTCAGACCACTACCTATACCATACATTGGCAAGTTACCAATTATAGTAATGATCTTGATAAAGTTATTGTTAAAACAATTTTGCCGGAAGGCATCTCTTGGCTTAATAAAAAAGCCGGAGCCGGCGCCGCTACTTTAGAGTACAACGATAGAACTAACGAATTAACATGGAATATCGGTAAAATTCAGGCGGGAACCGGAGTTCTTCTTGATCCGCACGAAGTAATTTTTCAGGTGGCTTTGACGCCATCGGTGAAAAATACAAATGATATCATGCCGGTTATCAGCGATTCCAACTTAACCGCCGAAGATGTTTTTACGGGCAATAGTATCACGGCGTCAGCGCCGGCGCTTAGAACCGATATGCCGGATGACTCCGGCATCGGTTTTGCCAAAAGCCGCGTCCAGCCATAATACAAAATAGGTTATTATACTTTTATTATAGTCACAGTTTCTGTGGCTATTTTTTATTTATTAATTTTATTATAAAAACTATATATCGTTTTATCACCAATATCCTCAATTCCTTGCTATAGTCAGGAATTGAGGATATTATGTTAATTAACTAAATAAAGTATAAATAAAATATAAAATTTAAAAAATTTATATGCTTCATAAAAGATCGTTAACCAGAGATGTTTTATTTATGGCCGCTACCGGTACGTTAGTTTTATCGTCGCTATTTGCGCCCAATGTTGCCCAGCTTTTAAAACCGCTGATGCGCTGGCGCAGAAATTGGGATAAAATGGACCGCCGCCGCATTTATAATGCCATTGAACGATTAAATAAAAAAAGATTAATAGAGTTAGTAGAAAAAGGCGACCAGATCCATATAAAAATTACCGCTAATGGCAAAAATTTGTTAAAACGATTTGATTACGATGATTTAGAATTGTTAAAAGCTAAAAAGTGGGATAAAAAATGGCGGTTAGTGATTTTTGATATTCCGGAAAAAAACAAAAAAGAACGTCTCGCGATTTCTAAAAAACTGAAAGATATCGGTTTTTATCCAATACAGAAAAGCGTTTTTATTTATCCTTACGATTGTCGCGACGAAGTAGATTTTATTTGTGAATTTTTATCAATTAGTCGTTATGTAAATTATTGCGTTGTGGAGTTTTTAGATAAAAAAGAGGGCGATCTGCGCAGGTTTTTCAATGTTCTCTAATAACATTTATCCTCAAAACCTTACTATCGCTAACAATTGAGGATGAAAGAAAATTGATTTTAAATCGTTATTTATGTTATTTTAATATTTGAAAGAAATTACAAAAATATTAAAGTCAAAAATGAAAACCCAATCAGATTTAATGGAAAAAATCGTTTCACTTGCCAAAAGGCGGGGGTTTATTTTCCCGGGGAGCGAAATTTACGGCGGACTGGCGAATTCCTGGGATTACGGTCCTGTTGGCGTTGAGTTGAAAAATAATATTAAACGCGCTTGGTGGACAAGTATGGTTCAAGAACGGGACGATATCGTCGGAATTGACGCGGCAATTGTTATGCATCCGAAAGTTTGGGAAGCATCGGGCCACGTCAGCAGTTTTTCCGACCCCTTGATTGAATGCAAGAGCTGCCATGAGCGTTTCCGCGAAGACCATTTGTTTGAAGGAAAATATGGCGAAATAAAAACCGAGCACGGTAAACCGCTTTGTCCCAAATGCGGCGGCGAAATGACCGAATCAAAAAAATTTAATTTAATGTTTAAGACCTTTATCGGCCCCGTTGAGGATTCAGCCCATAAAGTTTATTTAAGGCCCGAGACTGCTCAAGCGATGTTTGTTGATTTTAAGGCGGTTTTAGGTACCAGCCGTAAAAAAATTCCTTTCGGAATCGCCCAGATCGGCAAGGCCTTCAGAAACGAAATCACGCCGGGCAATTTCACTTTCAGAACCCGCGAATTTGAACAAATGGAACTGGAATTTTTTGTTGAGCCCGGAACTGATAAAAAATGGCACGAGTACTGGCTGAAAGAAAGAATGGCCTGGTATGTAAAATGTGGCATGAACAAAAAAAATCTTCGCTTGCGTACTCACAGCAAGAAAGAACTTTCGCATTATTCTGCTGGCACATCCGATGTTGAATACGCTTTCCCGTGGGGTTGGGGCGAGCTCGAAGGCATCGCTAACCGCACCAATTTTGATTTAAGTCAGCACTCCAAATATTCTGGACAAGACCTATCTTATTTTGATGAAGAAAAAAAGAAAAAGTACATTCCTTACGTCATTGAGCCGTCGGCCGGCGCCGACCGCTCGGTTTTAGCTTTTATGATTGACGCTTATAAGGAGGAAAAAGAAAAGAATGGCGAAATCCGCGTTGTTCTAAAGATTGATCCAAAACTTGCGCCTTACAAAATCGCAGTTTTCCCGCTTTTGGCAAATAAACCGGAATTGGTAAAATTAGCGAGAAAAATTTATAATGATTTGCGGCCGCAATTTATGACTGCTTGGGACGACCGGGGTAATATCGGAAAACGCTATTACTCACAAGACGAAATCGGAACTCCTTGGTGCATTACGGTTGATTTTGATTCGCTAAAAGACAAAAAAGTCACGGTTCGCGATAGAGACACTATGAAGCAGGAAAGAGTTGCTATAAAAGAGTTGGCAAATTATTTCAATAATAAATTAAATGTATAAAAAAACTACACTGCCAAACAGTTTAAGAATTATTACCGTCCCGATGGCTGATACCAAAACTGTAACCGTTTTGGTGCTCGTTGCAACAGGCAGTAAATACGAAACCAAAAAAATAAACGGCATTTCTCATTTTCTAGAGCACATGACTTTCAAGGGCACCAAAAAAAGGCCAACACCATTGACGATTGTTGAACCGCTTGATCGCATTGGCAGTCAATATAATGCTTTTACGGGTCAGGAATACACCGGCTATTACGCTAAAGCCAATGGCCGGCATCTGGATTTATTATTAGACATTGTGTCCGACATTACTTTGAATCCAAAGTTCAAACAGGAGGAAATCAATAAAGAAAGAGGGGTAATTATTGAGGAGATAAATATGTATGAAGACAATCCGGCGAGAAAACTTAATGACATCTGGACCGATCTTTTATATGGCGATCAACCGGCCGGCTGGGACACGGCGGGTAAAAAAGAGATTATTGCCAAACTGATGCGCGATGACTTTATTAAATATCACAACAATCACTATGTCGCGCCCAAAACTGTCATTGTTGTTTCAGGAAACATTGAACACAATGATATTGTGGGAAAAATAAAAAAACTTTTCAAATCAATCGGCAATGCTAAAGGAAAAAATAAAGTTCCGACCAAAGAATCCCAAAAAAAACCGGAAGTTAAAATTTTTTACAAAAAAACCGACCAGACCCACATTGCTTTGGGAGTCAGGTCATACAATATTTTTGACAAACGGCGCTATGCGGCCGACGTTTTGGCCACTATTTTGGGCGGCGGCATGTCTTCGCGTCTGTTTCAATTGCTTCGCGATAAAATGGGCGCGGCTTATTATGTAAGAACGATTTCCGACGAATCAACGGATGCTGGTAACCTTGCCACTTGGGCTGGGATAGATAACCGTCGAGTTGAAGAAATAATTAAGGCGATTCTAAGCGAATATCAAAAAATTAAGCACGTTAAAGTAAGCGCGACAGAAATCACTAAAGCGAAAGAACATTTGGAGGGCAGTTTGATTTTAGGCATTGAAACCTCCGACGAACTGGCCAGTTTTTACGGTTTTCAAGAGGTTCTTAAAAATGAAATCTTATCTCCGGAAGACATAATTAAAAAGATAAGATCGGTTACTGCTGCCGACGTTTTGGAAGTTGCCAAAGATATTTTTAAACTAGAAAAATTAAACCTTGCGATTATCGGCCCGCTTAAAGACAGTAAACAATTTGTCAATCTTTTAAAAATGTAGTATTATGAAGCCATAATAAATTCGTTATGGCGGCAGGCAAAAGGACAATTATAGAAATATCCCCGAAAACAATATTATGGGCGCTTTTGATAGGCGTTCTGGCAGTTTTGCTTTTTATGGTCCGCGATATTATAGGAGTCCTGATTTTTGCCGTTATAATCTCTTCAGCGCTTGAGCCCCTGCTTCAGTACTCTCAAGATAAAAAAATTCCCCGCCTCCTGTCTTTAATTGTAATTTATCTTTTGTTTTTTGTATTTTTTGCGGCTTTAATTTATATTCTTCTACCGCTTTTGCTTGACCAACTTCGCGATTTTGGAAATAATTACCCGACTTATTTCGGAAAAATAGAAGAAGCCGCGGGTACTATAACGTTCTTGCCTGGTCTTTCTGCAAATCTTCATGATTTATTAATTCAGCTGACCGGCCAGATACCCAGCTTTACTTCACTTATTTCCTATGCTTCATCAGTATTCGGCGGTGTTATTTCTTTTGTCGTGGTTTTAGTGGTTTCTTTTTACCTATCTTTGTCCAGAGGCGCTTTAGATGATTTTCTAAGTTCAGTGATGCCGCCTCAATTTGAGGCCTATGCGCACGGTTTGTGGGTTCGGGCTCAAAAAAAAATGGGCCGCTGGCTGCAGGCCCAGCTGCTTTTAAGTATTTTTATGGCGGTTGTCGTTGGTATTGGGCTTTGGATTTTAGGAGTTAAGTATGCTTTCTTAATCGCTGTAGCGGTTGGCATGCTCGAAATCGTTCCCTTTGTCGGTCCAATAGTAGCCGGAGGTTTAGCAACACTTTTGGCGCTGTCTCAATCGGCAGTTCTGGGGCTTTGGACTCTTATCTTTTTTGTTGCAATTCAACAACTGGAAAATCATATTTTAGTGCCGCTTCTTATAAAAAAACTAGTGGGGCTTAACCCGGTGGCAGTTATTCTTGCTATTTTGGTTGGCGCTAAACTGGGAGGAATTTTGGGGGTTCTTCTAGCCGTTCCCTTGGCGGCAGTGGTGGATGAGTTCTTTGCCGACTTAGCAAAACAGAAATCTATTACCTCTCCGGTAGGACTCGCGATGGCGCCCATAAAAGATATAAAATCAGAAAACATAATATAGTGATAATAAAATTTATATTTCTATTATTTTTAGGCGGCCTTATAGTTTTAGCCTCTTTTTTATTTGGTTGGTATTTTGGTCCGTCGTTAACTAGTTGGTGGCTGGCCAATGGTTTTCATTTTATTGGCGGATTTTATGCTTTTTTCTTTACTAAATTTGTTTTTAATATTACCCGTAAATATCATAAGACAGAGGCTGTATTTTTGATGAAAATTATAGTTTTTGTCGGCGGCGCTTTAGTATTGGGGCTGTTATGGGAGTGGTATGAATTTATTTTTGTTTTTAAATACGGAGCAATTGTATTAGAGCCTAAGGGCATTACTGTTTATTTTGACACCCTGATTGATTTAATGTTTGATTTGCTGGGTGCCGCATCAGCCGGAATTTACTTAATTATTAAAAATGCTAAAAACAAATAAAAAATTTTATATAACAACAGCCATAGATTATGTTAACGGACCGCCCCACATTGGCCATGCTATTCAGAAAGTTTGGGCAGATGTTATCGCCAGATTCCACCGTCATAAAGGGTTTGACGTCTGGTTTCTTACCGGGACCGACGAGCATGGCGTAAATATTGTTCGCACCGCCGAAAAGTTGGGTAAAACCCCAAGAGAACTTGCCGATGAGAACGCGGTTAAATTTAGGGGCTTGAGAGAAATTTTAAATTTATCGTGGGACGATTTTATTCGCACAACTGACAAAAAAAAACATTGGCCTGGTGCGGAGTTGATGTGGCAGAAACTTGCCGCGGCCGGCGATATTTATAAAAAACGTTATCACGGGCTTTACTGCGCTGGGCACGAAGCTTTTATAACAGCCAAGGATCTTATCAAAGGAAAATGCGCGCTTCATAAAAAAGAACCGGAAATTATTGATGAAGAAAATTATTTTTTCAAACTTTCTAAATATTCAAAAATAATAGAGAAAAAAATTAAAAACGGCGAATTTAAAATACTGCCGGAATCGCGCAAGAACGAAATTCTTTCTCTTATGAAAGAGGATCTCGAAGACGTTAGTTTTTCAAGACCGGCTAAAGATATTTCCTGGGGTATCCCCGTGCCAAACGACCCAAGCCATACGATGTATGTCTGGGGCGATGCCTTAACCAATTATCTTTCTGCTATTGGTTACGGTCGCAATAACGATTTTAAAAAATGGTGGCCCTGCGATTTGCATGTTTTAGGTAAGGATAATTTAAGATTCCATGCCGCTATTTGGCCTGGGATGCTTTTATCCGCCGGCTTGCCTTTACCAAAAGCTCTTTTTGTCCACGGTTTTATAACGGTTAACAAGCAAAAAATGTCAAAAACCATAGGTAATATCATAAGTCCTTATGACTTAGCTAAAAAGTATGGTACCGATGCTGTACGCTATTATTTTTTACGCGGAGTTTCTTCTTATAACGACGGCGACTTTACTTACGAAAAATTTGAAGAGCTCTATAATGCTGATTTAGCGAAAGGACTCGGCAATTTAGTAGCGCGAGTTTTAACATTAGCGCAAAAGGGAAAAATTAAACTGGTAAAAAATAAAGTTTTCTCTTTAAAAATTGCGCGTTTTGAAAAATCAATTAAAAATTATTTAAGCATATTTAAATTCAATGATGCCATTTCTTTAATTTGGCAGCTTGTTTCGGCCGGCGATAAATATGTTGATAGCAAAAAACCCTGGGTTCTAAACTCCGATTCTAAAGAGTTTAAAGAAATCGTCGGCTCGCTTCTTTTTTTAACTTCGGAAATTGGAAAATTATTAGAACCGTTTTTACCCGAAACTTCGGAAAAAATTTCTGAACTTATTAACCCTTCGACAGGGCTCAGGGCAAAAAATAAAAAAAGCGGGGTTTTATTCCCACGGTTAAAATGAATGTTATTTGACTCTCACTCTCATCTTCACTTTAGTCAGTTTGATAACGACCGAGAAGAAGTTGTCAAAAAACTTCATAATTTTGATATTAAGACCATCAATGTTGGAACCGATTTTAAGGAATCTGAAAAGGCCGTAGCGCTCGCAAAAAAATATCCTGATTTTATGTGGGCTTCGGTTGGTTTGCACCCAAACGATAATTTAAAAGAAAATTTTGATATTGATAAATATAAAAATTTGGCAAAAAATGAAAATATCGTCGCGATAGGCGAATGCGGCCTCGACCGCATAAGATCTCTCGAGATAAATTATGCGGTTAGGCAAAAGGAAATATTTATAAAGCAAATTGAACTGGCAAAAGAATTGAATAAACCGCTTATTTTACACTGTCGTCCTTCTTTTGGAACACAAGACGCCTATGAAGACGCGATTGATATTCTTGTCACTTGTCACATGTCACGTGTCTCTGGCAATGGCGTTGCCCATTTCTTTTCTGGCTCTAAAGAAACTGCTAAAAAATTTCTTGATTTGGGATTTTATATTTCATTTGCCGGTCCGATAACATTCGCGCCGGAATATAAAAATATTGTGGAATTTGTCCCAATTGATCGGATTTTAATTGAAACCGATGCGCCGTTTGCGGCACCCGTTCCTCATCGGGGAAAACGCAACGAACCGGCTTATGTTGAATTTGTGGCGCGCAAAATCGCAGAAGTGAAAGGAATCGAGTTTGAGGAGGTAGCAAGACAAACAATGAAAAACACCAAAAAACTTTTCAACTTGAAATTTTAATACTTCGAAATATTAAAATTTTTAGACATTTAAATATTTCAACATTGATATGTTGAAGCATAAAATTAATATCCGACGGGAATCGTCGGATATTTTAAAATTTAGATATTTTTAAATTTCGAGAGGTGATCGCGCCTCGGAAATCATTTTCTTGACCCGCTCATCAGCGCCGGCTTGAGCCATGCGCAGTTTGCCGTGGTGGTCGTCGTAAACTTCGGTAATCTGGGTCCAATCATCCAGACCCCTGCCTTCGCGGCCCCAGCCGGATGACTTCACGCCGCCGAAATACTTATTGAGTTCAGCGCCGGTAGTGCCGCGGCCAATATAGAGAAGACCAGTCTTGAAGCGCCATGGGGCGCGCGAGCTCAAGCGTCTGTCGTTGGTTAGTAAAGCGTTTGATAGACCGTACTTGGAATGATTGACCAGCTCAACGGCGTTCCAAAAGGCCTCTTCTCGATTCTTGCCTTGAAGTGAATTTATTACTATTACTGGTCCGAAAATCTCTTCGTCCATAGCTGTCATGCCGTAAGGCACATTCAAAAAAACCGTTGGCGAGTAATAGTATCCTTTGCGAGGTCCGTCTAAGTTAGGTAGGATCCCTGTATGAGTCACATTATTAATCTCATTAGCAGTTTTTGCGACCTGATTATCAACCCGTTCCCACTGCTCCATTGAGATAAGCGGTCCCATTTCGGTTGAAAAATCCATTGGATTGCCAATAATACGGTCGCGAGCTCGCTTAATATATTTTTTTACAAATTCTTCATGCTTTGATTCTTGAACAAAGACAACGCGTGCCGAAACGCACCTCTGGCCGGAATCACCAAGGTTGGCATTGATCGCTTCAGCAATGGCCAGATCAATATCAAAATCGTCTAAAACCACCATTGCGGCGTGTCCGCCGAGTTCCATGTGGCCGGGCTTCAGTCGTGAGCCGGCAGTTGAAGCGACAATTTTTCCAGTTTCCACGCTGCCGGTGAAAGCGACTTTATCGTAATCAAGCTGTTCGAGCAACAGCTTGCCAGAAGTTTCGCCTTTGCCATGAACCAACTGAACAAGACCACGAAGCCGCTTACGACGATCTTCATCAGTTATGACTTTGCAAATAGATATAATGATGAGGCCAACAGCGATTTCTGCGGTGAAAGGCGTCTGTTCTGCGTCTTTTAGTACAATGGCGTTGCCGCCCGCTAATGCGCCGCAAATTTTCCAAAATGGAACAGCGAGGGGGAAGTTCCAAGGCGTGATACCTAATACAACGCCATAGGGCTTTAAGATCGAAAAAGCGTTTTTGTCTGGCATTTGACAGCGGGTAAAACCATCATGCGTGTAACAACGCGAAATCTCGCCATGATAGTGCCAGAGGGTGTCAATGGTTTCCTGAACCTCAGCATCGGCCCAACGCCATAGCTTGCCGCCCTCAAGAACCATTGTGCGGGTAAGCGCTCCACGATGTCGTTCAATTTCAGCAATAATTGACCGAAAAACTAGCTCTTTTTCTTGTTCGGTAACCTCATGATACCAGCACTCTTGAGCTCTCTTGGCACTATCATTAAGTTCTTCTAAATCTATTAAAGGCAAAGAAGCGGGCAGATATCCAATGACCTCGCCATTAGCGGGATTGAAAACTTCCATCATAGAACCCCAAATAGTTCCGTTGCCATTTATAATATGACGAGCGATAAACTTACCACTTTCAGTCCTCGGGAAACTTATTTCCATAGTTGTCTCCCCATTTATTCCCTTTGTTTTTTTAAAGTACTTAACTTGTGTCTTGTTATTAACTTATTTTTAGCACCTTGTCAATATATGTTTATGATTGATTTAAGACCGGTTTTTAAGTAATATGAAGCCATGTCTAATAACCAAAAAGTTTCACCTTACAACCCAGTCGCGGTTGAAAAAAAATGGCAGAAAATCTGGGAGAAATCAGGAATTTATAAAGTTAAAGACAAGAACCCGTCCTTCGCCAAAGGCTCCGAAGGGCGAGGAAATTTTTACCATCTTGTGATGTTTCCGTATCCATCAGGCGATATTCATATTGGGCATTGGTATAATTTTGCGCCGGCCGATGTTTATGCTCGTCTTAAAAGAATGCAGGGGTTTAATGTTTTAAGTCCCATTGGTTTTGACGCTTTCGGCTTGCCAGCGGAAAATGCCGCAATAAAAAATAAAATTCATCCAAAAATCTGGACCTATCAGAATATCGCTAAAATGAGACGCCAGCTTAAGTCAATGGGCAATATTTATGATTTTTCGCACGAGATAATTACCGCTGATCCGGAGTACTATAAGTGGACCCAATGGATGTTTTTAAAAATGTTTGAAGCGGGACTTGCTTATAAAAAGAAAGCGCTGGCCAATTGGTGCCCGAAAGATCAGGTAATTTTAGCCAACAAACAAGTTATTGATGGCCGATGTTGGCGCCATCCCGATACTTTAGTAATTCACAAAGAAGTTGACCAATGGATGTTTAAAATTACCGACTATGCCGAAGACTTGATAAATGACCTAGAAAAATTGGACTGGCCGGAGCGAACAAAGCTAATGCAGAAAAACTGGATTGGCAAGTCAGTCGGCGCTATCATTCAATTCAAAATACTCCCGACACTTCGGTCGGGATCCTCGATTTCTCAGCCAAATCATAAAGATTTGGGAGAAATCGGGACAAATACAAAATACCAAATACCGGTTTTTACCACTCGGCCAGACACGCTTTTCGGCGCGACTTATATTGTACTTTCCCCGGAGCATCCGCTGGTTGAGCAAATAACCTCAAAAGAGCAGAAGGAGAAAGTCCGCCATTATGTTGCCAACGCTCATTTAAAAACCGAGCTTGAGCGGGTATCTCTTGAAAAGGAAAAGACCGGTGTTTTCACTGGCGCACGCGCGATAAATCCCGTAAATGGAGAAAAAATTCCGGTTTGGATTTCTGATTACGTTATGACAAGTTATGGAACTGGCGCCATTATGGCAGTGCCGGCTCATGATGATCGCGATTTTGAATTTGCCAAAAAATTTAATCTGCCCATTAGAAAAGTCATTGACTCGAGTCGTAATTGGCCTCAAGACAAACCATATACCAAGGGTGGTCTTATGGTAAACTCTGGTGAGTTTACCGGTTTAGAGTCCGCTGAAGGAAGAAAAAAAATTACTAAATGGCTTAAAACGAAAGGATTGGGTGATTTTTCTGTTCAATATAAGATGCGAGATTGGACTATTTCCCGTCAAAGATATTGGGGAGCGCCCATACCGATAATTTATTGCGAAAAATGCGGTCTATTGCCGGTTCCGGAAAAAAACTTACCGGTGAAGTTGCCGCCGCTTAAAAACTTTAAACCGATGATCGGCGGCAAATCACCACTGGCCCGGATTAAAAATTTTATAAACGTAAAATGTCCAAAATGCAGCGGGAAAGCCGTAAGAGAAACGGATACAATGGATACTTTTGTTGATTCATCTTGGTATTTTTTGCGCTATGCCGACCCAAAAAATAAAAAAGAGTTCTCGTCTAAACAAAAGTTGTCGGCATGGCTTCCAGTGAACATGTATATCGGAGGCGCCGAGCATACTGTTTTACACCTTCTTTACTCAAGATTTTTTGTTAAAGCGTTAAAAAGCATGGGATATTTGAGTTTTGACGAACCCTTTATGTCATTGCGTCATCAAGGAATTCTTCTTGGGGAAGATAATCAAAAGATGTCTAAATCTCGCGGCAATGTAATTGATCCGGACAGTTTGGTTAGAAAATTTGGCGCCGATACAGTTAGAATGCATTTATGCTTTATGAGCGAGTATAACCATGGCGGCCCATGGAATCCAAAAGGAATTTTAGGAATAAAAAGATTCTTAGATAGGACTTGGTTTAAGTTTTTAAATTTTGGATCTCTAAATACCCTGCCCGACTTCGCTACGACGAAGTCGTTGCGGGCGGGTAAATACCAAATATCAAATACTAAATACCAACAATTATTACATCGGACCATCCAAAAAGTGGGGGATGATATAAAAAATTTCAGATTCAATACAGCAGTAAGCGCTCTGATGATTCTGTTTAATGTAATTGAGAAAACAACTATAAATCAAAATACAGCCGAAATCTTCTTAAAACTTTTATCTCCTTTTGCGCCTCACTTTGCGGAAGAACTCTGGGCAATGATAGGAAATGAAAAATCAATTCATCTTGAAACGTGGCCGGAATATGACTTAAAACTTATTGAGACCGGCGAATACGACCTGATAATACAAATCAACGGCAAAATGCGCGACAAAATCCATATTTCCAAAAACCTTGAGCGACCAGAAGTTGAAAAACTTGTTTTAAAACGTGATTTGATAAAAAAACATATCGGCGGAAAACCGGTCAAAAAAATAATTTTTGTCCCAGGAAGATTGATAAATTTGGTTGTTTAGAAATGATATTTTCATTTACATACCGCTATTTCTTACTGTATAATAAATAAGCTATAGCATAAAGATTATACAACACATGAGGACAAAAAATAAAATCAGCAAAGATTTATTAAAGTATCTCGCGATTGGAGGTCTTGTAACTTTTGCTATGTTGTCGTCAATTGGCGGACCAAAAATTGTTAAGATATTATTGAAACAATTAAAATACAAACTTAAGCAAATAAGAAGCAGCGCCTACTATCTTAAAAAGAGGGGATTGGTTGAATTTATCAAGGAAGATAAAAATAATGTTACATTAAAAATCACCAATAAAGGGAAAAAATATTTCAAAACTTTTGATATTGATAATATGCTTTTAAATAGACCTGCCCGATGGGATGGCAAGTGGCGCTTGGTAATTTTTGATGTGCCAGAAAAAGATAAAAAAGCAAGAGAAGCACTACGGCGCAAACTTAAAGATTTAAATTTTATCAGATTGCAAGATAGTGTTTGGGTAACGCCCTATCCCTGTGAAGACGAAATACGATTTTTAAGAGAAGTTTTTATTATTCCTTTTAATGTTGATGTTATTGAAACAGATAATTTAAAACATCACGAAATAAAACTTAAAAAATATTTTAATATTATTTAGAAAAACGGGGTCTTTGGGGTTTTAAAATTTTTATAATAAATTAGCTATAGCATAATTATTATACATTGTAATAATATATTAATGTAGTAATGCAAATAATATAATATTATAGAGGGGCGGTGTTACCATCTTATTTAGAATAATGTTTAAATATTAGAAATTATAAATATGTGCGGGATTGTGGGTTACGTAGGGAAAAAAGAAGCAGCGCCAATTTTAATTGATGGCTTAAAGCGTCTTGAATACCGCGGCTATGACTCGGCAGGTCTCGTTATCTTTGACGGCGCTAAAACTAAACTGATTAAAAACAAAGGCAGGGTTAATGAATTAGAGAATAAAATATCCCCAAATTGGCGCGGCAATATCGGCATTGCCCATACCCGCTGGGCGACACATGGCGAACCGAGCGAGCAAAACGCTCATCCTCATGTCGATTGCACCGGTCGGGTTTTTGTTTGCCATAATGGAATTATTGAAAATTACAAATCGCTTAAAGAAACTTTAATCCAGCGCGGTCATGTATTTAAATCAGAAACGGATACCGAAGTTTTAGCGCATCTTATAGAGGAAAATCTGCGATATGGCCCGGAATCAGCAGTTATAAAATCGTTAAAATTGATAAAAGGAACCTATGGGTTAACTATCGTTTTTTCCGATTATCCGGATAGAATAATGGCTGTAAGAAACAGCAGCCCATTGGTTATCGGTATAGGTGATGGCGAACATTTGGTAGCTTCTGACGCTTCGGCAATTTTAAAACAGACAAAAAATGTAATTTATATGAATGACGGCGAAATGGCGGTTATGACGAAAGATAATGTAAAACTTTTCAATATTTTCTCCCTTCGGGAGATGTCCCGAAGGGACACAAAATTTAAAAATTTGAATATCTCGAGGCGATCAGAAAGATTAGAGTGGTCGGTTAGTAATGTTTCTAAAAATGGTTATCCGCATTTTATGATGAAAGAAATTTTTGAACAGCCGGAATCGCTAATGAACAGTTTGCGCGGACGCATCGTAAAAAATATGGGGCTTGCCAAGCTGGGCGGTCTTGAAACCGCAGAAAGTCGCTTAGAAAGCATAGATCGTTTAATAATTACCGGCTGCGGCACTGCTTATCTTGCTGGAACCGTTGGAAAATTGATGATAGGGGAGTTAAGCGGTATTCCTTGCGAAGCAGAACTGGCCTCGGAACTTCGTTACCAACCGAATGTTGATTATCACCAAAATTTAGCCATGGTAGCCATTTCTCAGTCGGGGGAAACGGCCGATACTTTAGCCGTCTTGCGGCGTTTCAAAGAAAATAACGCTCTAACGCTGGGAATAGTTAATGTTGTCGGTTCAACTATTGCCCGGGAAACCGATGCTGGAGTTTATAATCATGCCGGGCCAGAAATCGGCGTGGCTTCAACCAAAGCGTTTACATCACAGCTTGCAGTGTTAGCACTTTTAGCATTATTTTTAGGGCGGCAGAGAGACCTTTCAAGATCTGAAGGTAAAAAATTTGCCGGAGAACTGTCGCGTATCCCACAACTTTGTCAATATGTGTTGACACGGAGCAGTGGGAAGGTAAAAGCAATAGCAAAAAAATATAAAAATTTTAATAATTTTTTATATATCGGAAGAAAATGTAATTTTCCAACGGCGCTTGAGGGCGCCTTAAAGTTAAAAGAAATTTCGTATATCCACGCCGAAGGATATGGAGCCGGTGAAATGAAGCATGGACCGATAGCAATGGTTGATGAGAATTTCCCAACCGTAGCCATAGCTCCTATTGATAGCGTATATGATAAAATGACTTCCAATATAGAAGAGATTAAAGCAAGACACGGGAAAATTATTGCCATAACAACGGAAGGGAATGAAAAAATTAAACATATCGCGAATGATTGGCTTTATATACCCAAAACCTTAGAAATGCTAGCGCCCATGCTTGCGATTATTCCGCTTCAACTTTTTGCATATTATATGGGAGTATTTAGAGGTTTAGACGTAGATAAGCCGCGTAATCTGGCAAAAAGTGTCACGGTGGAGTAATATCGGGAATTTTTTGCTATAAATAGAGCTATTTAGAGCAATGGGGTTTTTACATAAACTTATCCTAACCTTCCGGTCGCCAAAAGCGACCGGATTTTTTGCTTAAAATAAGCAAAAAACGCAAATCAATTTGCTATAATTTAAAAATGATCGGGTAACAGATCAAATGATCGGATAACAGATCATTTCTCTTAAATAAGCGTAAAAGTATTTCAAAATTTAGATATATCAAGATTTAAATGTTTCAAGATTTAAAAAATTCTGTAATAGAATATATTCCGCTTTCTGAAGCTGGGAAGATTTTAAATACTTCGCGCGATTATATGAACGTTTTAGTTCGCCGAGGAAAACTGCGCGCGGTTAAGCTCGGAAGAAATTGGGTAACGACGAAAGAATGGATAGCGGAATATTGCGATAGTTTAAATATTTCTAAATTTAAAAATTTAAATATTTCTAAAATTGCAGCGGAGGAAAAGGATGAACTAAGAATTCTTAAAAGTAATTTAATTTTAGAACGCGAAAAAGCGCTTGAAGCCGAGGCGTTTATTCCAGAAATAGCAATTTCTTCACGCGAACTGAAAATTGAGGAAAGAAAAAGTATTCTTGAATCCGCCTCCGCCAAAGCTTTGGCGGACAAGGCGGTTAATAAAAATTTAAAAACAGCTGATTCAAAAAGTTTTATAATTGCCAGCAAACAATTCGGAATTTTAAAAAGTTTAAAACAGAAGTCTGTTTTGTCTCCTTTCGGGAGATCTCCCGCAGGGAGAAAATTTGCGGTTGTTTCAGGGCTCGCAATAATTTTACTTACGACAGCAATTGGTTTTTCTAATATAGAAACCGAATTTCTGGGAATGTTGGAAACTCGGTTTCCAACATCAACAAAATATCAGGCCAACATTTTTTCTGATGTTTTCAAAAACTTTCCAAACGACATCCCGATTTTTTACAAATGGCTCGCAAATAATATTTCTCGTTCTTTAGCTTTTTTAAAATTCAAAAATCCGTCTGAACTAACTATTGGCAAACTTTCCGGTGGCAGTCCAAAAATCGTAAAACCGCAAGAAACATTCGTACGAATAGATACTCTTGAAGAGGCGCTTGCTCTTGACGCATCAACGACGGCGCCCGGGATGGTGTCCGACACCCAAACTTCTCCGGTGTCGGACACCGAGGAGGGCGCGTTTACCCTTATTGAAAATCGCCTTTCTACTGTTGAAGCAGACTTTGCGGAGCAAAAGATCCTCACCAAAGCCGAACTCTCGCTACAGAAAAAAACAATTTTAGGCACTTTAGAAACTCTAATAGGCATTTCCAAGCTTCTTCCAACTCACCCCATTTCAACCATTGTTGTCCAAGGCCAGCCCTCAACTTTGACCAGCTACTCCATTGCGCCTCAAGTCCAATCGGGATTTGACCGCCTTTCGGCCACTTCTCTTAACTTATCAGGCGACGCTATCGTTAACGGCCATCTCACGGTGAGATCGGGAGGTGAATTTAACACTTTATCGGTTTCCGGCACCACCTCTTTAACCGGCAACGTTACTTTAACCGGTAATGCCACTATCGGCGGTACGCTCTCTGTCGCTGGCAATACCACTTTACAAAATCTCATTATTTCCGGCACCCTTTCTGCTACTGCCGGCGGGGTTACTATTGCCAATGCTTCGTCAACTTACCTCACGGTTTCAAACACGGCTTGGATTACCAATGGAACTATAACCAACGGAACTATCACTAACGCCTCCACCACTTATGCTACTCTTCCGACTTTCTGGGGGACAACGGGGGATGTTTCCGAACTGACGATAACCAATGCCACATCCACGAGACTGTTCGCGACAAACGGAACAATCACCAACGCTTCCACCACTTACGCCACTCTTCCGACTTTCTGGTCAACAAATGGCACCATCACCAATGCTTCCACCACTTATCTCACCGTCTCCAGCAATCTCTGGGGCAATACCGGACAATTCACAACATCGCTTCAGACACCCCTAATTTGGAACTCTGGCCCGCTCACCGCTTCCACCACCGGCGCCAATCCTTTAATTTTTGCCACCAATTCAAGTGAAAGAATGAGAATTGACGAAAGCGGAAAAGTGGTTATTGCCACTACCACTATTCCCTCCGGTTTTGGATTGAACATTGCCACTTCAACTTTTGTTTACGGCAATCAATTTATCTCCGGCGGTCTCGGCGTTGGGATAGCCACTACCACCAGTGGCGCCATTCAAACCAAAGGCGATGTTTTTGTCGGAAGAAACCTTTATGTTTCCGGAAATTCCACCACCTTAGGCGCTTCAAGTGCGGACACTTTAACCGTTAACTCCTCAATCAATTCTAACCTGATTCCCGATCAAAACGTCGTCCGCGATTTGGGTTCCACTGCTTTTTACTGGAAAAACGCCTATATTGGCACTCTCACTGCTAACAACATCTCCGCCGCTTCCACTACTATCGGCGGCACCCAATCAGAAACTTTCACCATCAATTCCGACAACGCCACTGCTGACGTCGAAAACGCGACCTTAATTTTTTTCCGCGGTACCGTTGTTCCTAACGCTCTTCTAACCTGGAACGCCGCCACTTCATCAAAAAGATTTGAATTTAATCAAACACTATACATCAACAACGGCTCGGCTTCCACCACCAACCCAACTTTAACGGTTCAAACTATTGCTAACCAGACCGCCGTTGGTTTGCAGGTGATTGATAATAATAGCGCCAATATATTTTCAGTTTCGCCGGTTTCAAGTAAAACCACGATGGTCAACGCTTCAACGACCAACCTCACGGTCTCCGGCAATCTTTTTATCGGAAGCGGTTCAACCGGCGCCGTTCTTTTGCCGGATGGCACGGTTGATAGTCCTTCTCTTAGCTTTATAAGCGATACCGATACCGGCCTTTTTAGAGCTGGCGATGGCAAAATGAGTTTTGGCACCAACGCCACTACCAGCTTAACCTTGGACAACGGCAAAGTTATCGTCGGCAACGACATCTCCACCGCTTCTTACCAACTTGAAGTGGCCGACCGCGACGCCAATAACAACACCATTGTTGATGAATTGCGGCTCTCTCACTTTACCACCGGCACGGCTGATAATGGCCTTGGCGCCGGCCTGCTTTTCTATGGCCAGGATTCAACCGGCGCCGGGCAGAATATGGCGAGAATCGCGGCCCAAGTTGAACAAGCTACTTCTTCAAATACCTTTGCCAGCCGTCTGATTTTTTCAACCGTCGGCAGCGGCGGCCTCTTAGAAAAAATGCGGCTCACCGGAAACGGCCAATTACTTTTGGCGACCACGACGATTCCATCCGGCTATGGCGCCAACATCGCCACTTCAACAAATATTTACGGCTCCTTAAGAGCCGGAACTTCTTCTTCGCTTTTCTTGGTTGATAATTCAACGGGCAACGTTGGCATCGGGACGACGACACCAATCACCACCTTCGCCGTTAATGGCAATGGATATTTCGGAAGCGCCTTGGGCGTGGGGATTTTAAACACTACTGCCAACACTTTCAGAGTGGGCCAATGCGTTACGGGAGACACACGACTTCGACGTCGAAGACGACGCCGAAAAATTTCTAATTTAAAATTTTTAATTTCTAATCAATTTCCAAATGACTTAATTTCCAATGACGATGAATATATCTACGATGAGCCGATGATTATTGACATCAAACCCGGAGACGAGGTTTTATCTCTAAACGAAAAAACCGGCGAATTAATATGGCGCCGAGTGAAGCAATTGGCATACATGGGGATTAAGGATATTTATAAACTGACCACCGAAAGCGGAAAAACCATCAGAACAACCGGAAATCATCCGTATTTTGTAAGAATAGATCATGAAATTTCAATCATTGCTTATTTGAGAAGAGTTATAAGTGGTGTTGCTGCTCTTATGAACCAACTAACACCTCAAGGCGGGGCTTTCGGGATTCTCGATATGATACGAGGATCTGGCTTGACATCTTTTTACATTGTAGCAAATGAGAAAAACCTGTCAAGTGTCTCTGTGGATAACAATATTAACCAATTGGGCATTGGACCCGCGGGGAATCGAACCCCGGAGAATCTGATGTCAAACCAGATATCGTACCACACCGGGCCCAATGCACGAGCATTGTATCAGGAAAATAATATCGCAACAAGATTTAATGGTTTATGGACAAAAGTAGTAGATCTAAAAGAAGGCATGGAAATCGCTGTCGTCGGAGATAATAATAAATCAACATGGGATAAAATTGTCAGTATCGAATATCTCCCCGAAGAAGAAGTTTATGATATTGAGATTGAGGATACCCACAATTTCATCGCCAACGGCATTGTTGCCCACAATACCGCCTTTATCGTTGATTCTACCGGCAAAGTCGGCATCGGGACGACGACACCCAATAATCTTTTAACTATTGCTGGCGATACTACGCCATCTTTAAACTTCAAAACTAATTCCACCAATTCTGGTTGGGCAATTGGAGTTGACACCGCCGATTCCAACAAATTCAAAATCGCAAGTTCTACCGCAGTTGGAACGAACGCGAGATTAACAATTAACGGCAACGGCAACGTCGGCATTGGGCTTACGAATCCAGAAGGTAAATTGCATATTCAAACAGGCGATGCGGGAAATGTTGTTCCTCAAGTAAATACTGATGAACTAATAATAGAAGGGTCGGGCGATGCTGGTCTTTCCATTCAAACTCCTGATAACAATGTGGGCAGGATTTTATTCAGTTCACCCACTGAAAACGCAAATGCTGGGATTATATTTTTGGGTCGCTCGGATGGGGGGCTAACGGTGGGGACAGAGGGAATATCTACTGGATACTTAGCATTTCATTCGGGATTAGGTATAGAGAAAATGCGAATCACAAGTGCGGGCAACGTCGGCATCGGGACGACGACGCCTCTAGCAAAATTGGATGTTTGGGGCAATGGCAAATTTTTCGGCACTTTGTCCGCTTCTTCCACGGCCTACTTTGACGGTTTGGTTAACGCTAATGCCGGCTTAACCGTCATTGGCGCCACCAGCCTCCAAAACGCCACCGCCACCAACGGCTTCGCCGTCTCCGGTTCAAGCTTCAATGTCGGCGGCCAGAATTTCATGGTTCAGACAAGCGGCGCGGCCAGTTCCACCAGTTTAGCGGTTAGCGGCGCAAGCAATCTCGGCGGACTTATTACTTCCCAGTCTGGTTTAACCATCACTGGCGGCAATCTTAATTTGAATAACTTAGGCATTACCAACGCCGGCTCCATTGCTGGCGCCACCACCGGCGCTTTCTCAACCTCCATCCAAACTCCGCTTATCTACAACGCCGGCCCCTTGACCGCTTCTACCACCGGCGCCAATCCTTTAATTTTTGCCACCAATTCCTCGGAAAGAATGAGAATTGATTCCTCCGGCAACGTCGGCATCGGGACGACGAGTCCCAATAATCTTTTGTCTCTTTTCAAATCAACCACTCCGGCTTTGGGTTTCACCACCGGAAGCGGCGACAGCGCTTGGACGATGGGAATTGATACCGCCGACGCCAATAAATTCAAAATTGCTTCTTCAACTGCTGTAGGAACCAACACAAGATTAACTATTGATGGGAATGGCAACGTCGGCATCGGGACGGCGAGTCCGAGTGTTAATTTACACATTGGAGCAGGCACAATAATAAGTCCTGATACATATTCAGCGTCAGCTGGCGTGTTTTCACCAGATAACGCCAGATTTCATATTTCAGGTGATGTAGACGGTGGGGCGTCTATGCTTGTGCTTACTAGGAAAGAGAATACGGCAAATGAGAGGAACATAGCCATATCAGCAGGAAATGGACTTCTAAGATTCGGCAAGACTAATGATATTTTTGCTGGTGTAACAGCTTGGATGGCTATAAATGTAACATCCGGCAACGTCGGCATCGGCACCACCTCTCCCCAAACCAAACTGGAAGTTACCAACACTTCATCTGGAGCCACCGCTGATCAGGTCTATCTTACTAATTTAGCTTCCGCTACTTCCACCGCCTCAAGGTTAACTTTCAGAGCCGTGGACATCGGAGGCGCCGGTACCTCTACGGCCGCCGTAACGGGGATCCTCACTCAAAACTGGACCACCGGAAAAGGCGACTTAGCTTTTTCAACGTTAAGATCAGGCAGTTTAACCGAAGCCATAAGGATTACCAATCTTGGATATTTGGGCGTTGGAACCACCAGCCCTGGCTCGCTTCTTTCCGTGGCCGGGCATTGCGTCACCGGCGATTCTAAATTGCGCCGTCGGAAAAAACGTCGAGGCAAGAACGGCGGAATTGAATATGAATACGACGAAGTAGAAGTTAGAAACATAAAATCCGGCGATGAAATTCTTTCCTTAAACGAAAAAACCGGCAAACTTATTTGGAGCCGGGTCAATGCTTTGATGGATATGGGAGTAAAGCCGATTTACAAACTTACCACCGCATCTGGAAAAACCATCAGGACGACAGGGAATCATCCTTATCTCACCAAGTACGGATGGGTTAAAGTCGCGGAATTGCGGGAAGGCAATGAAATTGCCGTAACGAAAGAAGAAATGTTAGCGGCGGTAAATTTCATCTCTTCTGCCAATACTTTTAACCGCAATCCTGCCATTTTCGACAGAGAATTTAACTCGCCAATCCTTTCCTATTCTGTATCTGTACGGCGCTTCCGGATCATCCGTCAAATGCTCCGCAAATTCCAAAGGATCTGGAGAAGAAGCGTAAAAACTCAATTTCTTAAGAATGCGCTTACGAATGTCGGAGGAACACTTTTTGAAAAAATCATCCGCCTGCGGCGAGTAGATAATCTTCATCATGATAATTATTCAATGCCGTATCGTTTTGCTAATTCCTCCATAGTTACAAACTTTCCGGCTTTAATATCCGCTGATGCTCGTTTAAGCGAAGCGCGATACGCGGGATTAAATGTCTCAATGTCTTCAACGGTAGTATCAAGTTCTTCTTTGAGCGTTTTTGATAATTTCCAATCCACTGTCTCGGCTAGTAAAATCAGCGATTCTAACTTTTTCATAAGCCAAATGGGAAGTTTAGGATTATTTAATCCCCCTTTAAACGCTTGGGAATTCCAGACAATTTTCAGTTCTTTAAGCCGCGAAGTTAGAAGCGCCAATAATTTTGCTTCAAATACAGCTTTTGGTTCGCGAGAACGAACGACTTCGAGGAAAGATATTAATGGTTTTGATAAAGTTTGGTTATTCATATGGCGCAAGTTTAGCAAACTGACGGATAAACTGTCAAATAACCGCAATGATTTTATTTGGGATCAAATTAAAAAAATCGAACGTCTGCCGACCGAACAAGTTTACGATATTGAAGTTGAGGGCACGCATAATTTTGTCGCTAATGATATTATCGCCCACAACACTTATCTTTCCGGCAATCTGACTGTGTCTGGAACCACCAATCTCCAAGGCATTTCCTTAACCAACGCTTCTTCAACTTACTTAACCGTTTCCGACACGGCGTGGATTAACAAACTCAATGTTACCAACACCACTTCCACCTCAACCATCACCGGAGGATTAACCGTCGGAAACAACGCGGCGCTTTCCGTTGATAGAAACGCCGCCGCCAATAGTTTGTTCATTGATCCTTCCGGCAACGTCGGCATCGGGACGACGAGTCCCAATAATCTTTTGTCTCTTTTCAAATCAACCACTCCGGCTTTGGGTTTCACAACAGGAAGCGGCGACAGCGCTTGGACGATGGGCATTGATACCGCCGACGCCAATAAATTCAAAATTGCTTCTTCCACCGCAGTTGGAACAAACGCGAGATTAACGATTGATGGAAATGGGAATGTCGGGATTAACACAACAAGCCCGACATCAACCTTGGCTATTGCCGGAACCTTGAATGTTCAACAAACCACCACAGGAATCAGTAGTTTATATGTAAATAGTTCTGGCAACGTCGGCATCGGGACGACGGGACCAACAAACAAACTTGAGCTACTGGGTAGCGCGGCTATCGTCTTAAGAGACAGCGCAGTGTCACACGGTATGACCGGCGATATCCCATTAGGTGATGAGTTTGGAAGATTGCAGATTGATAATGCCACCGACGGCGGCTTGCGCATTCGGGGCATCGTGGACACTAATACCGCTATCCCAGTTGTTATTACGGGCACTGGTCAGACGACTCCCACCAGCCCGCTCGTGTTACTTGGCGGGTTTCAAAGAAGTGGAAATGGCGTCGCTGCCGCTTCGGGTGCCACACCAGTAGTGAGAATTAGCCCCAATGCCACTGGTGCCAATTCTATTGTTGAGGTTTTAGCTAACGGTAAAGTTGGTATTGGGACGACAACCCCGGGAACCATGAATGGCATCTTGGTAACTGGCGCAACAATGCATATTTCAGGTAACACCACTGGTTCTACCATTTCTCAACTGCTCATAGATGGCACTGGCCAAGGAATTTTAGGTTTAAATGACAGTGGAGCTGTCGCGAATAGCAGATGGTTTCAACTTTTGAGCGATGGCGGCGATTTTACTCTCCGAGCTTTAAACGACAACGAAACCGTAAAAACAACAATTCTTACTGCTCAAAGTACCGGCAACGTCGGCATCGGCACCACCTCTCCCCAAACCAAACTGGAAGTGACCAATACTTCCTCGGGTGCTACCGCAGACCAACTTTATTTAACCAACTTGGACTCCGCCACTTCCACCGCCTCAAGACTAACCTTTAGAGCCCAGGACATTAGTGGCGCCACCGGAACTTCCACTGCTGCCATAACAGGAATTCTTACCCAGAATTGGACCACCGGCAAAGGCGATTTAGCTTTTTCAACGTTAAGGTCAGGAGCATTAACGGAAGCGATGAGAATCACTGATGCCGGCAACGTCGGCATTGGGACGGCGAATCCTACCGTAGCGTTAGAAATTGGAAGTGGACAAATTTTATTGCCCGCAGGCTCGGCAGCAGCACCATCTCTGGCTTTGGGCGCCGCAGGGACAGGCTGGTTTCGCACCTCTGACGTTAATACTCTTAGTATGTCTACGGGTGGTGTAGAGCGTCTTCGCATTGATACGGGAAGCATATTTTTTCGCAGTGGTAATGAACTCTCCTGGTATAGCACTTCTGATTTTAGCGGTAGTATAGATTTGACTGTAGGTCGTGATGCCGCTAATATCCTAGCTCAAAGAAGAGGCACCAATGCTCAAGAATTTCGCATTTACAATACTGATAGTGCTGCGGATGAATTTGCTTCGTTGGGATTCATCAATAACGCTAATGTATTCACGATAGAAACCGAACAGGTGAGTGGAGGGACAGTTAGAAACATCGCCCTGCTCGGCGGCAACGTCGGCATCGGGACGACGAGTCCCAATAATCTTTTGTCTCTTTTCAAATCAACCACTCCGGCTTTGGGTTTCACAACAGGAAGCGGCGACAGCGCTTGGACGATGGGCATTGATACCGCCGACGCCAATAAATTCAAAATCGCTTCTTCAACTGCTGTAGGAACCAACACAAGATTAACTATTGATGGAAACGGCAACGTCGGCATCGGGACGACGGCACCCGCAGGCACTTTGGAGCTATTGGATACTAACCCTACCCGCATCAATATGAGGCTAAGCGGTCTCGCACATGGGGTGACGAATGATGCGCCATCCACCGATACCTTTGGGACATTATTTAATATCGGTTCTGACGACGGCGGGTTGTATGTTATGGGACTTGCCGGAGCTAATACTCGCCAAGCGATTGTAATTAGAGGAGTTGGCTATACCAGCCCCTCGATTCCTGCGGTTGTTGTGTCGGGTCAGAAAAAAAGCGGGGCGGACGCAGTATCAATGACTGGCACTGACCCGGTCTTTGGCGTTGATGCCGGCACTTTTAATGGTATTCTCTTTCGGATTTTAGCGAATGGCAACGTCGGCATCGGGACGACAACACCTACACAATTATTAACGATTTCAAGCGCCGGAACTACGGCCAATGCTAATATTCCCAACGGCGCGCTTTGTATTGATAATGACGGCGGTTGCGTTCCGGGCGCGGCCGGCAATATCACTTTTGTCAGTTCCACCACCGGCAATTCCGATGTCGCTGAAAATTATTATTCATCAGAAGTTCTTGAGGCGGGCGATATTATTGAATATTCAAAATACCAAATACCAAATACAAAATACCCAATACAAAAAGCCGCTGCCTCTTCGACCACAATCATTGGTGTTGTTTCTTCTGCTCCGGGTATGACTTTGGGTTTTGAAGAAAACGCCAACGCCAGTTCAACTTATCCCGTAGCTCTGATTGGAAGAGTTCCAGTGAAAGTAAATCTTGAAAACGGGCCGATTGCAATAGGCGACAGGATTTCTGTTTCATCGGTGGCGGGTATTGGTAAAAAAGCGTCTTCTACGGAAGCCACGGTCGGTATTGCTTTAGAAGAGTTTTCAGCTTCTAACATTGAAAATTGTAACATTGGAAATTCATTGGAAATTGAAAATTGTAAATTGAAAATTGGAAAGATTCTTGTCTTTGTAAACCTCGGCCAGCCCCAGCTTGCCGCGGCCAAAGGAACCGGAGACCTGGCTTCCATGACTACTGCCAGCGGCGACTTGAATATGAACGGCTTCTCGCTTCTTAATGTTAAATCAATTTCTGGGCTTAACGGGCTATGGTCAATTGACGCCGAAGGGAATATAATCGCCAAAAGCGTTACCGCCCAGGCCTTGACCATCGCCGGCGCCGCTTCTGGCGTTACGGTTTACGACCGGACAACCGCTGCGCCAAAGTGTATATATATAGAAGGGGGAGTGATAAAGACGTCGGATGGGGCGTGCGGGCAGACCCAAAACGCTGGAGCGCCAGCGTTAATTTCCAATTCTCAATTTTCAATTTCCAATGAATTTTCAAATTCCAATGATCAAACGGCAACCACGACGCCCGCAACTTCTACGACCACCGAACCTGTTTTGACTGAATCGGAGCCGGTTGTTGCCACAAGCACCGAGCCCGTGATAATCTCGGAGACAGCGACAAGCACGCCTTAAAATAATTTACAATTTACAATTTTCAATTTACAATCAATTTTCAATGATTCAATTTTAAAACGTTTGAAAATTAATAGATTGTCCGGCCTTCGCAGCCGAAGCAGCTTCGGCGGAGTAGGCAAAATTCAATGAAAATTGTTCCGACCTTGTCGAGAATCCTCGATAAAATCGGGAAAAATTAGAAATTGAAAATTAATTAAAACATATGGATATACAAATTAAAAAAAATTTTGAAGATGCGAGGCCAAAAATCAGCGAAGTCATAATTCCCATCGGCTTTCCAAAAATGACGCACTATTGGCGGGCCGCGGCTCGCTTTGCGCTTATTCTTTTTGCCGGGCTCGTCCCGATATTTTTCCTTCCGTTTACGAGCTTACCAGTTGCTGCCAACAAAGAAATTTTAATTTTTGTTCTAATTTTGACGGCTTTCTTTGCCACGCTCGGGCGGATTTTAATTGAAGGCCGGCTTCGCTATCCGGGGCATTGGTTTGCCGCCGCCTTAGCTGTTTTGGTTATTGTCTGGGGCGTTTCATCTTTTTTCTCTGCTAGTCAAATTGGCAGTTTAATCGGTTCTTGGGGGGCGCCGGACAGCTTCGCGGCTGCGCTTTTATTTGCCATTTTAACACTTGTGATTATTACGACTTTTAATCGCCGCGACACCGACCTTTCTCTTATAGTTTTTCTTTCTTCGCTGGCCGCTTTGGGAATTTTTGAAATTTTTCAGCTTTTTAAAGTTTATGTTTTACCTTTTGCTTGGGCGAAAAGCGTCGCCTTTAACCCGCTCGGCGGTTCCATAAATGAAGTCGGAGTTCTTCTAGCTTTTGGGCTTGTTATCGCTGTCGGCCTTATGTCTAGCCGCGACATTTCGCGAATTTTAAAAAAACTTCTCGGTGCCGCAATTATTATTTTTATTATTAACCTGATTATCATTGATTTCTGGGCGATTTGGGTCGGACTGGCATTGGCGATGGTTTTTTTGATTAGTTTTTTGTCGGCGGGGTTAAGTTCCCCCCTGACAAGGGGGGATCAAGGGGGGTTTGAAACCCACTCCAGCCCTCCCTTATCAGGGAGGGAGCAAGATTTCTCCCCCGACAAGGGGAGGTTAGGAGGGGTTTCTGAAAACTTTTCTCCAGGTCTTCAGCTTGCCTACTTTCAAAAAGCGTGGCTGCCATCCATTATTCTTTTAGTGTCGCTTTTATTTTTGATTGTTCCTTCGCCTTTATCAAAATTTATTAGGATGCCGCTTGAAGTGACGCCAAATTTTAAAGCGACGCTTGATATCGCCCGGGAAAATTTTAATAGCGGTCGCTATCTTTTAGGGTCTGGGCCTAATACTTTTGGATATATTTTTAATCTTTATAAACCAGAGGGAATTAACCAGACTATTTTTTGGGCGACGGTTTGGAGTGCCGGCGCTTCGGCCGTGGCCACCTGGGCCGGCACCGTTGGAATTTTAGGCGTTTTGTCTTTGTTGTTTATAATTGCGGCTTTTATTTGGACTGGCGTTGCTGGACGGAAATCCCCCCTGACAAGGGGGGATCAAGGGGGGTTTGAAACCCACCCCAGCCCCCCAACCCACCCCAGCCCTCCCTTATCAGGGAGGGGGCAGGAAGCAATTTTTGTCGCTGTTATTTTTATGTTCGCGATGTGGTTTTTGTATTCCACCAATATTACTCTAATGGCTTTCACTTTCTGGGGGATGGGATTGTTTTTAGCCACGGCACTAACCCACCCCATCCCTCCCTTATCAGGGAGGGAAAGGGAACGGGAGTCCCCCCTGACAAGGGGGGAAGTAGGGGGGTTTGTTAGAAACTCGGTTTCCAACATTTCCATTTTTACTTCGGCTCCCAAGACATTTATTTTTTCTCTTGTTATCGTTGCTTTAATGGTTGGCGCGGCAGTCGGAATTTACTTTGAAGCCAATCGCTATATTGCCGAGATTTATTTCGGGAAAGCAGTTACTGCTTCGGGAAATGGAGATAACGAAGCAACGATAAACGATCTCGCGAGAGCTGTTGATTTTTGGAAGTACGACGAGCGCTATTTCCAAAGTTTGGCGCAGGCGACATTCTTCCAGTTAAATCCCCTTTTGGCTAAAAAAGACATTCCTCAAGAAACAATGAGGGCACAGTTTCAAAATATTACGGGGAGCGCCATTGCTTTCGCCCAAAAAGCGGCCGATTTGAATTCGCAAAATTCGTTTAACGCGGCGCTTTTAGGCAACATTTACGAAAATCTAATTCCTTTTATCGGCGGCGCTTCCGATTTCGCGCTCTCTTCATATGGCAAAGCGATTTCGCTTGACCCTAAAAATCCAATAAATTATTTGGCGCTGGGGAGAGTTTATATTGCCCGTGCCGATTTGCTGGTTTTAAGTAAGGGAAAGGCGGAAGAAATAAATGCCGAGCTTAGTAAGGCGGTGAGCAATTTGGAAAGAACGGTTGAACTGAAACAAGATTACGCGCCGGCCCGATTTTTGCTTGTTCAGGTCTACGATCGGCAGGGGAAATTGCCCGATGCCGTTAGAAAAGCCGAAGAACTCGTGATTTTAAATAATCGGGATACCGGCGCCCTGTTCCAACTGGGATTTCTTTATTACAAGTCCGGCCGCTATAATGATTCAAAAGCGGTTTTTGAAAGAACGGTTGAACTAGCCCCTAATTATTCAAACGCCCGGTATTTTTTGGGCTTGATATACGACCGAGACAGTTTAGGCGCATCCAAGGATGATTTTTGGGCGGCTAAATCCAAGGCCCAAGAACAGTTTGAAAAGATTGCCGAACTTAATCCGGATAACATGGAAGTCGGACGAATAATCGTTAATCTTAAAGCTGGTAAGGCGGCGCTTTTAGGCATTGCGCCGCCGGCGCCGGCGCCGCAAAATCGCGCCGAAGCACCGGTCTCGGAAAAAGCGCCAGTGCAGAAACTTAAAAAATAACCCACCCTAGCCCTCCCTTATCAGGGAGGGAGCAAGATTTCTCCCCCGACAAGGGGAGGTTAGGAGGGGTTTAAAAAGGGGTTGATGAAAATAACTATTTCCCAACAAGATAAAAAAATCTTAATAAAGTTTTTTTACTCCGACGCTCGCCATCGGCGAGGTCGGAGCCCCGACCTGGACTCCGACGGTACCGTCGGAGTATGCGTCGGGGTTGACAGAGCAGAAGACTTTCTTTTGGTTGTTGACAAGTTTTTGAAAAAGCATAAAATAAGACCTATAGGACAAATAGGACATATAGAATTCAAGAACACGGGGCTCTTGACAGAAAGAATAATAAAAGCTATTATTGCTGGTCTGCGTTTTAAATAAAAAATTGTCCCGATTTCTTCCAAATCTTTCAGATTTGGTTAAGAAATCGAGGATCCCGCGCAGCGGGAAATATAACAATTGAATACTATTTTTTAGAAAAACCTTATTAAAAAGTCAAACCCAATAAAGGCGGGTTTTTTGCGCGTTACTTAACAATTTTCAATTATCAATTTTCATTGAATTTTGCCTACTCCGCCGAAGCTGCTTCGGCTGCGAAGGCCGGACAATGAATCAATTATCAAACAGTTTGTCTCCCTTCGGGAGATCTCCCGTAGGGAGAAAAATTAAAAATTGAACATTGATTGAAAATTGGAAATTGTAAATTGAAAATTTTATTATTTTTTATGTTCAAAGAAACAAAAAGTTTCGCTAAACAAAAAATAAAATGGGTTGAGTTGCCGAATTTTGTGGCGATGCAGCTTGACTCTTATAATTGGTTTTTAAAATCAGGCCTGATAGAACTCTTTGAAGAAATGTCACCGGTAACCGATTACACCGGCAAGGAACTGGAGCTTTATTTTCATGATTACTATTTTGACGAGCCAAAGTTTGATGAACTTAAAGCCAAACAAAACGGCCTTTCTTTTGAAGCGCCGCTGCGGGTGAAAGTTGAACTGATAAATAAAAGAACTAAAAAAGCGAAAGAACAGGAGACATATCTTGGCGATTTTCCGATTATGACTGAACGCGGAACTTTTATCGTAAACGGCGTTGAAAGAGTGGTGGTTTCACAGTTGATTCGTTCCGCCGGCGTTTTCTTTTCGGCTGTCAGTTGGCGCGGCAGAAAACTTTTCGGCGCTAAAATTATTCCCAACCGAGGCGCCTGGCTGGAATTTGAAACCGATCCCGACGGTGTCATTAGCGTTAAAATTGATCGGAAAAGAAAAACGCCGGTGACAGCGCTCTTGCGCGCTTTTGCGGTTCATTATTCCTCCCCTGATAAGGGGAGGTTGGGAGGGGTTGCATTACGGAAGGGCGAAACCCACCCCAACCCTCCCTTGTCAGGGAGGGAGGGAAGAAGGAGTTTAGACACTAATGAAAATATTTTAAAATTATTCAAAGACATCGATACCGGCGCCATTAAATACATAGAGGCCACTTTAAAAAAAGATCCATCAAAAAATGCCGAGGAGGGTTTTATTGAAATCTATAAACGTCTGCGGCCTGGCGATCCGGCCACGCCAGAAAACGCCAAAACGCTAGTTGAGGGAATGTTTAAGAGGTTTGATCGCTATGATTTGGGGAAAGTCGGAAGGTTTAAGATGAACCAACGCCTTGGCCGCCAGAGAAAAATATTGAAGTCCGACATCAATAATTCTTCGATGTCGGACTTCAATAGTTCAAAGGACTTCGATATTTCAAAAGAAAAACGGCTGTTGAGTTTTGAGGACTTGGTTGATATCACTCGTGAAATTATTCTTTTAAACAACAATGAAGACGCCGTACCGGACGATATTGATCATTTGGGCAATCGGCGGGTGCGGGCTCTTGGCGAACTTTTACAAACCAAACTTCGGGTGGGGCTCGCGCAAATGGAAAGAATTATCCGCGACCGGATGTCAACTTACGATATTAGCACCCTAACGCCGGCCCAGCTTATCAACGCCCGGCCTTTAATGGCGAAGGTTAAAGAATTTTTCACTTCTTCCCAGTTAGCGCAATTTATGGACCAGGTAAATCCTTTAGCGGAACTGGAACACAAGCGCCGGATTTCGGCTATGGGTCCCGGGGGCCTCACCCGTGAAAGAGCCGGTTTTGAAGTGCGCGATGTTCATGCCAGTCACTACGGCCGAATTTGCCCGATTGAAACTCCTGAAGGACCGAACATCGGACTCGTGGTTCATCTTACGTCTTATTCAAGAGTGAATGAACTCGGTTTTATTGAAACGCCTTACGTTCACGTAAAAAACAGCAAAATTACCGGAGAAATTATTTGGCTTGACGCTTTTGACGAGGAAAAATATGTTATCGCCCACGGCGGCA
>CAZBVM010000002.1:0-46456 GCA_964495505.1 uncultured Candidatus Saccharibacteria bacterium | reverse complement strand
CGCGCGACAAGACCTATAATGTAGGCGTCAGCCCATCAGCCACCCTTGCTTTGACTACAACAAATGTTGGAGCTGGCACTTTGACCATTACTCTTGAACCTTCAAGCCCGACTGGCAATCTTGCTCCCGCGCAGACCAATATTACCGTTGCCAAATTCAAAGTTGTCGCTTACGGCGAACAGATCAAAGTTTTGTTTATTCCATTCAAACTTGAAGCCACGGGCGCGGTAACCTGGACTAGCGAGGTAGATAACGTCTATATGGTGGATGACGCCGGCAATCAGATCGGCACCACTATTACCACTCCTTGCGGTACTGACGCAAACGCGGTTTGCGATAGCGGTTCAGCGGCAGATACCTGGTCCAACACCGGCACAACGGCCGCGACTTTTGGTACCTCGTCTTCAAACATCAACTACCTTATTCCGGCCAACACGACCAGAATTTGGAGCTTGAAGCTTGATTTGGTATCGGGCGGCGTTGCCACTGACATGAAGGGCAGCTTGGTTGCCGGCACTGATAACTATCAGGGTCAGATTTCCAACGTTTCAACCGGCGATACTACTGCAGTTAGCGGCAATACTCTTACCATCACTTCCAATCCGTTTCAGGCAAAGCAAAACACCGCCCTTGGCACCGGGAACTTGATTAAGGGCCAGTCAGCCGCGAAAATTGGTTCGTTTGTCTTGTCGGCTTCTTCGGCTGAAGGGATTAACGTTTCAACTATTTCTGTAACTTCGTCAACCACTTTCCCGTTTGCTAATCTTTTGCTAAAGGTTGACGGCGTTCAGTTTGGCACAATGACCGGTTCGCTCGCGGCAAGCACTGCCTATACTTTTTCGGGCTCTGCCCCGAAAGCGATTCCCGCCGGTGGCAGCATCACGGTTGATGTTTACGTCGATGTTCTTACATCAGCCACCGGTCTCGGTTCATCTTTCTATGTAAAGTTGAGCGGAGCTTCGGCAGTCGGCTTGCTTACTACAACCACCCAGACCTTGAAAAGCACTGGCGGCACCGCGGTTTCCACCACGGCCATCAACGGCCAATCGTTTACGGTTAACACCACAGGCGGCCAGTTAACGATTGCCAAAGATTCTTCAACTCCGGCCGCTTATCAAGCGGTTATGGGCTCAACTGGTAAGACGGTAGGTATCTGGAGATTTACCGCCGATGGTGTTTCCGACATCAGCATTACCGATATAACGGTAATTGATGTCGCCACCAGCACTGGTGACCCGAACAACGCCAAAGCGTCTTTGGGGAATCTGCAATGGTACAAGAGCGGCGTTGCTCTTAATCCGATAGTGGTTTCCGGTACGGCGTCAAGCACCACCGTGAACTCTAATGTTACCCAGGCCTGGAAGTATGTCTTCCACTTTACGAGCCCGGTTATTATTCCTCAAAACAGCGGCTATTCGCTTGAGTTAAGGGGCGATGTTTCAACCTTCGCTTCCGGCGGCGCTCAATCCGGTTCAACTCATACTGCGAGAATTGAGCGGCCAGCCGATGTGACGGCTTTGTCTACCAGCGGTTCGCTGACATCTACTATTTCCGGTCCTGATGGCAGCACTGGTACGGCCGTTAACGCCGTTACCGTGGTAAGAACAAAACTGACTGTTACGTCAGACCCAACCGGTATTTTGACAACTGGTCATCCGGCACAATCTGCTGACGTGATGGCGGTCTTCGTCTTTACGGCTGATCCGGCTAACAATGTAACCATTAACACCGTTACTCTAAAACTGGCTGGTTCAACCTTGGCTTCTGTTTATGTTAAGTTAATTGACGCTGATACCGGTACGGCTTGGGGTTCAACTAGCGATCGTTATACTGGAGGGGGCAGTGGTGAATTGTTTGCCAAGGACGGCGGCGCCGGCACTGCTTCAACTTCAATGTCGTTCTATCCGGCCTACACTCTAACCGCTGGCGCGACCAAGAGAGTTAAGGTCGTAGCCAACACGACAGGCGGTGTAGACGTTCAGGATGGGGCATTTACCGCCACAACCGGCAGCACCAACGGCACCTTAGCCCAATGGAGCATTGACACTGACACTGGCAGCACCAACTTTGCGGGAGCGGCAACGAATGCAATGTGTTGGGGTGATGGCACAACCGCTTGTTCCGATGCCGCCGGCGGTCTCAACCTTGAGGCCAAGGTCTTGCCGATCTACGGCCCGTCAATCAGATACTAATATTTCTCGGATTTCCTACTTGTGATAGGAGATTCGGATAACCAAAAACCCCGCTTTGCGGGGTTTTTGGTTTGCCTGAAATTTATTTTAAATTTTAAAATGTCAGTTTACCAGCGATCGCTTGGAAACATACATTTTCATAATTTATAGGAATTCCGATGCTCATATGCTATTATTCAATCCATTAACCCATGTCTAAAACCGAATTATATTTATCTAAAATTGTAAAATATGGGCTTTACGCTGTTTTGCTGACACCGTTGGCTTTCTGGCCAAAGGCGCTTTTTCCGTTTTCAACGCCGAAATTTATTTTATTTCAGGTGTTGGTTGAGATTGTTTTCGCCGCCTGGTTGATATTGAAATTTCTAAAACCTAATTTTAGAAATTGGCTTGTAGTGGCGTTGGTGTTATTTACCGCTATTTCTTTTATTTCCGCGCTTTTAGGAATTGATTTTTCAAGAAGTTTCTGGGGAATCGGACCGAGAATGACAGGATTATTCGCCGAGCTCCATTTTTTCGCTTGGTTTTTAGTGCTTGCCAGCTCACTTAATTATGCGAATAGAGATAAACAGTTGCGAATGATGCAAATTACCAATAAATCAAAGGGATTAGCGATGAGCGACATTGGCAATAAATTATTAAACTGGCATAATTATCTAAATTTTTCTTTTTTTGTCGCTCTTGTTGTTGCCGCGACTGCTTTTTATCAAAATTCCGCGTGGGGGTTATCGTTTGGCTCCACTATTTTTAATAATCCGACATTTGTCGCACCGTACTTAATTTTTCATTTTTTCTGGGGACTTTATCAATTTATACTTCCGAAGTCCGACTTTTCCCGAAGTCCGACTTCGAGATCCCCAGAAGTCGGACTTCAAATGCCAAATTCGGACTTCAGGCGTTGGTTTTTTGGCGCAAGCTCTATTTTTATCCTTTTTGTTATTCTTTTAGGGCAGGTTCGAGGCGCGATTTTAGGTTTTTTTATAGGCATTTTATTTTTGTTACTGGTTTTAATTTTAACCAACATATTTACTAAACGGACAAGAATTATATTATCCGCATGTTTTCTGGCAATCTTAATTGCCGCAGCCGGTTTCTGGCAGTTTCGCAGCGCCGATTTTTTAAGGAACGGCGTATTAAGAAAGTTTACTGAAATTTCTTTTTCCAATTACACTGTCAAAACGCGTCTTTTGGCATGGCAGATATCGCTTAAGGGTTTTCAATCCGCCGGTTGGTGGACGGTTTTAGGCGTTGGTCCGGAAAACTTTAATTATATTTTCAACAAATATTACGACCCAAGATTTTTAAAATTCGGCGGCGGAGGATTTGGCGAGACCTGGTTTGACAAGCCGCATAATGCCTTCTTAGAAATTTTGACCGAAACGGGCATTGTCGGCAGCTTGGCTTATATTTTAATTTGGCTTTCCGTTGCGTTTTATTTATTTAAACTTTTTAAAAATATCAAAACAAACACTTCCATAATTCCAATTATGGAAGCAAAAGTTTTATCGCTTGTATTAACAGGCGCTTTCGTTGCTTATTTTGGAGCGGTTTTTTTCTCTTTTGATAGTTTCGGTTCCTTGTTTGGGTTGTTTTTGTTTTTAGCGTTTATCGCTTCGCACAATATTGAAGTCCGACTTCGGGGATTTTTGAAGTCGGATTTCAATATTGGAAACATGCGAATACCGCGAATTGCTAATACTGTTTATTCGCAATTGGCATCATTAGCAATAGTTTTAATCACATTCGTATTATTATATGTAAATTACTCAATCTGGCGCGCTAATTTAGCCGACGCCGACGCTTTGCGGACTTTTCCAAAAGATACGGTGCAGGGAGTTACTCTGTTTAAAAAATCATTAAATCATTTTACGCCGTATAAAGCGGAATACCAATTTGATTTAATCGCTTCCGTTGCCGGCGCTTTACAGAAAAATGTTCAATTGCCGAATCCAGAAGAGATAATTAATTTTGCGCTTGAAGCGGCCGATAAAGCTCTTACTGCCCATCCAAAAAACGCCGCCTCCTACACGGACATGGCGCGGATATATATGATTCTAGGCGAAAGGGGGAGAGACCAGGCAATATTGGCCCAAGCCGAGGCCTATGGCAAAAAATCTCTGGAATTAAGTCCAAATCGGCAAGAGACGTTATTCTATTTAACTAAAAATTCTTTGCTTTTAAGCGACACCAAATCAGCCGTATCTTATATGACTCAAGCGGTTAATGCCGAGCCGTCTATCGGTTTAAGCCATTGGTATTTAGGATTGGCGTATATCGCTGATAATCAGAAAAATAAGGGGGCCAGTGAAATCAAAAAGGCCTTAGAGCTGGATTATAACCCGCAAAGCAAAGCCGAAGAAAATTTTATAAAAAATCTAGGTCTATGATTTAAAAAGTTTAAATTTATACTATAAAAACGATCGTTTGGATAGTATAAATTAAAATAACTCTTCATTTTTTTTAATCATTTCGGCGATATTGAATTTTTCTTTAACTGCGATTAGCGCTTTTTCAGAGCATTTTTTGGCAAGAGAGGGATGAATTAACATTTTTTCTATTGCTTTGGATAGCGCGTCAAAATCCGCTGGTTCAACCAAAAGGCCGGATTTTTCATTTTCTACCGTTTCCGGAATGCCGGCGATATTTGTTGCAACAATCGGCACCTCAGCGGCCATAGCTTCTAAAATTGCCCAGGGTTGGCCTTCTTTTACCGACGGCAAAACGAATAAGTCAAAGGCCTTTAAGTATCGGCGCACGTCGGGAATGGCGCCGATTAAAATAACATTATTTTCGAGCTCATGTTTTTTTATAAGATTTTCCAGTTTTTTTCTCTCGGGACCCTCTCCGATAATTATAAAATTACAATTTTTTTCTATTACCTTATTTCTTGCGGCCGCAAGAATTAAAAAATCCAACCCTTAGTTTTTGTAAAGATTGGCAATGGTGCCAATCAGAATAGTAGTTGGTAGCTGATAGTTAGTATTTAGTAGTTTTGATATGATGAATTTTTTAGCCTCTTCTTTGGGAAGAAACTTTATTTCATTTAAATTCATGCCGTTATAAATAGTCATTATTTTTTCCGATTTGACGATGTTATTTTTTATTCCTAAATGCCTGTCAAATTCAGAATTAGTAACGATTGTATCTTTAAATCGCGCCGATATTTTTTCGGCCCACAAATATATTTTTTTTATGAAAATATTTCTTGGCTCTTTAAAGGCCCAACCGCCTATTCGATAGATTATTTTTGGATTGGTACGCCAAAAAAGGAAACGGTAAATATTTCCGGCAATAGAACCAGAAAAGCCGGCTTCCGAGCTTAAAAGATAAAGAACGTCGGGTTTGAATTTTCTTATCAACCCAAAGATTTCCGCGAAAGCGAAAATATTTTTTATACCGAAACTATTTGAAAAGTTCCTAATTTTAACCGTTTTTACGCTCTTTTGGGCCAGTTTTTCAAATAGTTCTCCGCCAGCCGGCGGACCACCGGCAGCAACTATAATATCGTACTTTTTAGCGTCTAAATGCGTTACAAGTTCAAATAGAAAGCGCTGAGCGCCGCCCATTTCGGATTTGGTTATTAAAAATAATATTTTTTTAGCCATTTTTATGAAATATTTGGCTCAATAAGGCCAAAATATCAAATTGACGCAACAGCAATTTTATTATACAATATAATATATTCTAAATGGAAGAATTCGGAAAAAAATTAATTTCGGTAATGACGCCTCGGGTAATGGGTGGGCCATGGCAATGGGGGCGGGATTTGGCCGACGGGATTAACGCGAGCGGAAAATTCCGGGCAGAACATATTTTCAGCGTCAAAGACAAATTTTTAAATTCTTTTAGATTCGGCGTGAAACTTACTCATACAACGAATCCGTTGGCCTGGTCGGTTTTTCTGCGGCCGCTTATTTTAACCATTCACGGTCGGCCGAAAAATCGGCTCTGGAAGTTTTTTTATTGGCTCGGCTATTATCGCGCTTCGGCCGTGACTACGCCTTCGGAGTTTTTAAAGAAATCACTCGGTTTCAAGAGAGCCGTTGTTATTCCCAATTCGGTTGATTTTTCAAAATTTTTCGAGTCGGATTTGGCCGATAGAGATTTTTTTAATATTCTTACCGTCACCAAATTTTGGTATCTGGGCAAAGCCCGCGGCTTGTTTGAGCTGGCGCAGATGATTTTCAATCTGGCCAAGGACTTTAACAAGCGTATTAACTGGCGGATTGTCGGTTACGGGCCGCTTTTGGAAGACATTAAAAAATCTGTTTCTAATTTAGAACGTCCCGAAAATCTTACTGTCCAATGGTTTGGTTATGACATTCCGAAAAAATATTTTTCTGACTCGGACATTTTTGCTTATTTTTCTTACGAAGATAATATGCCAATTGCGGTTATGGAAGCTATGACTTCGGGACTTCCGGTTGTGACCAATCAGGTTGGGGCAGTTAGAGAATTAATAGATAATAATAAAGATGGATTTATAGCCGAGAACCATCAGAATTACCAAAATATTTTGTTAAAGCTAATGGGTGATTTTAATTTAAGAAAAGAAATTGGCCGAGCCGCGCGAGATAAAATAAAAGATAAATTCAGCCGGGAGGTAATTTTGCCGAAGTGGATTGATTTGTATAATAAATTAATTAAATAAATGGCAAGAATTTTTTTTAGATTAGACGATATCGCGCCCAATATGGATTGGGATAAATTCAATTTTATCACCTCGATTTTAAGGAGGTATGATATAAAACCTCTTTTAGCCGTTATTCCCGACAATAAAGATCCGGAACTTTTAAAATATCCCGCTAATTCCGATTTTTGGCGGATTATTAAAGAATTAAACCAAAATGGATGGGTAATCGCCCAGCATGGTTTTGAGCATCTTTATAAAACCGGAAGCGGCGGCGTTTTAAAAATCAATAAAAAAGGTGAATTTGCAGGATTAGATTTAAAAACTCAAAAAGCCATGATTGCTAATGGAGCAGGCATAATAAAAGATCGTTTATCGTTGGCACCAAAAATTTTTGTAGCGCCTGGCCATTCTTTTGATAAAAACACGATTAGGGCGCTTAAAGAGAACGATTTTTTGTGTCTAAGCGACGGTATTGCGCTATATCCGTTCAAAAAATGGGGCCTAGTTTGGCTACCCCAGGTTTTGTGGTGGCCAAAGAAAATTTGGATTGGTCAAATAACCATCCTGATTCACATCAACACCGAGGAACAGTCGGACCTTAACGAACTGGAAGAATTCATCAATAAAAATCGGAAAATAATCGGAGATTTTTCAGAACTTATAACATGGTACGGTCGGCAAAATATTATCATAAAATTCCTAACCCTTTTTCCTAATCAAGTGTTTAAATTTTTTTGGCGGATTACTTTTAAATTAAAACATGGCTTATCAAGATAAAAATTCAAGCTATACCGACGCTAAAGCTTACGACCGGCGCGCCGAATCATCTGTTTTGGAAAAATATGTTTTGGGACTTTGGCAGCCATTTTTAAAAAATAAAATAAGAAAATTAAGTAGCGGCAGAATTGTTATTGATTGGGGCTGCGGCACCGGAGAATACGCTTTAGCGGCAAAGAATGCTGAAAAAATTTATGCCATTGACGTTTCTAAACCAATGCTTAAAGTTTGTCGCGAAAAACTTAAAAATTTTTCGCAAGCGGAAATTATTAATTCCACCGGATTCGATTTCAATTTTCCGGCGATCGATTTAGTTATAACCATCGGCGTCTGGGAATATATAAATCCTGAAAAATTATTCAAAAAAATTAAAGAAATTACCCGAAAAGGCAGTAAAGTAATGGTGGTTTTCCCCAATATTTATAATGACCTTAATTTGGTTCGCAGTATTTTTAAAATGAAGCGCGTTGCTTTAAGACCAGGTGTCATTAAAAAGCTTTTCAAGGCGGATTTTAAGCTTTTGGAGTCGGCAAGTTTTGGAATGGTTTCATGGGTTCCAAAAAAAATACAAATTTTGTCTCTTCCGATGTGGAAATTCTGCGATTTTATCTGGCGGCCTTTCCAAAAATTTTTACCGCTTGGTATTAACGTTTACTATTTATTTGAACGCAAATGAACGTTTGTTTTATAGGAAAACATAAATATCCGAAAGATGTTTTTTCAAATGAGCAGGATATGAAAACTTGGCGCTCAATGGCCGCTTATTTTTATAATCTTTTCGTAATCGCGCAGTCGCCGGATTTATTTTTCCATCGTGTCAAAGAAAATAATATTCGCGTTTATCTTATTCCTAATTTTTTGGGTTATCTCGGATTTATTGCCGGCGCAGTAAAGCTTGGATTTTATTTGAAATTAAAATACGGCATTGATGTTTTTGATGCTTCTGAAGTCGCCGGCGGTGGCATTGCCGTTACTTTATTGAAATTTCTTACCGGAAAACCGACAGTCATTGAAGTCCAGGGAGAGATTTTCAGAAAACCCGGAAATAAGAAAAATCTGAAAAGCCGGCCGCTTAAATGGATCGGCCGCTTCGCAATGAAGCGCGCGGCAAAAATCCGCGTTATAAGCCATACAATATTCAATCAAGTTCGGGAGCAGGATGTCTCCGAATCAAAAATCCGCCTTGTCTCTCTTCGCGTCGATCTTTCTCTCTTTAACCCATTATTGATGTCCGACATCAATAGTTTTGGGGATAAGGTGGGGATAAGTTTGGGTTATATTGGAAGATTGGTAGATGGAAAAGGATTGGAAGATTTGTTTAAGGCAATTGCGATTTTAAAATCACGGAGTTTAAAGTTTAATTGTTTAATTTTTGGAACTGGGCCACTGGAAATGAAATTGAAAAAATTAGCTGAAGAATTGAATATTGGCGATAGAATAGAATGGCGGGGGTTTGTGCCGTATGGCAAAGTGCCGGAAGCGCTGTCAGAAATTGATATTTTTGTTTATCCGAGTTGGCATGAGGGATTCGGTCGTTCTATTATGGAGGCGATGGCTATGGAAAAGCCGGTGGTAGCAACGCGTGTCGGCGGTATTCCGGATTTAGTCAAAAACGGCGAGAACGGATTTTTAGTTGAACCACATAATCCGGAAGTACTGGCAGAAAAAATTAAAGAATTAATGGAAAATAAAGAATTAAGAGAAAAATTTGGCAAAGCCGGCCGTGAACACGTCAATAAAAATTATGAGTGGAATGATGGCATTAAAAAATTCGCTAATTTATTTTTAGAACTAAAATGAAAATCGCAAGGATTATAGAGTACTTCCCACCACATGTAGGAGGTATGGAAAGGCATGGGTTAATTCTTTCGCAGGAGCAAATTAAACTTGGCCATCAAGTAGAAATTTTTATTGGTTACGGCGGAACTATGAAGTCCGACTTCGGGGAATTTTTGAAATCGGACTTCAAAGAGTTCAGCGTTTATAAAATGCCGCTGCAGTTTTTGCCGCTTTACAGCAAGGCGCGGCGTTTTTGGTTTAATTTTTGGGCTGCGCGGCAAGTTAAAAAATATCACGCGAAAAATCCATATGACATCATTCATCTACACGGTGATTTTGTTGAAGCGTATTTTGGCGGAAAACTTTCCAAAAAATTAAAAATTCCAGCGGTACTCACCATTCACGCCGGCTTGAACAAACGACTATTAAAACACGAGAATGCAAGATATTTTAAAAATATCAACAAAATAATTTGTGTTAGCGAAGAAATCGCTAATGATTTAAAAGGCATCGGTGTTCCGGAAAATAAACTGGCTATAATTTCGAGCGGAATTTATTTGTCCGAATTTAAAAAGACTGACAGCAATAAAATTATAGCTCTGAGTAATCAATATTCTAAGCCGATTATCATTTCCATCGGGGTTTTAAGATCGGCGAAAGGATTTAAATATTTGATTGATGCCTTTAAAACGGTTAAAGAAAAGTTTAGCGGAGCTACTCTGATTATAATAGGCGATGGGCCCGATAGAATTGAATTAGAAAAACAGGCTAAAAGTGTTGATGGGGTTTACTTTTTAGGCCGTCAAAATCATGATAAAGTTGTAGAGTATCTAAAAGTGGCGGATATTTTTGTTTTAGCGTCTGTTAGCACCGGAGGCGATCGCGAAGGCAATCCCACTTCAATAATGGAAGCAATGGCTGCCGGCCTGCCGATTATTGCCACCAAAGTTGGAGGTAATTCTTATTTGGTAAGAGAAGGAGAAAACGGATTGTTGGTTGAAGAAAAAAATAGCGAGGCGCTGGCTAAGGCGGTGATAAAATCAATTGGCGATGAAAATCTAAAGCAGAAAATGCACGATAAAAATTTTGAAGATATTAAACAAAAGGATTGGCCGATAATCACTCAAAAGATAATGGAAATTTATGAAAATATCAATTATAATTCCGGTTTTTAACGAAGTAAAAACCGTTGAAGAAATTATAAAAAAGGTTGAAGATCTTGATATTGATAAAGAAATTATTGCCGTCGATGATGGTTCTACCGACGGTTCGAAAAATATTTTAATTAAGTTGCACGACGAAGGCAAGATAAAATTAATTACTCATCAAAATAATTTAGGAAAAGGCGCGGCAATAAAACTTGGATTAACAAGAGCAAAGGGCGATATCATTGTTATTCAGGATGCCGATTTAGAAACCGATCCCCAAAATATTTTACGGTTGATAGAGCCCATTGAAGAGAATAAAACTCGCGCCGTGTTTGGCTTTAGGGATTCCAATAATTTACGCAGTATTTACTGGTGGGGTGGTAAAACCGTCAGTTTAATAACAAATCTGCTATATGGCGGGAATATTAAAGATGTTAATAACGGCTACAAAGTGATGGTTCGGGAACTTTGGCAAAATCTTAATTTAAAAAGCAATCGTTTCCAAATATGCGAAGAAATTACCGCCAAGCTTCTGAAGCGGAAAGAAAAAATTATTCAGATCCAAACGCAATATTTCCCGAGAACAAAACTCCAGGGCAAAAAATTGGGGTTCAGGGATGGTATTATAAGTATTTGGACTTTGTTAAAATATAGATTTTTTGATTGATATGTTTAATTTTAATCAAAATTCAAAAATTTTTTTTCGCTGGTGGCTCGCGGCATCCGCGGTTTACTTAACCGTTATTTTATTAATTGGCTGGTATTATGGTTTTTCTTTTTTTATGCCAATAAACGACGATTCGATGTCTTTCATGCAGGCGGCAAAAAATTTTTTGAAATATAATGCTTTTTCTATTGATGGCGCCGGCCAGACCGGAGAACCACCATTACCATTACACCCCACGAATTTCATAACTCCGGGATATGTTTTTTGGCTTGCTTTGATATACGTCATTTTTAAATCTTTTGCCCCGGCGATTTTTTTGGGCGCATTATTATTCGCCCTATCCGTTCCTTTAACTCATCTTATTTCCATGGAAATTATCGCCAATAAAAAAATAGCTTTCTGGGCAGCGGCAATTTTTATGGTGGAACCGCTTTCTTTATATTACGCCGGTCTTTTATTTTCCGAACAATTTTTTGTGCCAATTTTTCTTATAGCTTGTTGGGGATTTTTAAAATACCTTAGATCCGGAAATAAAAAATTACTTTTTATTTCCCTATTTTTATTTTCAGTCGCCGCTTTAATTAAGCCAATGATTTTCTATTTTTTACCGCTTTTAATTTTATTTATCCTTTTTAAGGAAAAAAGAAGAGTGCCGAAAAATGGCCTGCTGATTCTTGGTTTGGCTGCGATTTTAGCCGTTTATTCGCTTGTCGGCATTTGGCTTGTTCGAAATAAAATCATTTTAAATACTTGGCAAATTTCAAGCAATCAAGGGCACACTCTTGGCTATCATTACGATGTTTTAAGGAATTATCTTGTTAAGAACCGCGGTTTTGATCCGGGCGAGCTTAATACTTATGGCTTGCCTCCTTACGGCAATCGGGAATATGACGCTCTCATGGGCAAAGAAGCGGCTAAGATGCTTTGGAGTTATAAATGGGACTATCTAAAAATTCATCTTGGCTATATGCCCTTGTTTTTCTTTAGCAGCGGTTATGATGGATTAGTCGGCCGTCTTTTGGGAAAGCCGATATTATTGGGCGGAACTTTCAGAAATGATTTGATATTGAATTTTTCTGATGGTAAAGTTTTAAGAGGCCTAAAAATTCTTGCTGATGCGCCCGGAGATATTTATGTCTTTCTGATTGGGGGATTGGTTTGGTTCGTAATTGCGGTATTAGCGTTTGTTGGTTTTATATTCTGTTGGCGCGGCGGATACAATATCGCAAAATTAACTCTGGTTTTTATTGCTGTTTTATTGATATATTTTTCTGCTATTACTTCGCCTTTAATTACGGCGCGCTACCGGCTTCCCGTTAATCCGTTCATTTTTATTTTTGCCATAGCGGGCATTATCCGTATTAATAAAGCGCTAAACAATGTTTGATATAAGCAAAAAAACTTTTATTTGGATTGTGGTGGGATTAGTTTTATTGCGTTTTTTTCTGATAATTTTAGTTATGAATAATATTCCTTTCACTGATATGCAACTTGGGGGTTTCCGGCCGCATTTTAATGAATCTTATCAATCGGATGAGGTGGACTATTTTAACATAGCCGAAGGATTAATTGCAGGACAAGCGAGAAATGCCGCGGAAAGCCTTGGAGCGCCGATTTTTTTCGCTCCCATTGTCTATTTAACTCAGGCTAAGTTTCCCGTTGATATTGCCAAACCGGTTTTCATTTTTCAAACATTTATTCTTTTTCTGATAGCGCTGATTCTCGTTGCTCTGATTGCGAAGCGGCTATTCAATTCGAAAAAAATAGCGGCGATAGCCGCATTTACATTTGTCGTTTATCCGTGGCTGCTCTTAGCATTCGGCAAGATTATTCAATACCGCAGCGTTATCCCGGCTTTTCATTACCAATTATGGATTGTGATAGCCTCTGATTATATCTCGGCTCTTTTTGTTTATCTTACATTTTTTATATTTTTTAATAAATTTTCCGCTCTCCATGGAGATGGCGACACCAAGTTGAAGTACGTGGTCGTTTTATCTCTGATTAGCGGAATGGCGATTTTAACAAGAGCCACAAATATCTGGACGTTTTTAATTATTTTAGCGTCATTTCTATACTTTAAGAAATTTAAAAATGCAATTTGGTACGGATTTTTTTCATTTTTATTTTATTTGCCGCAGTTATTTTATAATTGGAAGGCATTCGGATCGCCGTGGCGAATTGGTTTCACGGTCCACGGTATTACCTCAAAATCCTTTAACTTGGCTAATTTTTGGCTTAATTTCAGTAATTTTTCGCCTACCCATTATTTTTTATGGTTTATAATCGTAACAACATTTTTCTTGATTATATCCATTCTTAGTTTTAGATATTTAGCAAAGGGTAATAAGGTTGGGCAAGTTTTAGTTTTGGAAGGCTGGTTTTGGTCTTATCTTATATTTTATGGAATTTTCAATAATCCTCCCAGTTTATTGCGCTATCTTTTGCCAATAGTACCCGTATTTATTTACTTTGTCATCGCGACCATTTTACAGATATCAAAATATTTAAAAAAATAAATGAAACTTTTGGTTATAACCCAAAAATATGACATTAATGACTCCAATCTCGGCGTTTTTATTGATTGGTGGAACAAATTGGCGGAACGACTTGAAAACGTTTATATTTTAGCGCTTGAAAAGCGTTCCGAACCGACAGAGCCGAACATGAAGGTTGTGAGCATGGGTAAGGAAAAAGGAGTGGGTTTTTTCGGAAAACTTTTTGGTTTTTACGCTGGATTATTTAAAATTATCGGCAAATCCGATGCTATTTTGGTTCACATGGTTCCGAAATATGTAATTTTAGCGGCGCCAGTCGCGTTTTTTTACAGAAAACCAATTTTTATGTGGTACACGGGCGTTTCAGTTCATTGGAAGCTCCGCTTGGCGGTTTTATTTTGCAAGAAAGTTTTTACTGCGCACGAAGCGGCAATGAGAATTAATACACCAAAACGGATCGTTACTGGCCACGGTATTGATATCAATAAATTCCAAATACCAAATACTAAATACCAAATACAAGACAAAATTACGATTTTGTCGGTAGGAAGGATTACACCATCTAAAGGGCACCATTTGATTATCCGAGCTGTGGCGGATTTAATAAAATCAGGTTACAACTTGAAATTAAAAATCATCGGGGGCGTGATTCAAGAGCATCACCTTAAATATTCAGATTTTCTAAAAAAAATGGTTATTGAACTCGGAATCGAGGATAACGTAGAATTTTCCGGCGCTGTTTCTTACAATAAAATGCCGGGATATTTCGCCGATGCTGAAATTCTCGTTAACACTGTTCCCTCCGGCGGCTTGGACAAAGTTGTTTTAGAAGCAATGGCTTCGGGTATGATTCCTTTGACCTCAAATACCGCTTTTTTGACGGTTTTCCCGAGAGAAATCGCGTCGAATTTGATTTTTAAAGCGGAGAATGAGACCGATTTAACGGAGAAATTAAATAATATTTTTTACAAAAAATTATATCAAAACGAAAATCTGCAAAATCAATTGCGGGAAATTGCAGTTTATAGTCACAATCTGGACAACTTAATTCCTCGCATCATCGGGGAAATGTTTTGCGCTGCCGCTTATATTAAATTCGCGCGCCCATAGTTGGAATGTCATTAGCGCCCATAATATTACTAAATTATATTGGCGTCCGGCGCAATGGTCATCTAAGATTTTCTTAATTTCCTTCCATGAAAAAATCGGCGATGTTTCTGAATAATATTCGGGCGAAAGAACGTTCTGGGCGAATGTATAAACAGACGGATATCGCAGCCATTTGGCGCCGGGCGCAAACCAGCCTCTTTTGGGCTGGTCCAAAAGAAACGATGGTATTCGCCCCTTTACCGCTGATTTTAAGATAATTTTTGTGTTGAAAGGGCTTACTTTGTATTTAAGAGGAATTCGCGCGGCTAGTTCAACCAGATCTTTATCTAATAATGGCACCCGCACCTCAAGTCCGGATGCCATAGACATTTTATCTGTTAACATCAGCGACTGATCGACAAGCCAGCTTTGCCTGTCGGTATTCATAAATATTTCCTCAAAACGCCGATTGCGCCCGGGAATAAAATATTTCTTATTGAAAAATTCCTCAGAGATTGTCTTATTCAGCCATTCAGGATGTATTGTTCTTTCTAAAATGCCGTTCTTTTGAAACATAAAAAGTGTAAATCTATCTATGCCGGTGGCGGTGTTCAATTTTCTTAATTTATCATTCCACGAAAACAGAATTCGAAGCGCGCGGGGGAGCTTTTGATAATAGCTTGCAATTAAACTGAGACGATACCTTTCATAACCTCCGAAAAGTTCATCTCCGCCATCGCCCCCCAACGCCACCGTAACCCTGTCTTTTGCGAAAGCCGCCAGTTTTATCATTGCGAGAGCCGTTGGATTTGAAATCGGTTCGTCCATATGCCGTATCGCTTTTGTGAATAGTTCGGGCACGTCTTCAGTTGATAACATCACTTCGTGATGGCTGGCGCCGTAATGCATTGCGGTTTTTCTTGCCAGATAAAGATCTGTATTGAATTTCTCTTCCACTTTTTCGTTTCGGAGATTAAATCCCACGGAAAATGTGTTAATTTTCCGATACTTTTGGGCTACGCAGTGAAGGATGGTGCTTGAATCGATGCCTCCCGATAAATATATTCCGAGTGGTCTGTCAGAAATCAACTGCTGTTCGACGGACGCCGATATTTTATTAAAAACCTCTCTTTCTATGTATGCCTGGGGTTCTGTCAAATAATTTCCCGGCTCCACCTGCCAGAATTTTTGTATTGTCAAAATGCCGTCTTTTACAACGCCGAAACTCGCGGGAGGCAATTTATAGATGCCATCGAACATGGTAAGCGGTTCCGGCACGTAAAGAATTCGCAAGTAATGATTAAACGCCTCGGTATTAAATTTTCGAGGAATGGGATGTTCCAATATCGCTTTTATTTCGGAAGAAAAAATAAATTGTTTGCCATTGATGCAATAGTAGAAAGGTTTGATACCAAGATGGTCCCGGGCAATAAAAAGCTCTTTCTTTTTACAATCCCAAATCGCAAAAGCAAAAATACCGTTCAATTTTTTTACCGCATTATGTCCCCATTTTTGATATGCCGCCAATATGACCTCGGTATCACTATTTGTTTTAAAAGGATATTCGTTTACCAGTTCTTTCTTAAGCCGTTCAAAATTATAAATTTCTCCGTTAAATATAATAACCAGCGTTTCGTCTGCGCTTTTCATTGGCTGTGATGCGCGATCCGATAAATCGATGATGCTCAAGCGATTATGACCCAAGGAAACGGAATCGTCAGTGAAAATACCGGTGCCATCCGGGCCCCGATGGGCATTGGCCTGATTCATTCGCAGGATTAAGTCCTGGTTTTTAAAATTAAACCCATTGATTGCGCACATAAGATTGGTTTATAATAACAAGATTATAGCCATTTTTCAATTAAAGTAATGAATGATTATCTTTCCCCAAATTATAATGACAAAAAAAGATGGGCGAGTTACTGGCATCAGGCGCGGGAGATTTTACAGTTTAATCCGTCCGGCGTTTTAGTTGTCGGAGAGGGCAATGGTTTAATTTCAGAATATTTTAAGTTGCAAGGACTAAAAACCGTTACTTTGGATGTTGATAAATTGTTAAATCCAGATGTTGTTGCTTCAGTTTTAAATATGCCTTTTAAAGATAATGAATTTGATGCAGTACTTTGCGCCGAAGTGCTTGAACATCTTCCTTACGGCGACTTTAATAAAGCGCTTTCCGAAATAAAAAGAATCGCTAAAAACCATGCTGTTATATCATTGCCGCACTTCGGGCCGGCAATAAGATTTCTTCTTAAAATTCCGTTGTTGCCCAAATTGAAACTTATTTTTAAATTACCTTATCCAATAAAGCATCAATTTAAAGGGGAACATTATTGGGAAATAGGCAAAAGAAATTATTCTGTCAAAAAAATTAAATCTGATATGAAAAACGCAGGATTCATTATTGAGAAAGATTATCTCGTTTTTGAAAATCCGCTCCATCATTTTTTTGTGCTTAAAAAATGAAAATAATATATATAACAAATTCAAGAATCCCGACAGAAAAAGCCCACGGCTTTCAAATTATGAAAATGTGTGAAGCGTTTTCCAATGCCGGTACTGAAGTTGAACTTTGGATGCCGCGGCGCCTCAATGCAATAAAAGAAGATCCTTTTTCCTACTATAATATTCGCAGATTGTTTATTATTAGAAAGATATCCGTTTTGGATTTCATTCCATTTTCAAAGTATTTGGGCCGACTGGCGAACTTTATTGAATCAATCAGTTTCATTTTTTTTCTTTGGCCCGTTTTATCCAGAATTCAAACGGATATTTTTTATTCCCGAGACCAGTTTGTCGGACAGTTTTTGTCATTTTTGGGAAAAAAATTTGTTTATGAAATCCATAGTTTTCCTAAAAACGCGTGGCTTCACAAAAAAATTTGGAATAAAGCGCACAAAATTGTTGCCATAACGAATGGCCTTAAGAATTTGTTGATTAAACAGGAGATAGCGCCGGAAAAAATCACGGTGGCTTCCGATGCCGTAGATTTGGAGATTTTTGAATCCGTTTCTCAAACCAAGGATGAATTGAGAATGGAATTGGGCCTTCCTTTGGATGAATTTCTAGTGGGTTATGTGGGAAGATTTAAAACACTGGGGATGGAAAAGGGGATTAAAACTATGATTGAGGTCTTGCCGCTTTTGGACAAGAACGTGAAAATAGTTTTTGTCGGCGGAGAAAAATTAGAAATCAAAGATTATAAAACATTTTCAAATCGCCTTAATGTTGCCTCACAGTGCCTTTTTTTTGATTATCAACTGCGGCTTAGGGCAATAAAATATACAAAAGCCATGGATGTTCTAGTTATTCCTTTTCCAAATAAGCCGCATTACGCTTTTTACGCTTCGCCGCTCAAACTGTTTGAATATATGGCAAGCAGCCGACCGATTATTGCTTCGGATTTGCCGGCGCTTCGCGAAATTTTAAACGATAAAAACGCGCTATTTTTTCAACCGGATGATGCTAGCGACTTGGCACGCGCCGTCAAAATGCTCAAATCCAGCAAGACACTAGGGCTTCATTTGAGCCAGCAGGCGGCAGCCGACGTCAAAAAATACACATGGAATAGCCGCGCAAAAAAGATACTGGACTTTATTCAGTAAAATGTTAAAGTTAGTATAATTAATAATAAATATCATGGAGTCAAATCACGAAAGAAGCTGGGATCATGTTTGGTCCCGAAGAAACATGGTATCTAAATTCATCCATTTGGGCCGACGCGTTTACAATCGGTTCTTTTTTCGACTTGTTTCTCGATATGTTTTTAAAAATATGTCTTTTCTGGAAATCGGATGCGGCACTTCAACTTTATTACTGGAAATCGCGCCGGCTATTGATCGGGCTGTCGGTTTAGATATCTCTCAAAACTCTCTGGAGATCTCAAAAGCCAATGCTCAAAAGAAAGAAATAACCAACGTAGAATTTGTAAAAGGAGATTGCCGCAATCTGCCCTATAAAGAAGAGTTTGATTTTGTTTGGAGTCAGGGTCTTATAGAACATTATGAAGATTCGGAGCAGCTGGCGCGAGAACATTTTAAAGCTACTAAGACCGGAGGGATCGCCCTGATAAGCGTTCCGTATTTATATTCGTATCTCTATTTGTGGTATGTTGTTACTCGGCCGATAGTTTTAAGAAAATTTTGGCCCTGGCCAGAACAGAAGTTTTTTACTCATCGCAGTCTGGGCGAAATCGGTAAAAGCATTACTGCTAATTATAAAGTATTTTTTCTTCAGCCGTTATTTTTGGGCGTTATATTACTGGAAATGAGAAAATAAAATGGATGAAAATCCGTTAAAACTTTCTATAGTCCTGCCGGCTTATAAGGAAGCAAAAAACCTGGCCATATTTATCCCTGAAATTGAAAAGGCCTTTAACGGCCATTCTTTTGAAATTATTGTTGTTGACGATAATTCGCGGGATGGCACAAAGGAACTTCTGGATTCGTTAAATAAGAAATTTGGCAATATTAAACTTATATCACGACCAAAACTTTTAGGCATAGGTTCTGCCCTGCGCGACGGCTACAACGCCGCTGAAGGAGAATATATTCTGTCTTCCGACGCCGACCTCTCTTTTGTTGTTGAAGATATGGGGCGTCTTTTTGAAACGATTAAAGAGGGTTACGATATCGTGCTTGGCTACAAGGTTGAGTATAAGCCACTTAAACAAGAACACAAACCGTTATGGGTAAGGGTAAGTTATCTGGTAAGCCGAGTTGGCAATTGGACAATAAAAAATTTCAGCGGTATGAAAAATATCCGTAACTTTAATACCAATTTTCGCATTTTGCGCCGATCAAAATGGCTTGAAATTAAAACCGTTGAAGATGGACATTTTTTTCTTTTTGAAACAATTTTTCGCATCCTAAAGAAAAGAGCAAAACTTGCAGAAATTCCAGTGATATTTTATAATAGGAAATTCGGCGATTCAAAAATGAATTTTCTTACGCAAGCGCCGAAATATTTCTTTAAATTGACTTGTTACACTTTTTTTGATAAATCAAAGTAAAGTAATAAACCAATGAAACAAAAAATAATTGCCGTAAGAGACACTTGCCGAGTTTGCGATTTTAAACCGTTAGTGCCTATTTTATCATTGGGCGACTTGTATATGTCTGACTTTGTGGATGACGCGTTGGGGCAAGATGAAAATTCCAAAATCCCGCTTGAATTAGTCCTTTGCAATAAAAAGGATGGTGGCTGCGGCTTATTGCAGTTGAAGCACACCGCTGCGCATGAGGCAATGTACCGAAATTATTGGTACCGTTCTGGCGTGAACAAGACCATGACTGGTGAGCTTAACGGGATTGCGAAGAAAGTTGAAGAACTTGTTGATTTAAAGTCCGGTGATTATTTAATTGATATTGGTGCCAACGACGGGACATTGCTGCGCGGTTATTTTGCAGATGGCGTAAAGACCATTGGTTTTGAGCCTGCAACTAATCTTATGAAGTTGGCGCGCGAAGGCACGACTCGCATTATTAATGATTTTTTCAGCTACCTAGCGTGGCAAAAAGAATTCAGCGATTCCAAAGCCACGGCTATTACCGCCATCGCCATGTTTTACGATCTGGAAGATCCCAATGCGTTTGTTTCAGACGTGGTCAGATGTTTGGATAAAGAGGGTATCTTCATTATTCAAATGAGCTATCTGCCCTCCATGCTTTCACAAAACGCTTTTGACAACATCTGCCATGAACATCTTGAATATTATTCCTTACTTTCGCTTGAAAATTTATTAAAACGACATAATCTTGAAATTTTCGATGTTGAACTTAATGATATTAATGGCGGAAGTTTTAGAACCTATATTCGCCACAAAGATGGGGGCGAAACCGTTAAAATTTCTGCGGGCGCAGAAAAGCGCGTAAAAGATTTGCGTAAGTTTGAAGAGGACTTGGGGCTTGACAATAAAAAAATATATAAAGATTTCGTAGAAAATATTCATAAACTTAGAGACCAATTGGTAGCTTTTGTTAAAAATGAACATGAAAAAGGAAAAAAAATTTATGTTTACGGCGCTTCGACGAAAGGGAATACTTTGTTGCAATTCTACGGACTTGATCATAATATTATTGCCGCTGCTGCGGAAAGAAATCCCGATAAATGGGGCAAGAAGACCATTAGCACAATGATTCCTATTATTTCTGAAGAACAAGCCCGTGCTGAAAAACCTGATTATTTTTTAGTATTGCCGTGGCATTTTATGGAGGAATTTAAGGGGCGCGAACAAGAATTTTTGAGGTTAGGAGGCAAGTTTATCGTGCCCTTGCCTAAATTTGAAATCATATAAATTAAATGAATCAATTCTGCATTGTTTGTAACAGCCAGACCGCGGATTTTTTTACGAAAAAAAATAATTTTGATCTTTGGCGCTGCAAAAAATGCGGTTTGGTTTTTATTTTTCCATTACCGGAAAATTTCTCCGAAATATATTCTGCCGATTATTTTTTCGGCGCTAAAAAAGGTTTTGGTTATGTCAACTATGACGATGATAAATTGGCAATGTCCAAAACGCTTGTTACTTATCTGGAAAAAATCAAGGATTTTTCCAGTGGCAATAAATTATTGGATATTGGCGCGGCGACCGGATATTTTTTGCAATTGGCAGAAAAGGCGGGTTTTGAAGGAAGCGGAATTGAAATTTCGGAATATGCCGCGGAAATTGCCAGGAGAAGAGGGTTGAAGGTCGTCACCGGCACGCTTGAAAAATCCGATTTTAAACCGGAATTTTTTGATGCGGTAACTTTATGGGATGTTTTAGAGCATCTGATAAATCCGGATTTTGATTTTAGAGTGATTTATAAAATACTTAAACCGGGGGGAGTGGTTGCTATCAATACCATAGATACCGGCAGTTTTGCCGCGAAAATTTTAGGGAAACGCTGGTACAAGTTTATTCCGCCCGAACATGTCATTTATTTCAACCAAAACAATCTTTGCTTTTTGCTTTCCAAAATTGGTTTTGAGGTAGTTTATGCGGGCAAAATCAGGAAAAAATTTGCTTTGCAATATTTATTTAATATGTTGGCCAGATGGCAGAATATTTTTATTTGGCGATGGGCGGCGGATTTATTGGCGGGGACACGCTTGGGAAGTATAAGCTTGCCGGTTGATTTTCGCGATGATTTTTTCATAATTGCCAAAAAATCATAACATGATAAGAATTTTGAGGTCGGTAAAATATCACTGGAGCGCGGTAATTTTAGCGGTCATTTTGGGCTTTTTAATGGTTTTGCCTTTTTTTTATTTTCAGGTTAAGCTCGGGTCTGATTTCCGCGGTATTTTTCCTCAGTTTGTGGATGATGAAATGTTTTATTATGCCCGGATTAAAGACGTCATAGACGGCCATATTTTTTTAAGCAACGCTTATTTATTTGAACATAAGGATGGCTCGCCCCAGCAATTATTTTTAGCGGAATATATTTTAGCACAGCCGATAAAATTATTAAATTTAAATATAAATACGGCCCATCTAATTTATAATTTTTTACTTCCCGCAGTTGCTTTTTTCTTAACCTATCTCGGACTTTATTTAATTACAAAATCTCGATTTTGGTCAATCATTTCTTCTTCCTTTTTGTTTTTCGGATTGTACTTAATAACCTTCATTCGGCCGGTAAGTCCGCAGTTTAATTTCATATTCTGGCTTTCACAGTTTATTTTCCTCTGGCTTTTAATTGACAAGCGCGGATCAACGCGGATAGAAGCGGATCAACGCGGAGAAAAAACCGAACTTCTTTACGGAGACATAACTTATAAGATACGCGGTGCTTGCTATAAAGTTTGGAAAGATTTTCGAGGCGGCTTTAATGAAAAATTGATTGAAAGGGCGCTCATTGCTGAATTTATCAATATTGGGCTTAAGGTTGAAAATCAAAAAAGGCAAGATATTTTTTACTATGATCAAAAAGTTGGAACACAGATTTTTGATATTATCGTGGATGATCGCATTCTTATTGAGTTAAAAAGTTTGCCATTCCTAAAGAATGAAAGCAGAAGGCAATTCTGGACTTATTTAAAAAAATCTCCATATAAATTAGGATTGTTGATAAATTTTGGCAATAAATTACAGATTGAAAGAAAGATTTTTGATATAGCTCGCTTGGAAACAGAGAATGATCAGTTGAAATCGGCGCGAATTGATTCAAAAATTCTGCGTGAATCCGCGCTAAATCCGCATAAATCTGCGCTTGTATTGTTGAATATTTTAAATTTTGGGTTGCTTTTTTATATCTATCCTTATTATTGGACGTTTTACCTGATATTTTTTGGAATTTTAATTGCGGCTTATTTTTGGGAAAATAGAGAATTTGCCCTAAAAATTGCCGCGATTGCCGCCGGCGGACTGGTATTGGCCATTCCTTATTTTTATCTAAATTATCTTTCGGCGCGGTTGCCTTATTATACTGAAACGTTAACGCGAATCAGCATGATTTATTCCCGTTTTCCGTCGGGACTGCGAATAATATTTTGGAGCATATTGGGTTTTGCAATTTTCGGCTGGTTTTTATGGCGAAAAATTATTAAATGGAATGTTAAAACCATGTTCTTTGTTTCCGGCATTTTGGCAAGCATTATTGCCGTCAATCAGCATTTGATAACCGGAAAAAATTTTGAATTTTCAAGCCATTACGATATGGGCGCGATGTTTTTTTTGGTTTTTTCAGCTGTTTATCTGTTGAGTTTTACCAACCGAAAAAGAATAATAACCGCGGCAATTATTTTGATAGTTTTTTTGGTAATTTTCAGCGGTTTGCGCAATTACTCAAACCAATCATTTGCCATCGGCGAAGGAGGAATTTATATCCAAAATTACGCTCCGATTTTTGATTGGCTCAATAAAAACACAAAAAATGATTCCGTAGTTTATGCCAATAATTCGCTATCTGGTTTGATACCGGTTTATACGGCAAACAACGTTTTTTATCATCGCAATGCTAATTCATTTTTTATTTCCGACGATGAGGTTTTAGACAGATTTATTTTGAATAGTTTTTTTTCCGCCGGAGGCGAGATCTCGCCCCTCTGGGGCGGAGAATACTTTAATAAAGATTTTATCATTGAAAATACCCGTTCGGTTTATGGCAACAGATACGTGGATGCCTACGGCCATGCCGTTCAGGGCAATAAACTAAGGCGCTTTTTGGGATTAAAAACGGAGCCGGAAATTTATTTGCCTAAAGAAGCGATTCAAAGAGTTATTCTGCGCGCGCAAGAGCTTCAAAAAAATAATTTTTTGGAAGAACTAAAAAAGTATCGGGTTGACTATCTGGTATGGGATAAAAATAAAAATCCAAATTGGCGGATTGGCAAAAAATATTTTAATTCGGTCTTTGAAAATAACAATATAGTTGTTTACGCGGCAAATTTTGACTAAACACTAAAAAAATTGTATTCTATTATAGATGAAATTGATTGTTATAATTCCCGCCTATAACGAAGCAGAAACCATAGAGAACGTAATCAGCCACGTCTCGAAAACTATTGAAGGCATAGATGAAATCGGAGCGCTTGTTATAAACGACGGTTCAACGGATAATACGGCGGAAGTCGCAAAAAAAACGGGCGCTTTCGTAATTTCTCACACTTCAAACGAGGGTCTGGGCGCGACTTTTTCAGACGGAATAAAAAACGCGCTTAAAATGGGCGCCGATATTATTGTTAATATTGACGCCGATAATCAATTTAATCCGGCTGAAATTACTGATCTCGTCAGGCCAATATTAAGCGGAGAAGCCGATATGGTAACCGGAACGAGATTTTTGAATAATCAAAAAATACCGCGCATGTCCGGATTAAGGCGCTTTGGCAATAAATTTTTTGTTTGGCTGATAAATAAACTGACCGGCAGAAATTTTACCGATACCGCTTGCGGCTTCAGGGCCTATTCGCGCGAGGCGGCGCTGCGTCTTAATCTTTTTGGCGGATTTACTTATACCCAAGAAGCGCTTTTGGATTTAGTCGGAAAAGACCAGAAGATTAAAGAAGTGCCAATTAGGGTCATTTATCATTCGGGAAGAAATTCCCGGATATCGGGTTCGCTTGTAAATTACGGAATTCAAGCGCTGACGATTGTTTTAAGGACTTTCCGCGATTATTATCCTCTCAAATTTTTTGGATTGCCGGGACTCTTAATTTCCGGCCTGGGATTTATGGGCGCGTTATATTCATTCATATTCTGGTTTGTTACCGGTTACACGACTCCCGTCAAAACCTTATTTTTTTCCGCGATCACCCTTTTGATTCTCGGTTTTTTGATGATTATCCTGGCTCTTGTGGCCGACATGCTCAAAAGAATCCGCCGCAATCAGGAGGAAGTTTTGTATCGACTTAAAAAGGTGGAATATGGAAAAAAGATATGATATTTCGCCAAAATCCGAAAATTATTTTTATTTCCCGCTCATACCCGCCGACTATAGGCGGCATTGAAACTTTAAATTATGAACTGGCGGAATCGCTGGCGAAACTAACGCCGACTAAAATTATCGCTAATCGGCGCGGGAAATTTTTTTTACCTTTTTTTCTGCCTTACGCGTTTTTTAAAAGTTTAATATTATTGCGCCGGCAGTACGATGCCGTAATTTTAGGGGACGGCATGTTGGGAATCGCCGGCTGGTTTCTGAAATTGTTTTCTAAAAAACCGGTTTTTTGCGTCGCGGTCGGATTAGACCTTACTTATAATTCGAATTTATATCAGAATATGTGGGTCAAAATTTTCATAAAAAATCTGGATAAAATTATTGCCATAAGCCGCGCGACCATGGCGGCCGGCGTATCTCGCGGCATCCCTAGTGAAAAATTCACTGTTATTCCCGTCGGCGTTGACCCGAATAAATATTACCGTCCGGGTTACGCGCGAAGAGATTTGGAAAAAATAGTCGGTAAATTGCCGTCAGGTTACAAAGCGCTTTTAACCATCGGCCGTTTGGTTAAAAGAAAAGGCATGGCCTGGTTTGCGGAAAAAGTTCTGCCCAATATCCGCGAAGAAGCGGTATATTTAATCGCCGGAGAAGGGCCGGAAGAAAAACAAATAAGGCAGATAATAACGGCTGAAAATCTTGAAGATAAGGTCAGATTGCTTGGTAAAATTACGGAAAAAGATAAAGAAGTTCTTCTCAATACCTGTGACATATTTGTCCAGCCAAATGTTAGCGTAGGGGGGGATTTGGAAGGATTTGGCATTGCGGTGATTGAGGCCGCTTCCTGCGGCCGCGTTGTGGTTGCTTCGGATATTGAAGGGCTTCAAGACGCGATTTCCGACGGCAAAAACGGTTTTTTGGTAAAATCGCAAGATGCCGACGGCTACACAAGGAAAATAACCCAATTATTATCCGATGATAATTTTCGCCAACAATTCGGAAAACGAGCGCAACAATTTTTCGTTGATAATTACAACTGGAAAACTATCGCCGGAAAATACTTAACAGAATTAAAAAATTTCATGGCCAAAAACAATTTATGAAAAATTTTGAAAAATACTCAAAAGAAAATATCCATTTTTATAATTCACCGGCCCCAAAAATGCTGTCAGATTTGGTTAAAAAAATAAATCCTGATTCAGTTGCCGATTTTGGCTGCGGCGACGGGGCAATTCTTTATAATTTAATAGTGAATAATTTATTAAAAGATATAAAAGAAATAATAGCGATTGATTTGTCCGAGGAGAGGCTTAAGAGAATCAAAAGCAATCTTGGCGATAATGTTAAAACTATTTGTTCCGATGCATCAGAGGTGAAGGCCATGCAAAATGGATTGGTGAATCTGGTAATTTGTACTCAAGTTATAGAACACGTTCCGGATGAAAAGAAATTACTTGCCGAAATTTATAGAATCCTGAAACCCGGCGGCTTTTTATATATTTCTTCCGTTGTTAAAAAATGGTATGGCTGGTATTTTTACCGAGCAAATGGGAAATGGGCGCTTGATCCGACTCATTTACGGGAATATTCTTCTGCCAGTCAATTTTGCAGTTTAGTATCAGATTCGGGATTCAAAATCAGTTCCCAAAGATTATCAATTTTTCGTCCCTCGGTTGGCAATGCTTTGCTCCGTTTGCTTATAAAATCCGGATTATTTAAAGAAACAAATAAAAGCGGCAAAGTTTATAATTTAATTTCCAAACTGACACTTCCCATTCCGGGCTATTATATAGTAGAAGTTATGGCAGAAAAAATTTAAATAGTGAAATGAAAAATAATCTTAAAATTATTTTGAGCTACGCGTTGTTCGTATTTTTATTATTATATATTTTTAAGTATGCGGATTTTGATATTCAAAAAATGACCTCAATTTCTTTATGGAATTTTTTTCTGCTCTCGGTTTTAAGCATCATCGCTCTTTTGCAAAATGCCGCAGCTTTGAAATTATCTTTGGCGGTTTTCAAGAAAATAATTTCTTTCCGCGAGGCATTTTACATTTCGCAATATTTCAGTTTATTTAATTATTTGCCGCTTAAAGCCGGGATTATCGCGGAAGGGGCATACCTGAAAATAAAACATAATTTTCCGGTTAATAAATATATTGCCGGCTCCATTCTGGTTTATTTAACGAATTTTTTTGTTTATTTTTTGGTTGGCGCTTGGCTGATTATTTTTTTTGACTTCTCGCGGGTCTTTGAAGCGATAAATCCGGTTTATTTTATATTTTTCATTTTGGCGGTTTTAGTTTTGATTGCCTTATATTTATTTTTGCCGGAGTCAATTAAGGATAAACATAAATATTTAAAATATCTGGAGTATTTGTTTCAAAGCCGCAAGGATATTTTAAATTCCGGACGCCATACAAGTTATTTGATTATCGTGGCGGCGATTGTTTTATTTATTATGGCGTTGCGGCTTTCGGTGATTTTTAGCGTTTTAAATTATTCAATCAATTTTTATATTGTTTTAATGCTGGCGATTTTAACCGGATTTTCTTTCATTGTCGCTCTAACTCCGGGAAATTTGATAGTGCGGGAAGCGTTTTTGGGTGGACTTACCTACATTATGATGGGTGATGCTAATATAGGCGTTGTCGCGTCCGTTATTATGCGGTTTTTCGATTTGTTATGGCTTTTAATTCTGGGGTCTTATTCATTTTTTAAATTAAGACCAAACTTTACCCAAAATACCAATGCTTAAAAGATTTCTTAAAAAATTATTTGATTTTTACATAATTAAAAAAGCCGACAGGGAAGACGCTTATTATGCGCGCGCGGCCAAAGAAAAATATTCCGAAGAATTGGTTAAAGAAAAACTGAAACTATTTGATTACAAAAAGCCGAACGGTCCGCTAAAAATTCTTAAGGTCTATAAACACAGCGATTGGGAAGATTATAATCTTCTGCCGGCGCTCAGGCATTTCGGCGAAGTTATTGAATACCCGATGCAGGATGTAAAACCGTACTCTTTGTGGTGGCAGATTTTTAAAAAGCGGAAATTTAATAAGCAATTCGCGGAAGATGTAAAAAAACTTTTTGATAGCGGCAAAATAAATCTTATTTTTACCATTGCTTCCGGCTTGATTTTTTTACCGGAAATGTTTAAAGATATGGGTAAATTAAAAATACCCGTCGTTAATTTTTCATTTGACGACCATATTAAATTTGTCGGCTACCCTACGTCGACGGGGTGGTCCGGCAGCAGAGATATTTGTAAATATATAACGCTTACCGCAGTAAGCTACAAGCCGTCCTGCGAAAAATACTTGTATGAAGGCGGCAGGCCACTTTATTTGCCGGAAGCGGGGAATAGTAATGTTCATAAACCGCTTAACCTTAAAAAAGACATTAATGTTTGTTTTGTCGGCAGAAATTACGGGAAAAGACGGTCAGTCGTAAAGTTTTTGAAAGACAACGGAATAAATATTGAAGTATACGGCATCGGCTGGCCCAGCGGCCCGGTGTCGGTTGATAAAATGGTTGAGATATTTTCAAGAAGTAAAATTGTGCTCGGAATCAACGATTCGTGGGGAGGCGGAAGATTTTTCGCGACTTGCCGGGACTTTGAAGCCACTCTTTGTGGTTCTATGTATATTACGGCAAAAAACGACCGGATAAAAGAATGCTTTGATGATGGCAAAGAAATTGTGCTTTATAAAAATAATGAAGATTTACTGGAAAAAATCAAATATTATCTTAGCCATGACGCAGAGCGGGAATCCATCGCCGCAAAGGGCAGGAAAAGAGCATTGCGAGACCATACTTGGGAAAAAAGATTTGAATACATTTTCAGGTTATTAGACGTTGTACATTAAAGTAGACATTCAGGCGAGTTTCGTAGTACTATTTTGGAATTATGTCAAATAAGACCTCTAAAATGAAAAAGGCCTTAATAACGGGAATAACCGGCCAAGACGGCTCGTATTTAGCCGAGTTTTTGCTTGAAAGGGATTATAAAGTTTACGGCGTTCAGCGAAGATCAAGCTATCCGAATACTAATCGGATTGATCATCTTTTAGACAATCCGAAATATCCAAATTTTATTACCGTCTATGGTGATCTTTCCGATACCACCAATTTAACTAGGATAATAGACGAAATCCGGCCCGATGAAATTTATAATTTAGGCGCCCAAAGCCATGTTGGCGTCAGTTTTGATTTGCCGGAATATACCGCCAATATCACCGGGCTCGGCGCGTTAAGAGTGCTTGAAGCAATAAGATATCTTAAACTGCCGGTAAGATTTTATCAGGCTTCTTCATCGGAAATGTTCGGCAAAGTTTTAACCGTTCCGCAAAACGAAAATACGCCGTTCAATCCCCAATCTCCGTACGCTATTTCTAAAGTTTTTGCTTATAATATGACAAAAAAATATCGCGACAGCTACGGAATTTTTGCTTCTAACGGCATAGGGTTCAACCACGAATCGCAAAGGAGAGGAGTAAATTTTGTTACAAGAAAAATAACCATGGGTCTTGCTCGGGTGAAATTGGGTGTTCAGGAAAATTTATCATTAGGCAATTTAGATGCTAAGCGCGATTGGGGCTACGCAAAAGATTATGTTGAAGGAATGTGGAAAATACTTCAGCACGACAAACCCGATGATTTTGTTTTGGCTACCGGCGAAACCCATACGGTAAGAGAATTCGTGGAAGAAGTGGCGAAACACTTGAGCATGGACATCAAATGGTCAGGCAAGGGGCTCAATGAAAAAGGCATCGACCAAAAGACCGGAAAGATTATAGTTCAAATTAACAAAAATTATTTTAGGCCGCTTGAAGTGGAATTTTTACAAGGTGACGCTAGAAAGGCCAGGAAAATTTTGGGTTGGAAACCAAGAGTTACTTTTAAGGCATTGGCAAAACTTATGGCGGAAAGTGATTTGGCGCTTGTTAAGCGAGAGATGGTTTTAGGAAAAAAAGTAGAGGTCCATAATTTGGCTTGAAATGGAAAAAATATTTTATAAAAACGTTCTTATAGGTTTGCGGCTTTCCGCGATGCCAAGCGGTAGCGTTCCCCATACCGACGGCAAACAATCTCTGGAGCTGCTTACCCTCAAATATCCTCGCGGCTCGTATCTTAAAGCCCACAGGCATCTTCCTCGAAAAAGAATCACTAATCATCTGCAGGAATGCTTTATCGTGCGCAAAGGCAGAGTTCGTCTAGATCTTTACGGACCGGACAAAAAATTTTTCAAATATATTTATCTAAAAGCCGGCGAGCTATTTATCGCTTTAGCCGGTGGCCACGGCTTCCATATAATGGAAGACGCGGAGATGATTGAACTTAAAAACGGCCCTTTTAAAAATGACAAGGATTTTATAAAAACCGTTTGATAGTTTCACAAACGTAAGTTATCTGCTCGTCTGTTAATGTCGGAAAAGTGGGCAAGCAAACGCCGTGCTCATAACCAAAAGTCGCATTCGGGAAATTAGCGTCGTTATTTTGACCGAATTTGGCTAGCGCCGGCTGGCGGTGAAGAGGGTAAAAGAAAGTTCTGGGTTCTATTTCATTTTCTTTTAAATAATCCATTAGACCGCTCGCCTTATCTACCAGGATGCCTACGCGAAAGGGGACCCAGTCGGCTCCTTCATCGGGCTTAAAAAAGGTTATGCCGGGGGTGTCCTTAAGCAGTTTCCGGTAAAGATTTAAAATACGGCTTTTGCGTTTTTTTATTTCTTCCAATTTTTGGAGTTGCGCGAGTCCGACGGCGTTTTGAAGATCGGTTATCCGGAAATTATAGCCGATTTCCGGATGAACAAACGAGCCGCGTTCTTTTCGGCCCTGATTGCGCAAAAACAACAATCTGTCATAAATATTTTCATCGTTTGTCACTACAAAGCCGCCTTCGCCGGTGGTAATAGTTTTGTCCGCGAAAAATGAAAAAATTCCCACCGCGCCAAAAGTGCCGGCGTGTTTGCCGCCGCGATATACTCCCACGGCTTCCGCGGCATCTTCAATAACCGAAATGTTATGTTTTTTCGCGAATGCCATAACCGCGTTCATATCAGCCACTGTCCCGTAAATATGGACCGGCATAATCGCTTTAGTTTTTGGCGATACCAATTTATCGGCGCCCGACAGGTCAATCTGGAAGTTATCGCGATTCACGTCAACGAAAACGGGGCGCGCTCCAGTCATTTCTATTGACGTCGCAGAAGCGATAAAAGTGAAATCGGGCACCAAAACTTCATTACCCGACCCAACGCCTATGGCGCGCAGCCCCAAATAAAGCGCCAGAGTGCCGTTTGGCGCGAACACGCCAAATCGAGCTCCGGTAAGCTGAAGAAGTTTTTCGCCAAATTCTTTGGTTTTCGGCCCTTCTGTAATCCAATTACTATCAAAACAGGACTTTATAGCTCGATATTCATCATCGTCTATCCAAGGCAAAAATTGCGGTACTTTCATCATAATAAATTAGTTATATTATTATAACTTAATAAGTTTAGCTTGACAATATTGAAATTTCGCGGTGTTTATAGTAAGCTCAATTGAATGAAAATCTCAATAATTATTCCGGTTTATAACGAGGAAAAGTTAATAAATGATTGCCTCGATTCTTTAGTCAGTCAGAATTATCCCAAAGAAGATTACGAGATAATTATAGTTAACGATGGCTCGACGGACAATACAAAATCTCAAATCTCCCGCCCGCTATCGGCTTCGTCTCAGGCGAATGGTGGGCAGGCAAATCTCAAATCTAAAATCTCAACGCCCGAAATTCGATTGATTAATTTGGAGAAAAATAAGGGTTGGATTATAGCAAGGGAAACCGGCGCCAAAAACGCCAGATACGAAAATCTGTTGTTTATTGATTCCAGATGCGTTGCCGACAGTGAAATTTTAAATAATTTAAAAAAAATAAATTATCAACCGCTCGTCGGCAATCCGGTTATGAATCAAAACAAAAGCATTTTTGATCGCTTCGGGTTTCTTTTCAGGAAAAAACTGTATGGAGAATATTTTAGAGAAGATTTCAAACCCGTTTATATTACCCCGAACAATTATGACGATATCCCCAAAGGCACAACGGTTCTTTTTTGCGATAAGCGTCTCTTTATTTCATCCCAACCGGAAAATAAAGGCAAGTGGATTTCTGATGACATAAAATTATTAAGAAATATTGCTCTAAAAAAGCCACTACTCAAACACCCAGATATAAAAGTGATTTATCAGTCGCGGGATTCTTTTAAGAGTGTTTTCCGGCATATTTTTAAAAGGGGGCCGAGATTCGTTGATTATTATTTGAATCCTAAGAAAAAATATTTTTGGCTCTTCATTATCCCGTCAATCATGGCTTTTCCGATTATAATTTTTATGTTAATAAAACCGATTTATTTCATTTATTTTTTAGCTATAGTAATTTTAATGTGGATATCGGCGTCTTTATGGCTGGCGGAAAATATTAAGGATTTTGCGATTTCGTTGATTTTATTGCCCTTATTCGCGATAAGTTTTTGGGTCGGTATTTTTTATGGCCTGACTCTTAAGTTATTTAGAAAATATTAAAGATGAGTAATAAAAAAATAATTATTTTTATATTTCTGATTGCCTTGGCGTCGGGATTTTTTTGGAATCAAAAAATATTCGGCCAGCCGGCAACATCAGATCAGAGTTTTTATGACCAAGTTGCTCAGAATATTTTAGGCGGGAGTGGATTTACTTATTATGGACGCGATGCCGGCGTTGAGCCATTCTACCCGCTATTTTTGGCGGGTATTTATAAAGTTTTCGGCCATAATTACGATACGGTGAGAATAATCCAGATTTTCCTTTTTGCTTTTTTGGTTGTTTTCATTTACTTAATCGCTGATTTATGCGGATTAGTCGCGGATAAACGCGGATTAATAAAAAATAATCTGGCTTTTTGGTCGACCATAGCCGTCGCTCTCTTTCCCGGTTTGGCCATAGAAGCGGGGAATGCTGCGACCGAAATTCTTTTCACTTTTTTGCTTATCGTTTCCGTTTTTACTTTTTATCAGGCATCTTTAAAAAATAGTAATTTATGGCTTTTCTCCGCGGGCATTTTTCTGGCGCTCTCGGCTATGACAAAAAGCATTGTGCAATTTTTCATTGTATTGGCCGCTCTTAATGTCTTGTTTATTTATTATCAGCGGGCTCTATTTAAAAAAGGAACTTTAAAAGCCGCCATTCTTTTGCTCGCTTTTCTTGCCGCCTTATCGCCTTGGTATCTATATAACCGTTACGGTGAAATTACTATTGCCCCTCGGATTGGCGGAGGCCTGGCTTCGCGCGTAGAGCGGATGGAAAGGTTCTATTCGGATTACGCCGGCCATTTTATCGGCCGACTATTCGGGTATTATTTTTCTGAAAAACTTGGGATTAAAGCGAGTTATGATGATTACCGAAATGTAGTCGTCACCGACAAAACCGTTAATGAACTCGTTAAATCCGGGAAAAATGATATTGAAATTGACCAACAGTTAACTGCCGGAGCGCTTAAAACCATATTAAAAGAGCCCCACAAATATATTGCCATATCGCTTTTGGACTTTATCAGCTTCAATAGTCCGATTCTTCCCCGGGATAACCAATGGCGGAATACGCTTGAAATTCATCCGATGTTTGCCGAGGGCCGGCATCCGGAAATTCCCGATTGGAAAAAAACAGGCATTATTATCGGAATCCGCGGCATCTGGTTTCTATTTCTTTTTTTGGCGATATGCGGAGCTGTTAAAATCGCGAGAAATTGGGCGGCGTCGGGATGGCTTATTTTGATTGTTTTATATTTTAATTTGGCTTATAGCGCTATTCACGCTATTCCGCGCTACGCCCTGCCGATTTACCCGTTTTATATTTTATTGGCAGTTGTAGGCCTCGCGGCAATATTTAAATTAAATGAGGGTATACTACATAGTCGATAATATAAATCCGCGGCATGGCGGAGGAAGGTATGCCGAAGATTTAATCGCGGCGGTTAAAAATGCCGGCTATGAAGTTGTTGTTTTTGAACAAAAAAACAAATGGTTCGGCGGTTTGATTTTAGATGCCGTAAAAATCAGAAAGCATTTAAAAAATTGCGATATTATTCACGCCATCGATGGTTATCCTTATGCTGTCGTTGCCGCGCTTGCCAACTTTGGGATAAATAAAAAATTGGTGGTAACGGTTCAGGGCACTTACGCGATTGCGCCTCTTTATAATTTTGCTATAGGGACGCTCGTCAAATGGGCTTATAAAAAAGCCGATAAGATTATTTCTATAAGCCGTTATACTAAAGAAGAATTTTTAAAAAAATCCAGTAGAAAAGATATTGAAGTTATCAATCACGGCATCAATTTTGAAAAATTTTATAGAACGCGCCTTGATTCGCAGGAGGATTTCATTTTAAGCGTCGGCGCTCTGAAATATCGCAAAGGTTATCATATTTCCATTCCGGCTTTTGCGCAGACGAAAAAAGAAATTCTGAATTTGAAATATAAGATAATCGGCAATCAGAAAGATACAGCTTATTTTAACGAATTAAAAAATTTGGCCGCGCGATACGGAGTTCTAAAAGACATTGAATTTTTGAGCGAATTAAGCGACGGGGAACTTTCTGATTTTTACCGGCGCGCTAAATTATTTATTTTAACCTCGGTCAATGAAAATCACCATTTTGAGGGTTTTGGTCTTGTATTTCTTGAGGCGGCGGCCGCGGGCTTGCCGGTTATAGGAACTTTTGGCAATGGCATTGAAGATGCGGTAAAAAACGGTTATAATGGGCTTCTTGTTTCGCAAAATGATGTCGAGGCAACCGCGTCGGCGATTGTTAGAATTATCAGGGATAAAGAAATAAGAAACGAGTTTTCTTCTAATTCTTTAAAATGGGCAAAAGACCATGATTGGAGCAAGGTCGTCTTAAAATACCTAAAAGTTTATGAGCGGTAACCCCTGTCTATTTTTTAGCGTTGTATAAGTTGTATAATATGGAAAGTAGCATAAGCAAGATGGAGAAGAAATTAAATAAAAAAAGAATTGTTTACGTGGCAATGGCTGCTGATTTATTGCATCCGGGCCATCTTAATATTATAAGTAAAGCCCAAAAACTGGGACAAGTTGTGATTGGTCTTGTTACGGATGAAGCAATAGCAAGCTACAAACGGGTTCCATTTTTGACTTATGAACAACGCAAAATCGTCATTGAAAATATTAAAGGTGTCAGCGCTATTATACCGCAGACAACCCTTGATTATGTGCCGAATTTGCGCCGGCTTAAACCCGACTATGTAGTGCATGGCGATGATTGGAAAACCGGAGTCCAGAAGGAAGTTAGAGAACGGGTAATTCAAACCCTTAAAGAATGGGGGGGCAAACTTGTTGAACCAAAATATACCCCCGGCGTGTCTTCTACCAAACTCATAGAGGCGATAACCCGCGTTGGGACTACTCCGGAAAAACGAATGCGAATGATTAGACGAGCGCTTAATACCAAACCACTGGTCAGGATTTTAGAAGTCCATAACGGACTTACCGGTAAAATTGTAGAGAAAACAAAAATTGCCAAGGATGGCAAAATTCAAGAATTCGACGGAATGTGGCTTAGCAGCTTGACCGATTCCGTAGCGAAGGGCAAGCCCGACACCGGGATTGTTGATTTTACTTCCCGCCTTAATACCATAAATGAGGTCTTTGATGTCACCACTAAGCCGCTCATAATGGATGGCGACAACGGCGGTCCGATAGAACATTTTGAATCCACAGTGAAAACCCTAGAGCGTCTCGGCGTTTCCGGCATTATTATTGAGGACAAGACCGGATTAAAACGCAATTCATTATATGGAACCGATGTCGCCCAAGACCAGGATAGTACTCTAAATTTTTGCGCGAAAATATCGGCGGGAAAGAGAGCGCAAGTGACGGATGACTTTATGATTGTTGCGAGGATTGAAAGTTTGATACTCCAAAAGGGACTCAAAGACGCTTTGGCGAGAGCCAAGGCCTATATAAGCGCCGGAGCCGACGGCATCATGATTCACAGTAAAGAAAAAGACCCGTCGGAAATTTTAGATTTTTGCAAAAATTATCAAAAATTTGTGAGCAAGGCCCCTCTAGTAGCCGTGCCGACAACCTACAACTCTATCACCGAAGAAGAGCTGGTTAAAAGCGGAGTGCGGATGGTAATTTACGCCAATCATCTTTTGAGAAGCTCCTATCCAGCCATGGAAAAAACGGCAAAATCTATCTTGGAAAATCAAAGATGTCTGGAATCGGAGAAATTTTGCATGCCGGTAAAGGAACTGCTAGATTTGAATTTATGATTTCGCCAAAAACATTTTATGACCTGCTGGTTAAAAATGGGATTGGCTTTTTTTCTGGCGTTCCCGATTCGCTGTTAAAAGACTTTTCCGATTATATAATCAACAACGCGAAACCGAGTTCTCACATTATTGCCGCCAATGAAGGCGGCGCCGTCGCTTTAGCGGCTGGCTACCATCTGGCTACCGGAAAAATCGGCCTGGTTTATATGCAAAATTCCGGGGAGGGCAACGCTATTAATCCTTTGGTTTCACTGGCCGATCCGGAAGTTTACGGCATTCCAATGATTTTACTGATAGGTTGGAGAGGCGAACCCGGTGTTGATGACGAACCCCAACATGTTAAGCAAGGAAAAATAACGCTCGGGATTTTGACGGCACTGGGTATTTCCTTTGAAATATTGCCGAGGTCTCTGGGCGGCGTGAAAAAGGCCATAAGTAGAGCTATTGATTATCTGAATACGTCCAGCGCTCCGTACGCGCTTGTTGTGAGAAGCAACACCTTCGCGCCGTATGTGTTTAAGAATCCGGTTCAACCGTTGAATTTGCCGCTTTCGCGGGAAGAGGCCATAGAAATTATCACAGACGAATTGCGGGACGATGAAATTTTTGTGTCAACGACCGGCAAAACCTCGCGCGAGCTTTTCGAAGTACGGGAAAATTCCGGCCTCGGTCATGAAAAGGACTTTTTGACTGTTGGCTCGATGGGGCATTCCTCTCAAATTGCTTTGGGCGTGGCGTTGGCCAAGCCGGAAAGCCAGGTGTACTGCCTTGACGGCGATGGCGCTTTGATTATGCATATGGGCGCGCTTGCAATCATCGGCAACATGGCGCCTAAAAATTTCAAGCATATAGTTTTAAATAATTACGCGTACGAGTCGGTAGGCGGCCAGCCGACAGCCGCTTTCTCAATGGATATTCCAAAAGTAGCGCGCGATTGCGGTTATAAAAATGTATTTAGAGTTTCAAAAGCCGGAAAATTAAGAGATATTCTTGCCGATTTTAAAAAAATGCCGGGCCCGGCGCTGCTTGAAGTGGCGGTAAAGAAAGGTTCGCGGGATAATCTTAGCCGCCCGACTTTAAGTCCCAAAGAAAATAAAAATTTGTTTATGGATTTTATAAATAGGGGCTCACGGACTTTTTTGGCGGCGAAAAAATTAAAAATTTTTTTTGAAAAGAATAAAGTTAGAAGAATATTTCTGGTTACCGGAGGAAAGTCGTACATTGCGTCGGGCGCGGAACGGCTGTTTCGTAAAATTTTATCATTTTATGAAGTTACAAAATTCAGCGACTTCAGTTCCAATCCAAAATTGGAAGACGTGGAGTGGGGAATAAGTATTTTTAAAAAGAAAAAATACGATGTCGTCGCGGCAATTGGCGGCGGCAGTGTTATTGATATGGCGAAGCTTATTAATATTTTTTCGGTTCAAAGCGGTCGGCCGATTGAATATATTACTTCTAAAAGAATTATAAAAAATTCCGGCAAACCGCTTATTGCCGTGCCCACCACGGCCGGCTCGGGAAGCGAAGCGACTCATTTTGCCGTTGTTTATGCCGGAGAAAAAAAATATTCCGTGGCCCACAAATCTATACTGCCGGCCGCCGCGATAATCGAACCGGCATTAACTATGAATATGCCGACCCGTCTTGCGGCGTCGTCTGGAATGGACGCCCTGTCGCAGGCGATAGAATCGTATTGGTGCGTTAACGCCACCGATGTTTCCAAGCGCTTTGCCAAAAGAGCCATCCGGTTGATATCGGGCAATTTAGTTCATTCAGTCAAAAAACCGACATTAAAGTCGCGTTCGGCAATGGCTTTGGCCTCGCATTTGGCCGGCAAGGCCATTAATATCACCAAAACCACCGCGCCTCACGCGATATCTTATTTTTTTACTTCCAATTTCAACATCCCGCACGGCCATGCCGTTGCTCTAACTTTAGGAAAGTTTTTTGTTTATAATAGCAATGTCAATAAGCGGGCAATGACTGAATTGGCGCATCTTTTAGGAGTCACAAATGCGGTAGCGGCATCACGGAAAATTACCGGCCTTATGGAACAAATCGGCCTTGAAACCAGGCTTCGTAAATTTGGGGTTCGTCAAAGCGATATTGATTTAGCGGTAAAAAGCGTCAACGTTGAGCGTATGCAAAATAATCCAAAAAAAATAGCCATGAAAGATCTTCGGAAAATATTAATGTCAATATTATGAATTTTAAAAATCAAGAGGTAATGGAAATAGACGGCTGGCGCGTTTATGATCTGCCTATTGAATGCGGCGAAGCCGATTACGACGAGGCGCGAGTCGAGATAATTAATCAGGCTCGCAATACTCCGGGGCTTGTTGCCCTGCTCGAATACGGGTATATTCCGTACCCGGGCATATCGGATATGGATATTTGGGCGGTATTTTGCGATGACGCGGAAAAAATGTACCTTCCCCTAAAACCAGAACTTTCCGAGAAGACCAAATACCTAATGAGCCATCACATCACGCTTATTACGGAAAAACATTACCGCAAAATGCTTTATTTTGATCCCTGGACAATGAATGTATGGCCCAATGGCCACAGATTGTTGTATAAAAATTCGGATATTGAAAAAGACGTAAATTTTGAAAATATAAAATTTGATAAAAACGAACAAGATATTTTGAGTTTAACCAACGCCGAGAGATTTTTAGCGTTAATGATTTCAACTCTCCCCTTTTATATTAATAAAGAATTGCCCGTAAGGCATGTTTTAGAGGAGCTTAAAACTATCATCTATATCACTCGGGAAATTAATAATATCACGAACAGAAAAATTAGCCCCGCTTTTTCCGAAAATATTAAAGATTTGATGTCAAATTGGTTTAAGATTGACCGAGAGCAAGCTGTCCGAAAGTTAATAAAATTGTTTTATGAAGGCCTGCTTATGGTTTTTGAGATTGCCTTTTCTTTAGGCGACTGGGCCCGTCAGTATTCTCAGTTAGAACGCATTGAGGAGTTGGGAATAAGAAAAACAAATTTTTTAAATCACTCTTCTTTAGATAAAAAAGCGAAAAATATTTATCTTAATACTTTCGGGGACGGGCAAATTTTTACCGATTTTGTAAACACTCCGCTTCAGGCCTTGGAATTGTCAATTAATTCTTATCAAAAATTTGAAATAAAATTGGGTCAGCGTTCTAAAACGGTTGATTCTTTTGTCTTTTTTATGCCGTATGAAGCAGCCGCTATGTTCATGGGTTTTGTTTCTGTAAAAGGCCTCTTAAGCGATAATTTAAAAAAAGACACTTTTAGCAATTTGGATGAAGTGCCGGTTTTTAGACCGAGAGTTTTTCAGGAAAAAATAAAAATGATAAATGAAATTACGGAAATTTATAATAAGAAACAAGTCGCGGGCGCTAACGGAAAAGGGTTTCTTTTCGGAAATAATGTTTTTAAATATTCTTTTGAACACGAAAAATTGACAAGGAAATTTTTATCTTTTTGGTTAAAGCGTAAATTTTGGCGCGCCATTAAAATAGCAACTAAAAATTAATCTACAAAGATACTCAATGGAACATCCTAAGAATCTATATAAGAAAATTAAAAAGATTGCGTCGGTTTTTATTCCCAAAAGGTATCAGTATTTTTTCAAAGAAACAAAAAGATACTATTATCTTTTTGAAACGATAAGAAAGATACGACCGAAAAATATTATGGAAATAGGGACATGGAATGGAAGGCGGGCGGAAGAAATGATAAATGAGGCAAAAAATTTTTATCCGGCCAGTGAAATAACTTATTACGGTTTCGATCTTTTTGAAGAAATGACAAATGAAATGCTTGAAAGGGAAGTTTCAAAGCTGCCGCCGTCCGTGGAAGAAATTAGAAAAAAATTGGAAAAAACAGGTGTTAAGGTTAACCTTTTTAAGGGCAACACGCTTAAAGTTTTACCCAAAGTGGTTTATTTTTTGCCAAAAATGGATTTTATATTTATAGACGGCGGCCACAGCATTGAGACAATAACCAATGATTGGCGTTATGCTCAAGAGCTTATGCGCAAAAATTCCGTTGTCATTTTTGACGATTATTATTTCAATAAAGACGATGTCGGCGCCAAATCGGTAATTGAAAAAATAGACAGAAGCAAATTTGATGTGAAAATTTTGCCCATTCGCGACCGATTTAAAAAAGAATGGGGCGTACTATCAATCAATTTCGTATATGTCAAAATCATCAAATAATTTCCGCATATGGTTTATTATAGCTATAGTTTTTTTTGTTTTACTCATTATTTTGCCGGATATTTTTTATTGGGCATTTTTAAGCAATTTTCAGGAACCTCTGCGGACCGATATAGGCGCTTATACTCCTTATTTGGTTTGGCTTAACGATATTTTTCAAAAGCGCTTCAGCGACAATCCGTATTTTTGGGAGCATTCGGGCGGAAAAGAGCGTTTTCTTCTCTTTCAGTCAATAATGCGCCTGATTCCGCAGGCAAGCCGGATTCCTATGGGCTGGTGGCATGTTATTTTGAAAGGAGCAAGCGCGTTCGCGCTTTTTATCGGAATATACTTTTTATTTAAAAATTTCGGCCGGAAGCAATGGGAATCGCTTGGACTTACCGCGTTTTTTGTTTTCTTTTACGGACCGCTTCAGCTTCTTGAGCCCGGCCTTTCCTCCTGGTTTTTGATATTTTTTATTGTCGGTATAATTCTTTTATTTAAAACCCCGCAATTTTCAAAGTTCTGGCATCAGGTTATAATTATTGGCGTTGCCAATACTCTTTTTATCGTCCATCCCGTGTCTTTTTCTTTAGGAGTCCTGATTGGCGGCTTATGGTTTCTATGGTTTTCGGTTTTTAACCGAAATTGGCGTTATTGGGCGCTCTTGGGACTATGGGTTGCGTTTTCCATACTCAATGTAGTGGTTTTTTATAACGCCTATATTTCGGGTCTCGGCCAGGTTAATTCGGTTCATGAGTCGCTGGAACGCATGGGCGTCCGTTTTGGCCGTTTGCCGATTTTGCCGTTAGCCGGACTGCGTCTTTTAGGCGCGGCTTTAGCGCTTGCCGCTTTGGCGCGTGTTTTATTTAAAAAATTCTCCGGCGAATCCCATTTGTTCCAAACATTGCTTTTTTTAGGTATTTCTTTTTTCTCTCTCTTTTTAGCCATCAACAGCAATATCGTGACGGGTTTTGCCGTTGTTTCCGACCATTATCTTATTCTAGAAGATTTTTTCACTATTATCCTTTTAGGATTCGCGTTTTTTGAACTGTTGCCGGAGATGAACCGATCTAAATTCCGCTCGCTTGCCGTTATATTTTCTGTTATTCTGGGTCTGCATATTGTTGCTTTGTTTTATGGAAGACCGTGGCGGAGTTGGCTTGTCGTTGGCATTAGTGTTCCGCTTGTTACCGGATACGCGCTTTTGGTATGGAGATTATGGGGCGCATCTGTTCCGGCTTTATATCTTAAAAAATTTGCCATCTTTTTTATTGCAATTGCGGCGATTTTCGGGGCGCTGTTTAGCTGGCGCCTGCACGGCCATGATTTTTCTTTTCCAAAGACCGACGAGCGCGATCGCCCGCTTATTACGGCGTTGAGGACTTTGGAACCGGGGGTCGTGCTGGCGCCGCCGGGTTTTGCCAACGTGATAACTGTTTATACTAATCATAAGGTATATTGGGGGGATGGCGGAGCGTATAAATTTAGCGGCGGCGACGAAGTAGAATTTAAAAAAAGATGGCTGGATATCGCGCGGTTTTATCCGGAATCCGCCGATTTGACCGCGTCTGACTGCGCCGGCGCCGCGGGAAACGGGGGATTTAGAAGCGCTCTTTTTTCCGGTTTTGAAAAAGCCATTGTCCGGGCGTTTTTCCCGTTGTGGTACAACCGGCTATATGTTATCCCGGAAGCTAAATTTGACGCGGCCTGCGCTGCCTTAAAGCAAGAGTTAAAAAATATGCCGCTTAATTTCTCGTGGCAGCCGGCTTACAGAATTGATTACGCCGTTTTTGAAAAAGGCAAAAGTGGCGTTCCGCCGCTAGTCGCGCGCGATTTCATTTTTCTGAAAAATACCGGGGAATTTTCGATTTACAAATTTAAACAAAAATAAAGCTCAAAAAGAATAAAATTTATGAAAACAATTTTTATAACAGCTTTCCATCCTTTCATTTCTAAAAATATCCTGAATACGGATGTTTTTGGTATTTTGAAAAAAAGAGAAGATTTGAAAATTATCCTTTTAGTGCCGGCTGCCATCAAAGATTTTTTTGAAAATAATTACCGTTCTGGCAATGTGGCGATTGAGGGCATTGATCCGGCGCCATTTTCAAATTCCCGATCAAATAATTTTTTTTCAAAAGCTGCTTTTTTGTTTATTTATACCTATTGGATTCGCCGCAAAAGGCGCGATTATCTAAGCCAGCATCCGAGTTTTTACAATTTTTTGAAATTTCATGTATTTACGGCTGTTGAGTGGCTTTTATCCGGCCACAAAGTTTTAAACAGGATTTTCAGGTTTTTTGATTGGCATTTCTCGCCCCGCGATTTTTATAAAGATTATTTTGAAAAATATAACCCCGATATTATTTTTTCAACCGATGTTTATGACGATTTTGATCAAACGTTAATTAAAGAAGCAAAAATAAGAAAAGTTTTTGTCGTCGGGATGGTTCGGTCTTGGGATAATAATTTCAGCAAGGGACTCATGAGGCATTTTCCGGACAAATTAATTGTCAATAACGAAGTGATAAAAAAAGAAGCGGTTGAGTTGCATAATTATCCCGAAAAAGATATTTTTATCGGCGGCTTATCGCAATTTGACGATTATTTGAAAGCGCCTTTTAAGAGTCGGGAAGAATTTTTCAAATTAGTAGGCGGAGATCCCGAGAAAAAGACGATTTTCTTTTCACCCGGACGGCGGGAACTGTCCGAAACCAACACTGCTATTTGCCGAACCCTTAAAGTTGCGAAAAAAAACGGCATTTTACCGAAAGACATCCAGTTTTTCATCAGAAACCATCCTACTCATCCCGATATAACGCTAAAAGAGAAGTTTAAAAGCAATCAGGATTTTATTGTTGAGATGCCCGGCGTAATAAAAGACAGCGGGAAATTTCTTGAATTTTCGATGCGGGATAATCGCCATCTTATAGACACCTTGTATTATTCCGACGTTGTTGTTTGGATCGCGACCTCGATATGTTTGGATTCATTGATGTTTGATAAGCCGCAAATCGTCATTAATTTTGACTGTCCTAAATCCAAGTCCTACTGGTCAAGTATCAGGCGATTTCACGATGAAGATCATATGAGGGCATTTTTTAAAACAGGAGCCGTAAAATCAGCTGTCAGTTTGAAGCAGCTGATTGATTACGTTAAGGAATATCTTAATAACCCCTCTATTGATCGCGAGGGAAGAAAAAAAGCTGTTTTGCAACAGCTTTGGAAAGCAGACGGAAAATCAAGCGAAAGGATTGTTAATTTTATCCTGTCTTTTATGTTTGCTTCATGAATCTCTGTTCGGGATCCAATTTCCTCGCGCTGCTTAAGCTATTGTAAGCTCGCGCGCGCGCGGGGTTTTTTTGCTCAAGCAAAAGGTTTAGATATCTATTGTGGTCTTCGACCCATCCTTCAAATTCTTCCGGGCCTCTAAAACCATCAACTTTAACTAAAGAAGTTCTGTAAGTCATATCTTGTATTCCTTTAACGTTAGGCCACCAAAGATTTTCCTCAACAACATGCCTATAAATTGGCGTTCCGGGTAGTGGAGAGAGTATCGCAATAGAAAAACTATCCGCTCCCGTATTAGCGGCAAATCTTATAGTTTTTTCCATTTCTTCTCTTGTTTCTCCCGGGTAACCCGCAATCCAAAACGTATGAACAAACATCCCGGCATTCTTTGCATTTTCAATTGCCGGCCCAATCTGTTCAACATTGAGTTTTTTTCGGATTATTTCGTCCATAACGCGCTGAACTCCCGTTTCACACGCAAGAGTAAGTTGGTAGCAGCCCGCATCGCGCATGCGCCTGTACATTTCGGGTTGTTCTTTCATATGATAATTAACTTTTGTTCCATTGGGCGTACACCAATTTATTCCGAGCGCGCCGATTAAATCACACAGTTCATATAAATGGTTTTTGTTTGCGGTTATAGTGTCGTCCTCGAATTGCAGTTCTTCTATTTTATAAGCTTTGATGCCATCTCTTATCTCATCGAATACGTCTTTTGGATCTCTCCAGCGCACGCCCATCCCCCACATATCGGGAGTGGTGCAAAATGTGCATACCTCGGGGCACCCTCTTGACGCCATTACGTTTAAAACTCTATCGGAAGTGGATCTTGTCGAGTGAAACGAGCCTATCTTAAAATACGCTTCCATCTTCATAAGGTCTCTCGCAGGATGCGGCAGGCCCCTAATGTCAAATCTCTTGTCGTCTCGTTTTAGGGGCTTATTATTAAAACCTATATCCCCATTTCTTCTATAGACTAAGTTTTTAACAGACCCTAGGTCTTGTTGATTTGTCAAAGCGTTAACTAAATCATTAAACTCGAAATCGCACTCTCCGATCATCGCAAAATCAATGTTTGGGTCTTGCATCTCCCGAAGCAGTGTCTGCCCCAAAATAGAGTCATTACTTCCTGCACCTCTCGCATACCAATAATCTTTAGCGGCATTAGAAATATGATTTCCTCCCACCACTACATAAGCGTCTGGTTTAACTTCTTTCACGATTCTGGCAATGCTGTGCGCATGTTCCGCAAGATTAGAAAAAAGCACAGAAATTCCGACAATATCGGGATTAATATTTTCTATATAGTTCGCGATTTCAGTATCGGTTTCACCAATAAGAATTGTCCTTCCATCACCCATAAGAATCTGATTATCGTATTTTTCAAGGGCGGTGTCCCTTACATGAACTTCATGTCCTTCTCTTTGAAGCACTGCCGCGAGATAACCGACTCCAAGGCTTGGCTGGATACGATTAACTCCTCCTTTAATGCCCTTAAGATTCGGAGTCAGCAATGCGACTTTTGCTTTCTTCAAAGTTCCCATTTTCATCCTCCTGTGCCAGTATCAGCTCAAATTTTAAAAAAACTGACGTTTAATAGTCAATTTACTTAAATTTTTACGCAAAGTCAAACAATGTTTATTTCTTGAGTTGTCTGAATCTATTTTCCGTTAAAGCCCATTCTTCGGGGGTATTAATGTCCGCCTCGTAAATTGTGCTCGTTTGGTAAAGTTCAACTTTTTTGCCGTAAAGATTCGGTTTTTCTTCGTAAAGATTTTCTGGTTTTAGAACGTATACCAAATCATTTCGGGTATAGCATTTTTGAGGAAAATCCTGCCGGCGGGTAAGGATATTTTTAAGGTCTATGCCGCCAAAGAGCGATACGCCGGCATCTGTTTGAACGAGAGTCCAATACGGCGTATGATTTGCGGGCGTTTCATTTACCGACACGACGGAATCGGCCTTTTTATTTTTAAAAATTTTTATTGCTTCATCAATGTGGAAGGGTTGGCGGAGAGGGTTAGTAACGGGTAAAAGAAGCAGGGCATCCGCTTTATATTCTTCATTTTCTAAAAGCCAGCTGTAGGCGTGCTTCAAAACAGGTTCCAGTCCGATAGTCGGCGTGGCCAACTCTTTCGGTCTTAAAAAAGGAACTTCGGCGCCGTATTTTTTGGCAATTTTGGCAATCTTGGGGCTGTCGGTAGAAACTATCACCCTGTCTAATAATTGGCTTTTTTTGGCATTCAAAATAGCCCAGGCGATAAGAGGCTTGCCGTTGAAAAGTTTGATATTTTTGTCCGGTATGCTTTTTGAGCCGCCCCGCGCGCCTATTACCGCGACGATTTTCATAATTTGAAAACTTTATAATATTTCTCGTAAATTGTCCAATAATAAAACTCTTACGGGCTAAATTTAGTTTCAATATTAATAAGGGCCACTTGCCAAATCATTTGACTAAGTTCAACAAGTAAGTGCAACACTTCTAGTAAAATAGAAGTGTATGAAATA
>CAZBVM010000001.1:86669-91893 GCA_964495505.1 uncultured Candidatus Saccharibacteria bacterium | reverse complement strand
AAAATTGAAAGATATTGTGCCGAGACAGAATTTTGCCGTGGCACTTCAGGCAGCCATTGGAGGCAAAGTTATTGCCCGGGAGACGATTTCGGCGATGAGAAAAGACGTAACCGGTTATCTTTATGGAGGCGATATTACTCGGAAAATGAAGCTTTTAGAAAAACAGAAAAAAGGCAAAAAGAAAAGAGCGGCCTTCGGCCGCGTTGAACTTGACAGCGATGTTTATTTAAAAATGTTTAGAAGTTAATATCTCAGTAGCGGAATAAATAGAAACGCCACCATTGAGAGAACGGCTAAAATGGTTATTATCAGCCACAAAGCGCCAAGCGCTTTTTTTTGTCTTTTGCTCATAATGTTTGTATTATATGAGTAATGATAGAAAAAGACAATATCACGATTTATCAAAAATTGATTAAATCAAAAATATTTTTTATTTTTCTCATTCCGATTCTGTTAGCCTTAACCGTCGGTATTTTTCAGAAGCTTTACTATCGGTATGAAGTTAAAGGAGAATTAGACAAACTTAACGCCGAAATTTCCGATTTAAACAAACAAAAAAACGACTTAAATCAACTGGTGGACTATTATAAAAATGAATCCAACCTTGAAAAAGAAGCGCGAGTGCGCCTTAATCTTAAAAAAGAAGGCGAAAAAGTGGTTATTATTTTGCCGCAAGCGACTTCAACCCCGCAGCTGCGGGGCGAAACTATTTCACAATATTCTGACGATACCTTAAATTTACCAAATTACAAGCAGTGGTGGTATTATTTTTTTCCGCCGAAAGCCCCGTAGGGGGCATTCAGGCGGACCCGCCATAATGCCTATGGCTTTGGGCGGGTGGCGATATAATTAAAATTAAAACCCCGTAAGGGGTTGTTATTTTTCTAGTTTTAAAAATCTGACAAGCGGCCAGGCCGCGGCGGTGAATGTTGCCGATACTATGATAAGTATTTTTAGGCCGACCAAATCAAACATATAGCCGCCAAAGGCCGCGGAACCCATTTGGCCCAGATTAAATACCGACATTAGTGCCGCGAAAACCGTACCCTCGCTGTATTTCGGGCAGATTATGGCGGTAAGATTCAATATCGCCAAAAAGACAAAAATTCCTAAAATACTTAGAGTACCAGCGGTTATGACATACATAACTTTTGCGCGCCAGAGATGATTTAAAATGAAAGACGTGAAATAAATCAGGTCCAAAAGATTGGTTAGAGCGGCGATGGCTATTGAAAAATAGATGAGTTTTTTCATCGGCACTTTTGCTGAATAACGGGAAAAAATTATGGCGCCCAGTACCGAAGCGGCGCTTCCAATGGCGCCGACATAGCCGAAAAACATCTTTTCAAAATTTAGAACGTCGTTAGCGTAGTAGAAGAACGGCGTTCCATAAGACGGGCTGAAATTCCAGAAAAAAATGAAGAATGCCACAAACCACAGCATCTTGTCCTGGCCGGCTTCTTTGAAGGACATGATACTGGACCGCCAGTGCTCCGCGTTTTTCGCGGCCTTTTCTTCTTTCACAAAAAACAATACCAAGGCTAGCACCATTAGCGGAAAAATAGCATTGATTGAAAAGATAGTCTGATTTTTCAGATTAGTAGCGACCCAGCCGCCGGCAAGCGAAGTGATAATTTGGGCGGCATAAACCGCGCCCCATTGCCACGACTGGAATTTGCCGGTAAGATTGTGCGGTCTTCCGGTCTGAACCATAAGGCCATCGCATACAACATCATTGAAAGCATAAAAGAAGTTTGAAAGAGTGAATACAGTAAGAAGGAAAACGATTGTATAATTTTCAATTTGCCCAAGCGTTAACCAAATAGCAGAAGCAATTAAGCTGGTTAAAATAAGATATGATTTCCGACGATAGCCGAAAAGCGGCAGGGCGTCGGAAATCATTCCCCACAGCGGCTTGATAACCCATCCGAGCAGGGTCACGGCGCCAAAATATGACGCTTGGCTGGCCGTCATTTTCAGAACGTCTTTCAAAAGATAGCTTACGGCTAGCCCCGGCAATGAGGCCATGCCGTTGGTTGAAAAGAAATAAATTGCAGCGAAAGTCAAAGACAGGCGCAAAGCCGTTTTCTTGTCCATTTTATCCTCGCTGTTCAGTTGTTAAAGGCCAAAAATTTGGCTGAATTCTCACACTAAACCATTGAAAAGTCAAGAAATTTAAGATAGAATTTATTTGTTTTCGCGGGTATAGTATCCGCCAAAAGCTTTGCATTTTGGCGGACCAGCCGTAACGAGCTTTGCTCTTGAGGCTGGTAATGGCAGTAAAATAAAAATATGTATTACACTTATGTATTATTATGCCAAGATATAAATCGCTCAAGAAATAAATTTTATATTGGTTCAACAGAAGATTTAAATAACAGAGTAAAAGAACACAGAGTTGGCGAAATTAAAACCACAAAAAGTTTTGAAATAATTGACTTGATTTACTACGAAGCTAGTCTAAATAAGACAGATGCAAGGAAAAGAGAATTACAGCTAAAAACCGGTTTTGGCAGAGGATATTTAAATAGGCGTTTAGAAAATTATTTAAAAAATTCTTAAATGCGGGTATAGTATAATGGTATTATGCGACCTTCCCAAGGTCGAGGCGCGAGTCCGATTCTCGCTACCCGCTTATCAAACCTTCCTCCGCCAAAAGCCCCGTAGGGGCATTTAGGCGGACCCGCCCCCCGCCACAACTTCGCAGATGTTGGCGGGGGCGGGCAAGGTCGAGGCGCGAGTCCGATTCTCCTTACCCGCTCTGATTTAAAACTAAACAACAGGGATTAAAATAAATGAAACAAAAAAATTTAAAATCTAAAAAACCTAAGCCGATATGCGTTTTATATCACGCAGAGTGCCACGATGGGTTTACCGCTGCCTGGGCGGCATGGAAAAAATTTGGTTCAACCGCCGATTATATTCCGGTAAAACTCGGAAATCCTCCTTCTCCCGAAATTAAAAATAAAATTGTCTATACTTTGGACTTTATGTATTATCCTCCTTATCTTGAAAAGTTTATCAATGATAATAAAAAAGTTATAGTGATAGACCATCATATAAGCGCCAAAGAATTTATAAAAAAAGTTCCGGAGCATGTCTTTGATATAAATCATTCGGGGGCGGTATTGACTTTCAAATATTTTCATCCCGATAAGAAGATACCGAAGATTGTGAAGTTAGTTGAAGAAGGCGACCTCTGGAAATTTAAGTCAAAAAATGTTAAAGAAGTTCTGGCATATATGGAGTTGTTTGATTTTGATTTTAAAGTTTGGGATAAATTAATCAAAGGCGGAGAAAAAGAAAGCAATTATAATAAGTTCGCAGAAAGCGGCAGAGCAATTATTTCTTACGAAGACAAAATTATTGAAAATATAATAAGAAGTAACGCCTATCCGGTGATTTTTGAGGGCCATAAAATATATGCCATAAACGCCCCGCGTTTTTTAAGATCTCAAATAGGAATGATATTGTCTAAAAAATATCCCCCTTTTGCTCTCGTTTGGCAGAGAGACAAAGACAGGGTTGAAGTCTCTTTAAGGTCAAACGGCGACTTAGACGTTTCTAAAATTGTCGCTAAATTCGGCGGCGGCGGCCACCGCAACGCCGCCGGCTTCTCGCTTCCCGCTAATTCCAAATTTCCATGGAAAGACATAAAATAATATATTTATGCCACCTTAGCTCAGTGGCACCGCGCCCGCAACGCTTCGCAAGCGAGCTTGCTCGCGTAGCGATGCGGGCGGGGAGCAACACTTTATGTATTACACTTATGTTCTAAAAAGCAGGAAAGATAGTAAACTTTACGTAGGCTTTTGTGAAGACTTAAAAAAGCGTTTTAAAGAGCATCAATTGGGATTGGTTAAAACGACAAAAAATAAGCGACCACTGATATTGATTTATTATGAAGCTTGTATGAATAAAATGGATGCTGTTAATAGAGAGAAGCAATTAAAAACTGGCTTCGGCCGCGCTTATTTAAAAAGAAGAATAACAAATTGATTTTGCCGAGGTAGCTCAGTGGCAGAGCAACTGTTTCGCTCCGATATTGTCCAAATCTTTGATTTGGTTACAATATCGAGAGTCCTCGATGTTCCAGAAAATTTTTGCCAGCGTAGCTCAGTTGGTAGAGCAGCGCTTTCGTAAAGCGAAGGTCGTCGGTTCGATTCCGACCGCTGGCTTATCAAAAATTTTAGAACATCGGGATAAAGCAGAGGTCGCGAGTTCGAATCTCGCCCTCGGCTCATCGGCATTTGTAACGGGGTAACTAGATCCTCGGTTCAATCCCGAGAGGCGGCTCCAGAATAAAACAGCGTTATTTTATTGAACGCAGAAGTTATCAACATGTAGAGAGGGATTGACATGACCGGAGGGGGTTACTATACTGGAATTATATTTATATATTAATAATAACTTTTATGATTATCTCATTTCGTCGTTTAGGTAAGTTCATGGCAGTGGCGATTTTACTGTCAGTTGGCGCATTCGCGACAATCTCGTATGCCAATCATTCGTGGGGCGGTTACCATTGGGCACGTACCGCCAATCCATTCACTTTGAAACTTGGCGATAACGTTTCAACGATCTGGGATGGCCATCTTATTAATACATCAAGCGATTGGAGCGTATCTTCGGTGTTAGACACCGCGATCGCTGCCGGTCAATCAAAAGGAAATTGTCGGCCCACAAACGGGCGGGTAGAGGTTTGCAATAAAACCTATGGCAACAATGGCTGGCTGGGCATGGCTTCAATATGGGTCAGCAGCAGCCATATAACGCAAGGCACCGTTAAGGTAAATGATACATACTTTAATACTGCTGACTACAATACTCCGGCCTGGAGACAATTCGTCATGTGCCAAGAAGTTGGGCACACTTTCGGGCTAGACCATCAAGATGTGAATTTCAACAATACGAATCTTGGCACGTGTATGGACTACACGAACGATCCTGCTCGCAACGACGGATTGGGCGACAACCTCCACCCGAATGCCCATGATTACGACGAACTCGGAATAATCTATGAGCATCTTGATGCCGTAACTACTGTTTTAAGTAGTGTTTTTAGCAAAAAATCTTCTGCATCTGCATCAGTAAGCGATGATATTGATACCTCAAATCCAGCGGAATGGGGTAAAGTGATACGAAAATCTAGCGATGGGCGCAACGTCCTCCATGAGAGAGATTTGGGCAAGGGGAATAAAATATTTACATTCGTCATCTGGGC
>CAZBVM010000001.1:61630-86659 GCA_964495505.1 uncultured Candidatus Saccharibacteria bacterium | reverse complement strand
AGTTACGATGAGAAAGAATACTTATTAGAAAAAACCCGCATATGCGGGTTTTTTCTAATCTTAAGAATTTCAACCTTTACCTCTGGGATAGTTGTCTTTTTTAAATCCAATTGTTTAGTTTGATTTTTTGTGTTAAGATAACTCCACTATGATAGAAAATCTTAAGGAAAAAATTCAGGAATTATTTAAGCGAAGCCGCTTTACGGCGGACCGTCTTTGACATTGCTTTAAAGAAATCAAGAATTGAAGAATTAAAAAAGAAAACCCAAAAACCGGATTTCTGGAAAAATCAAGACAAGGCAAAATCGGTTTTAAAAGAAATTGCCGAGCTTGAAAAAGAAATCAAGATTTGGAACGATTTGGAAACCGAAATTAATAGTTTAATTAAATTGGCGGGCTTGCCCGAAGCGGAAAAAGAATTCAGGGCTCTTGAATCAAAATTAAATAAACTTGAACTTTCAATTTTTCTTTCAGGAAAATACGATAAAAATAACGCCATTTTAACAATTTCAGCCGGAGTCGGCGGCCGCGACGCGCAGGATTGGGCGAGCATGCTTTTTCGGATGTATAGCCGATTTATAGAGTCACGAGGGTGGGAAGCAAGCGTTCTTAGCGAATCTTTGGGCGAAGAAGGAGGAATAAAAAGCGCCACTATTGAAGTTCGCGGTTCTTACGCTTTCGGATATTTAAAAAATGAAGCAGGCGTTCACCGCCTTGTCAGAATCTCGCCGTTTTCGCCAAATAAATTGCGCCACACCTCTTTTGCTGCGCTAGAAGTTCTGCCGGAAATTGAAGCCAAAGATATGGAAATAAAACCGGAGGATTTGCGGATAGACACTTTTCGTTCATCCGGCGCTGGCGGCCAGAATGTCAACAAAAGGGAAACGGCGGTCCGCATTACCCATCTACCGACGGGAATCGCGGTTGCCGTTCAAACAGAGCGTTCCCAGCCGCAAAACCGCGACAAAGCGATGCAAATTTTGGCATCAAAACTCCATTCACTCCAATTAAAAAAAGAGGAAGTCGAATTGCAAAAAACCAAAAAAATAAAAAAATCTGCCGAATGGGGCGCGCAAATCCGCTCTTATGTGCTTCATCCGTACCAGATGGTCAAAGACCACCGCACCGGCCACGAAACTTCTCAAATTGAAAAAGTCCTCGACGGCGATTTGGACGAATTCATCGAAGCGGAGTTGAAAAATATCTAATGGAAAATAAAGAAATCGGGGATAATTTAATTAATCAGATTAGAGATACATATTATTATAATGAGTTTTTCTGGGCATTAATAGAAACAGATATAGATACAATAGATGCTTTAGAAAGAAAAAATAAAGTAAAAAAGAAATATTATCCACTATTTAAGTTGATTGAAAAAAGCCTAAATTATAGCGTAGTTCTTTCTATATCTCATTTTTTGATACACCTAGCAAAAGAATAAATGAAGAACCAATTTCTATTCCAATTTTTCTTAATAAGTTAGGGAATAAGATGAAAAAAGGAGAATTTAAATCGTTAATAAAAAATAATAAAGTTACCATCAACATATTTAAAAATGCACGTAACGATTTTTTTGGGCATAGAAAGAAAAGTAAAATTGTAATACCGAGCTATCTAGACACCAAAAAACTTTTGAATCATCTCGGTAACTTTATTGAGTCCATAAAAATAAATAGTGATTTTAATGCACTAATAGCATTCAATGCTATAGAAAATGAAGTTAAAAATAAACTAGATTGTCTTTTTCAAGATTTTAGCAGCCTTGTTAATTGAAGGCTAAAGAATTCAAAAATTAATCATTTATTGCTTTTTGTGTAGATATAAGGTATAATATATAAGGAATATATGTTTTCATTTTTTCAATCAATTTTTTATAAAGTAACAACGGTTATAGCCACGGCTGCTATTGCAATTGGTTTGGTTTCAGCTCCTAAGTCGATTGAACAGCCTATCAATATCAAATCAGATGTAGTAACTGCAGTTAAAGATTTAAAACCGACTAATCAAGAATTAGACGCGGCGACAGAAGTAATTAAGAAAAAAATCGGGAGCTTAACCAGTCAAATTACCAAAGAACAGTCAAAACCGGAAACTAATAAAACGTTGCCGGCTCAACAGCAATCGCAGTCACCGCAGTCAAATCAATCTAATCAAGACCAACAAATTGTTCAGCAAGTAGTTAAAAATCAACAACAGCAAATCCAAAACCAACAAACTCAAATTCAGAATCAGCAAACACAGATACAAAACCAACAAAATCATATAAATTCAATACAACAACAAACAAATACCCAAAGTTCGACTCAAATTCAGAATAGCCAAATTGTTCAACAACCAATATTATCTTCTTCCTTGTCATCTAGTTTAATTTCTCTCAATAACAACTCTCTTAAAGCAACTTCTGCAGAATTTGTCTCCAATATTAGCGACTCTTATAAAAAACCGATTGGTTTTTCTTGGGAACTTTATGTGAATGATCAAAGGATATATTCTGATTATCTTAACTTTGTAGTAAAAAATCTCATACCTGAGACAGAATATTCATATAGGTTAGTTTACAAAGAACCCGGCAGAGAAGATTCTATAAAAATAGGAACTTTCAAAACTCTTAGCAAATCGAAAACAGTTTCTTGTAGCATAGGTGCCTCGTGGCAAAATAACCTAAATCTTAATTTTGAAAATAATAGTAATATAAAATACGAATATACTATAAACTGCGACCCCGGTGATTTTGTAAGCATAAAGCTGTTATCTGTTGATTTAGGGTATTGGCTTAATTATGCTAATAATTTTTTAAGTTATATTCCCATCATTGTAGAAGTCAGCAATAGTGATTTTTATGACAAATATTTACTTGACCCAATTAGTGATGGCTTCGGCAAAGATGGTTTAGCTCCCGATGGCGTGTCTATAAACTTTATGACACATCAATTAAATCTACATGATACTTTAATTCGGAAAAGTGACTTTATTCAGTCCGGTGGATGGTTATTGGCATTTAAAATAATTACACAAAATCCTAATAATGGAGACGGCGATGGACAAGGTAGCCCATTTCGATTCAAAGGTCAATTATTTAATCTGACATTTTTAGATGAACTTGGTAATAAATATATTATTCGTATTCCCAGAAACTCTTACGATGGCGTTTATTTGGATTATTAGAGTCTCAATTTTATATTACTCAAGATTTTTACAGCGACATCTACTTAAAATAACCCTTTCAAGTGGACTTCTAAATCAATGTATCTGATAATTAGCATATTTAGCGTTACTATTTTTGTTGTTTTTGTTGTTAGTTTTATTCGGATTTTATTGATTGAGCGTAAAATAAAAAACATAGAGACCGATCGAGATGAAAAAATTCAACAAGTAAAAAGTGTACCAGGTGTAATCAAGGTCATTGTGGAAGGAAAGATTAATAATATCAAAGATCAATATGAACCAGGGCTCTCTAAATTGAGAAGAGACCGCCAATTCATTCTGGATAAACTACCTTTTATAAAAAAGTAAACTTCCAACCGCCTTGCGGGGCGGTTTGGGGATAACTAAGCTTCTTGACAATAGGTTATCGAAGGTATATAGTGGCACTAATATGATCACTACCCCTGCCTTCGGGCAAGGGTAGTTTTTTATACGCAAATAAGATATAATTTGGGCATGTTTGGTAAAGACAGGGTTGCCGTCTATATAGATGGCAGTAATTTCTACCATTATTTAAAAGACAAAGAAATTTCATTTCCGAAAGGAACTAAATTTGATTTTAACTCATTTGTGAATTTTTTGATTAATGATAGGGAGTTTATTTCTAAAAGATATTACACAGGAATTTTCAGGAATGTAGATAATAGTTCAAAAAGTTTAGGGCTTGTAAAAGGTCAACAAAAATTTTTATCAGAACTTGAAAAAATAGGCTTTATAATAAAACGCGGCAAAATTATGTATGACAGCGGGAAAACAAGAGAAAAAGGCACAGATGTTAAAATAGCAACCGATTTAATAATCGGAGCAGTTGATGATTTATATGATACGGCAATTTTAGTTAGTTCTGATACAGATATTATTCCGGCCATTCAATATATCAGATATAAAAAGAAAAAATTGGAATATGTTGGTTTTTCGCACGCGCCATCGTTTGGTATTCAAAAATACGCCAACTTTTCAAGATTGCTCTTGCCTTCAGATATAGAAAAATTTAAAATACAAAAATAAAATTTACAAAAATGAAAAAACAAGAAAAAGAAATAATAAAATCTATTACCTTAATCCTAAAAGATGTTCGGAAGAATGCTTTATCAAAAGAACATAGGCATGATGAAATAAATGTTGATTGCGGCGAATGTAAATTTCGTATCTTTGAGGGTTATTTAGAGTGGTATAAGGATTTGATGGATTGGGAAGGTAAATCAAAATTAAAAAATTGAAAAAGTTTTAAACGGCGATTTGGATGAATTTATAGAAAAAACGGTTGTTTTGTTTTTGACAAATTAAGTTGCTTCATTTATATTAGAACCCATAGAGTTCTTTTTATATTTTATAACCAAGCGGGGGCTTAAATGGAAAGTAAAATCGCGTATCCTTATTTGCCAGAAGGAAGAGAAATAAAATATGTTCCATCACATAATAATTATATAATCGTTGCCAGAATACTTGCGAAAGTTAACTCTCTTGATAAAACCATGCCAGGAGCGGCGATAGTCGTTAAAGATGGATGCATTGTCGGCATGGGAGCGAATGGCAGCGATTTTCATAAAACCCATCAATGCCGAAGAGTTGAACTTGGTTGTAAATCGGGAGAAGGATATGATTTGTGCGAAGGTTGCCATCCTAAAAATCATAGCGAAGCCAAGGCCATATCATCCGCTAAAAATCAAGGATTTGAAATCATTGGCGCTGACCTTTATCTTTGGGGCCACTGGTGGTGTTGTAAACCTTGCTGGGACAAGATGGTTGAAGCTGGAATAATAAATGTCTATCTACTTGAAGGCAGCGAAAAGCTTTTTAATAAAGAACATCCGGAAAATATTGTCGGCAAACAGTTTGAAGGACAATAATTCATATACCGCCTTGCGAGGCGGTTGTTTATTTGGTAAACTTCATAAGTTATGAAGAGAATTTTTATAAACGAAACAATTTCAAAAGTGGGGGAGAGAGTTAAGGTTTCCGGATGGGTTCATGTGCGCCGAGATCACGGCAAAATTATTTTTATTGATTTAAGAGACCGCAGTGGCCTTTTGCAAGTGGTTTTCGCTAATCCGATGTCCGACCCCGCAACTGCGGGGTCGGACATCATGAAAAAAGCCGACCAGCTTCGTTCCGAATGGGTTGTTTCAATTAAAGGCACGGTCAAAAAACGGCCGGAAAATCTCAAAAACTCTAAAATAGAAACCGGAGGCATTGAACTTGCCGCCGAAGAACTTGAAATTTTAAACGAAGCCAAAACTCCGCTCTTTCCTCTGGAGATAATCAGTGAAGAAATTGATGAAGAACTACGGCTTAAATATCGTTATCTTGATCTTCGGCGCAACCGGATGCAACGCAACTTACAGCTGAGGCATGAAGCATCCCAATTTATACGCAACTATCTTAGTAGTAAAGGATTTTGGGAGATAGAAACCCCGATTTTAACCAAATCTACACCAGAGGGCGCGCGCGATTTTTTGGTTCCGTCCCGCCTTCAGCCGGGGAAATTTTATGCTCTGCCTCAATCACCTCAACAGTATAAGCAACTTCTGATGATTGCCGGAATCGAACGGTATTTCCAGCTGGCCCGTTGTTTCCGCGATGAAGATCCTCGAGCGGACCGCGCTTACGGCGAATTTACTCACATCGATATTGAAATGTCTTTTGTTGAACAGGAAGATATTTTGCAATTAGTTGAAGATTTATTAACCAAAATGGTTGAAACAATCTTTCCTGAAAAGAAAATAACTCATTCGCCTTGGCCGCGGCTTTCTCATAAAGAAGCCAAGAAAAAATACGGCAATGACAAACCGGATTTTAGAAAAGATAAGGATAATCCAGATGAACTGGCCTTCACTTGGGTAATTGATTTTCCACTTTTTACCGAACAGACAAAAGAAGATTTTTTTCATGGTTCTGGTTCGGCTAAATTCGCGCCATCTCACCATATGTTTACTGCTCCGCATCCCGATGATATTTCTCTTTTAGATAGTAATCCCACTAAGGTGCGCGGCTTGCAACACGACCTTGTTTTGAATGGTTTTGAGGTTGGCGGTGGAAGTGTAAGAATTCACGACCCAAAAATTCAAGAAAAGATTTTTAATTTAATAGGTTTTAGCGATGAACAGAAAAAATCTTTTGATTATTTTCTTGATGCTTTCACATATGGCGCTCCTCCTCATGGGGGGATTGCTTCCGGCTTGGATCGTTTAGTGTATGTGATTTTGGGAGAGAAAAATATTCGGGAAGTCATTGCATTTCCGGCAAGTTCCGGAGGGCAGACTTCAGTTATGGACGCGCCATCATCGGTATCAAAAGAACAGCTTAAAGAACTTCATATTGAAATTAAAAAATGACATACCAAGTAAGTTTGGAAAAATTTTCGGGGCCGCTTGATTTGCTTCTTTCTATCATTGAAGAAAAGAAGTTAACAATTAACGAGATTTCTTTAAGCCAGGTCACCGACCAATTTTTAGAATATCTTAAAAAACTTGAAAATAATGCAATATCGGAAAATACGCCCGGCACGGAATATCAAAGAATCATAGCGGATTTTTTAGTGGTGGCCAGTCGTCTGATTTTGATAAAATCCCGCTCACTTTTGCCCAACCTGGCCTTAACGCAGGAAGAAGAGGGAGATATTAAAGATTTAGAGCGTCGGCTCAAAACTTACCAGCAGATTAAATTGCTTGGCCGAGAGCTTGGCAGATGGGCGAAAGAGCGGCCGCCATACTTTTCGAGAGAATATTTCATTAACCTGCCCGTTGTATTTTACCCTTCAAAAAGTTTAGATAAAAAAGAACTCCTTTTAATTTATGAATCATTTTTAAAAACTCTTCCCCAGCTTGAAAAATTAGAGCAGCAGAGCGTCGCGAGAATCATAACTCTTGAAGAAAAAATAGAAGAGTTAATGGAGAGAATTAGTACGGTGGCAGAAATGTCTTTTAATGAAATTTCTGATTCAACTACGCTCACCACAAAAGCAAAAATTGATATTATTTTGGCTTTTCTCGCGATTTTAATGCTTTTTAGAAAAAAACTTCTTGAAGTTTCACAGGATAAATTATTCGGTGAAATTAAGGTTAAAAAGACGGTATCGGGATGAATATCAAATCGCAAATAGAAAGCTTACTTTTCACCGCGGGTCATCCGGTAGCCGTTAAAAAGCTGACGGAAGTTCTAGAACTTACTGAGGACGATATTTTGAGTTCTCTAAAAACGCTTTCGGATGAATATGAAAAAAACAAAAGGGGACTGCGACTTGTATTTTTTGATGGAAAAGTTCAGCTTGTTGCTTCACCCGAGTCAACTGAAATAGTTAAAAAACTTGTTAAAAGCGATTTTGAAGAAGATTTATCCCAAGCCGCTTTAGAAACACTGGCAATTATTTCTTACCGCGGGCCGATAAGCCGGGTGGAGATTGAAAATTGGCGCGGCGTAAACTGCAGCTTTATTTTACAGAGCTTGGCAATCAGAGGTCTCATTGAGAGAAAAAATAATCCGCAAGACGGCCGGTCTTATATTTACAATATTACATTTGATTTTTTGAAACATTTAGGATTAACTAAATTAGAAGAATTACCGAATTACAATGAATTAAAAAATAACAAATAAATCATTAAAAATTTAATATCTTTGTTTTCAAAGCGGGTTATGAGCCCGAGCGGGCATGGTTCTGTAATCATGTATTAATACATGATTACAGAGAGCGAGGGCGAATCCCTGAAGCGAGCACGCTCTCGCGAGCGAGGAAAACGTGAAAATAAAGATATTAAATTTTATAAAAGTGAATAACGATAAAAAATTTTATTTGAAAATGTCTTTGATTCTCGCTGTCGCTTTTTTTGTTTGGTACTTTGGCTCGCCAGAGAAAAAAAGTATCATACTAGACCCGGAAGCGGAATTGAGGCAGCCAAAAGCAACTCCGACGGCTTTATCTAATTTTACGCCGCCGACAATTGTTATGTTAAAAGACAGCGAAAACACGCTGCCGCGGCGAAATTGGAAGGTGCCGGTTTTGGAACTTAACGCCGAGGCGGCCTTGGCGATGCGAACCGACGGCAAAAGGATTTATTACAACAAAAATATGGAAATGAAGCGGCCGGTGGCGTCGCTTACTAAGCTTATGACTGCTATTGTTGTTTTGGAAAATTATAATTTGGAAGAAGTTATTAGGGTACCAGTAGTGGCCATAAAGCGAGAGGGTTCAAGAGGGGATTTAAGGCCGTCTGAAGAAATAACCGCGCGCTCTCTTTTAGACATGATGCTTATAGATTCTTCAAACGATGCCGCAATAGCTTTGGCTGATAGAAACCCTGGCTTTGTTTCCATTATGAATAAAAAAGCCAAAGAATTAGGGCTTATAAACACGCATTTTAGTAATTCTGACGGTTTAGATGAAGATAATAATTACTCAACAGCTGTTGATGTCGCCAAAATTTTTAGCTATCTCGCAAGTAATTATCCGACCGTATTTGATATTTTAAAAACTGAAAATATGGTTGTTTATTCCGCAGACGGAAAAATAGCGCACCGGCTTAAAAATACCAACGCGCTTTTAGGCGCTGTAAGCGAAGTAAAAGCCGGTAAAACCGGCTATACCGATAAAGCTGGAGGAGCGCTCATACTTCTCATATCAGGCTTTCGTTTCGGCGATAAAAATAATATAATTACTGTTATCTTGGGATCGCCGGATCGGTTCGGCGAGTCGGAAAAATTAATCCAGTGGCTTAAGGAAGCGTATATATGGGGGAAATAACACGTCTTTTAATTTTAACTTCTGTATCTTTTTTAGTGGCGTTTTTTTTAACGCCACTTTTAACTCATTTTTTATTTAAATACCGATTAGGAAAACAAATCAGAACCGAGGGTGTTCCGGTATTTGCTAAAATTCATTCAAGCAAAGAAGGCACGCCGACCATGGGCGGCGTTTTAGTTTGGGGCACCGTATTAATTTTAGCACTAGGATTTTGGCTTCTTTCGTTATTTTTTGACGGTCTGTTTAACCATCTTAATTTTTTAAGTCGTTCCCAAACTTTTTTGCCCTTGGGCGCTTTAGTTTTTTCCGCGATTTTAGGATTTGCCGATGATTTACTAGGGATTTTTAAAGTTGGACCTAAGGGCGGGGGACTCTCAATGAAACAAAAAATTGCGCTTTACACTATTATTGCTACCACTGGTGCTTTCTGGTTTTATTTTAAACTCGGATGGGATGTTTTTTACGTACCGTTTTTTGGTAATTTCAGTGTCGGACTTTGGTATTTGCCTATTTTCGTTTTTATAATTGTTGCTACTGCATTTTCCGCCAACGAAACCGATGGCTTAGACGGTTTAGCCGGCGGAGTTCTTTTGTTTGCTTTCGCTGCTTTGGGAGCATTAGCCTTTATCCAAGAACACTATGATTTAGCAGCTTTTACCGGCGTTATTGTTGGCGCCCTTTTAGCTTTTCTTTGGTTTAATATTTACCCGGCACGATTTTTTATGGGAGATACTGGCGCGATGTCGCTTGGAGTTACTTTGGGCATTGTCGCTATGCTTACCAACTCGGCAATGCTTTTACCACTTATTGCTTTTATTTTGGTTTTAGAGTCTGGTTCAGTGATTGTTCAGATGCTGTCAAAAGAAATTAGAGGCAAAAAAATATTTCTCTCTACACCCATTCATCATCATTTTGAAGCGCTTGGCTGGCCCGAAACAAAAGTTACAATGCGCTTCTGGATTATCTCTGCCGTTGCCGCCACCATCGGTCTCATCATCGGCCTTTTGGGGAAATAAATAAAACTGGAAATTGGAAAAAAAAATAGCTTCAAAAATGTAATTAACGCAGTTATTTCCGATCGGAAATTTATGCGTTGATTTTTTATTTTTGTTTATTTAAATTGAAAAAAACAAAATTTGACAACCAAATATGTAGGAGATATCATGTGTGGATCGGACTTGTTTTTTAAAATAACCATGTATAAGGAGGGAGCAATGAGAGCGTTTTTTACCGGATTTGGACTTGCATTATCGGCGCTTGTGACGATTGTAATCTTTAATCCATTGGGCTTCAGAATAGAACGCGAAAAAGCATATAATTACGAAAATCAAGTTTATTTTACGGGGATTGGGACGACAGAAGCTAGTTCTACAGACGGTGAAAACGGAGTATTATATTTTTATGCGCCCGAAAACAACAAGGCGTTGAATCCGAGAGGAATTCTTTATGTTCTTTTTTATTTAAATAATTACAACAAACTAACTCTTCACATAGATCCCGCTTTACCAAACAATGTAGCTGGAATAATCAGTAATCGATCGACATGCTATGACAATCCACATCCTCTTCGCTTTGAGCGGTGCCAGTTAAAAAGCATAGAAATTTTGGTCCAGTCTAGGCATTATAAAGAATTGCTGATCAAATATTTAGATAAGGTAAGGTTGTGTCAGGATACAATAGTAAAAAAGCATGGCTGGACTCAAAAGTGGGCTCCGGAATGTCATAGTAATTGGGTCGCCAATTAACCGCTTAAGTAGCGGTTTTTGTTTTTGGCTGTCCTTGTTGTATAATATGAGTAATGGCTTTAGATATTTTAATTAAAAATGGGATTGTGGTAGATGGCGTGGGGACACCAGCGTATCACGCCGATATCGCGATAAAAAACGGTAAAATAGAGAAAATTGGCTTATTAGGTGAACCGAGCGCTAAAACCATAGTTGACGCGACCAATCAATATGTTGCACCGGGGTTTATTGATATCAATAACGCTTCTGACAGACATTGGACTTTATTCAGTCATCCGAATGCGGAGAGTTTATTGTATCAAGGCGTTACCACTATTATCGGTGGTAACTGCGGCTCATCTTTAGCGCCACTTACTAACGGTAATATTATCACCACCATTCAAAAATGGGCGGATGTCAAAAAAATTAATGTAAATTGGCTGACACTTTCCGATTTTTTTGCGGAAACAAAAAGAAAAAAATTACTTTTAAATTTTGGAACACTAGTAGGTCATGCCACTTTGCGGCGCAACATTGTTGGTGATGAATTCAGAGAGTTGACTGAGCATGAATTAGCTCAAATGAAGCATTTGCTCTCGGAAGCCTTGTCGGATGGAGCTCTGGGTTTTTCAACCGGACTAATTTATTCTCATGTCAAATCGGCAACTACGCACGAAATTATTTCCCTTGTATCGGTTCTTAAGCCGGGTAAAGTTTACAGCACTCACTTAAGAAACGAAGAAGACATGCTGTACGAAAGCGTTTCAGAAGCGATTGACGTGGCTAAAAAAACTAAAACCAACATTGAAATATCGCATTTAAAATCCGTCGGTAAAGAAAACTGGAATTTATTTGATAAAAGTTTGGAAGCGATTTTAAAAGCGGCGGAAGAGGGGATTAATATTAATTTTGATATTTATCCCTACACCTCAACTGCTACCGTTTTTTATACCCTACTACCGGACTGGATTGCCGTTGGAGGCCAAGCCAAGTTAGTTGAAAATTTAAAAAATCAAGAATTCAAAAAACGGCTCATAGAAGAAATAAGAGGCAAAGATTTTGGCGATATTATTATTGCCAGTGGCGATATTGATAAAACTTTTATTGGCAAAACCATAGCTGTTATTTCTCAAAATCAAGGCACTGATATTTTAGAAACCGCTATCAATCTTCTAATAGCCGCTGAGGGTAAATTAACCGTCTTTTTACCTGGTTTATCGGAGGAGAATTTTATTAAAGCTATAAAAAGTTCGTTATCAATAATAGCTTCAGATGGCGCGGCCTATAACTTAAGCGACGTTCGCGAAGGATATTTGGCTCACCCCCGTTCGTTCGGTTGTTTTCCAAGGGTTTTAAGCCGCTATGTCCGCGAAAAAAGTATTATCAGCCTAGAAGAAGCAATTAAAAAAATGACCGCCCTACCGGCTCTTAAAATCGGATTGTCGTCTCGCGGCATAATCAGGCAGGACTTTTTTGCCGATATTACAATTTTTAACCTTGATACTGTAAAAGATTTAGCTTCATTTGAGAATCCTTTTCAATACGCGCAAGGTGTTCATTCGGTTATTATTAACGGTCAAGTTGCATTATCTTTAGGAAGGATTATAAACCAAGGTTTGGGACAAATATTAAGATGAAATTTAAAAAAATAAAACCCAAAAATGTTGATTGGCAGTTTCTCTTAATTGTAATATCACTGTTAATTTTCGGTCTTTTTATTCTTTCCTCTGCTTCCTTTGTTGTCGGGGAAAAGAAGTGGAACGATCCTCAGTATTACTTAAAAGAACAGCTTTTCAAAGGAGTCCTAATCGGGGTTGTAAGTTTTTTTATTTTTTTCAAAATACCATTGGAATTCCTTAAAAAATATAGTTTTATTCTTTTAATTTTTTCTATTGGTCTTCTTCTTTTGGTTTTTTTCCCCGCATTAGGACTATCTCACAGTGGTTCAACGCGCTGGCTTAGTTTTGGTTCTATATCTTTTCAACCAAGTGAATTTCTTAAATTATCATTCTTAATTTATCTGGCCTCATGGTTTGACTCGCGAAGAGACAAACTGCAAAAATTTAATTCTGGCCTTTTGCCTTTTTTAATAATTATCGGTATTATCGGTTTTCTGCTTTTTCTGCAGCCCAATATTGGGACTTTCAGTATTATCGCTTTATCGGCCGCCGCTACTTATTTCGCAGCTGGAGGACAATCACGTCACCTAGTCATTATTGGCTTAAGTGGTCTAATATTATTTTCAATCTTTATTTTTTTGAAACCCTATGGGACAGAAAGAGTAAAAACATTTTTAAATCCTCAAAACGATATCAAGGGGGCAGCTTATCAAATTAATCAGGCCTTAACGTCTATCGGAGCAGGAGGTATTGGTGGAATTGGTATAAATCAAAATCTGGTTTCAACTTATTTGCCTGAGACCATCGGGGATTCAATTTTTGCAGTTTTAGCAGAAAAAACAGGTCTTTTGGGCGTAAGTTTTACTCTATTGCTTTACTTTCTATTTATAATTTTTAGTTTTAGAATCGCCTTAAGAAGCAATGAGTATTTCCCGAAACTTTTAACAATCAGCATTACTTCATGGATAGTAATTCAAAGTTTTATAAATATTGCGGCAATATCGGGAATTATTCCTCTAACCGGCGTGCCTCTACCTTTTATCAGTTATGGCGGTTCGGCGTTTGTTGTGAATCTCGCGGGAGCCGGCATTGTAGCTAATATTTCAAGATACATATGATACGAATTGTACTAACCGGAGGCGGAACTGGCGGACACTTATTTCCGCTTGTTGCCGTCGCCAGAAAAATAGTTGAATTATCAAAATCCGGAGATTATGGAGAAACAGAGGTTTATTATTTAGGTCCAGGCCTATTTCTTGAAAGCAGTTTGGAAAGAGAAGAAATAAATTTTCATTACACAATTTTAGTAACCGGCAAATGGCGGCGATATATATCTTTTAAAAATTTTATTGATTTATTTAAAGTATTTATAGGATTTATACAAGCGCTTTGGAAAGTTTTGGTCATAATGCCAGATGCTATTTTTAGTAAAGGCGGTTACGGCAGTATAGCCACCGTTTTAGCCGGATGGCTTTACCATATACCGATAATTCTTCACGAATCTGACAGCGCTCCGGGTTTTGCCAATCGTTTACTTGCCCCCTTTGCTACTTTTATCGCCATTTCCTTTGATGAAGCCGCTCGGCATTTTCCCAGTAATAAAACCTATTTTACCGGCGAGGCAATAAGAGATGCTTTTTTTTCGCCTTCAAATCCAGAAAAAGAACGCGCTATGTTGCATTTAACAACAAAAAAACCGGTAATATTGGTGTTAGGAGGCTCACAGGGAGCTCAAAAAATAAATAATATCGTTTTAGACATATTGCCTAATTTACTTGAAGTAGCTGAAGTTATTCACCAAACAGGTGATGAAAATTATAATAGCGTTTTTAACGAATCACGGGTAGTTTTAGAGGGTGTCACTGGCACAGAACTCATTTCTTATCATCCGGTAAATTTTTTGGTTGAGCCGGAATATATAGCTGCTATGCATTCAGCAGATGTAGTAATTTCTAGAAGCGGCGCTGGTTCTATTTTTGAAATTGCTGCGGCGGGCAAAGCCAGCATTTTAATTCCCATTACTAATTCATCAAACGATCATGCCCGTCGAAATGCTTATGTTTTTAAAGATGAAAGAGCCGAAATTATTGAAGAAACTAATTTAACGCCAAATCTCGTGCTTTCAATAATCGCTTCAATATTAAATAATCCTGAAAAAAAGAAAAAAATGGAAGAACGTGCCAAAGAATTCGCTACACCTGATGCTGCGAAACTTATTGCTCAAGCACTACTAAATTTAATTTCTCGGTAAAATGTTTAACTTAAAAAATTTGTTAAAAAGAGAAAAAATAAGAACCAGATTTGCACCGAGTCCAACCGGACCATTTCATATTGGCAGTGCCAGAACAGCCCTTTTTAATTTTTTATTTGCTAAAACCAATAATGGAAAATTTCTTTTACGTATTGAAGATACAGATTTAGAGCGTTCAAAACCTGAATATGAAAAAGATATTTTAGAAGGTATTAGTTGGTTGGGTTTAAGCTGGGATGAATTTTACCGTCAAAGCGAGCGGCTGGACTTATATACCGGCTATTTAAACAAACTTATTGATGACGGCAGCGCGTTTTATTGTTTTCACAGTAAAGAATTTTTAGATAAGGAATATGAAGAGCAAATTAAAATCAAAAAAAATCCGGCTCATTATTGTGAATTTAGAAAATTGCCGATAACCGACGCATTGAGGCGGCTTGTAAAGGAAAACGCTATAGTTCGTTTTAAAACTCCGGTTGATTTTGAGATTTCTTTTACTGATTTAATTAGGGGAAAAATCAGTTTTAATTCCGACACCTTGGGCGGCGATTTTAGCTTGGCAAAAGCGTTGGGGAGGGGAGAGTTTCAGCCGCTTTATAATTTTGCCGTGGTTATCGACGATTACGAAATGAAAATTTCTCATGTTATACGGGGCGAAGATCACATTCCCAATACCCCAAAACAAATTTTAATTCAGCAATATTTAAATATTTCGGCGCCAGAATATGCTCATCTGCCATTGATTTTGGGACCGGATAAATCAAAGCTTTCAAAGCGTCACGGCGCCGTATCGGTTATGGAATACAACGAGATGGGTTATCTCCCCGAAGCAATCGTAAATTTTTTAGCGCTCTTAGGTTGGAATCCGGGGACTGACAAGGAAATCTTTACTTTAGCGGAATTAATTAAAGAGTTTGATTTAAGAAGAGTTCAAAAAGGCGGAGCGATTTTTAATAATCTAAAGCTAGATTGGTTGAATGGCCATTATTTACGTCAGCTTAGTTTGGATGAACTCACAAAAAGAATCATTCCATACCTCACAGGAGTGGGGCTGATTGAAAAAGATAAATACGATTTTGAATATGTTAAAAAAGTAGTCGCGCTGGAACAGCCGCGCATTAAGCGGCTCTGTGAAATAGGGGATAGGGCAGCATATTTTTTTAAAATTCCCCAATATCATTCGGAAATTTTAGTGTGGCGCGATATGTCGTTTAAGGAAGTGACTATTTCTCTGAATGTTTCCCTCGGTGTTTTAAAAGACATTCCGGAAAATGATTTTAAAAAAGAATGTTTGGAAAAAACACTTCTAATTGAAGCGGAAAGAGCTAAAAATAAAGATAAGGGCCGCTTACTATGGCCGCTTAGAGCGGCTCTTACCGGTTTAGAGAAATCTCCGGGACCTTTTGAAATACTTGAAATTTTAGGGAAAAAAGAGAGTATTAAGCGCATAGAACGGGCATTGATATGGGACCGTTATTAAAAAGTTGGCGTAAAATTAGGCCGAATTTTAAAATTTATGAAACAGCGCTTTATAATTATTTCTGTATTTTTACTTTTATTAATAGGCAGAATTTCTTTTGCCGAGGCAAACGATGATGCGGTTCTGTTGGAGCAAATAAAATTAAAAGAGGCGGAAATAAAAAAATTAGAAACGGAACTTGATAAATATAAAGGCGCGCTCTTAAAAACTGAAAACCAAGCAAATACCCTAAAAAGCCAGATTGATTTGATAGAGTCGCAAATAAATAAGCTTAAGATGGATTTGAAAATAATTCAGGCAAAGATTTCTAAAACCGAAGCGAATATTAAGTTATATTCCGGAAAAATAAATGAGAAAGAACAAAAAATAAAAGAACGTCAAATGGCAATGGCGCGTTCTTTCAGGTTCTTAGCTTATGCCGACAACCGCGGGTTTTTGGCAAGTTTTCTTCAAAGCGAGAAACTTTCTAATTTTTTAAGCCAAAGCGAGTATCTTGCGAGTGTCGCTGACAGCCTTTATATCGATTATAAAATTCTCGCAGAGGACAAGTTGGAATTAACAGATTTACTTTCGGGTCAGAAAAAATTGAAAGGGGACTTTATTGATTTTAAAAATGAACTGCAATCAAAAAGCCGCTTAGTGGAAAGCCAAAAACAGGAAAAAAACATCCTGCTTAAAGAAACGAAAAATCAGGAAGCTGAATATCAAAAAATTATTTCCCAGATTCAGGTAAAACAAGCGCAAATTCAGAAAGAGATATTAGAATTGGAAAATGAATTGCGCGGGGAAGTTACCGGGGTGCCGCCGGCGCGGCCCGGTGAACTGGCTTGGCCGCTTTTGGGGCGGCTGACCCAAGGGTATGGGCCAACTTTTGTGACTGGTTTTTATAACGATGCTTATAAATTTCACAATGGCATTGATATTGCTGTTGACTATGGAGCTCCGATAAGAGCGTCACTTGATGGCACAGTTATCGCTTCTGGAGACAATGGCCGTTACGCGTATGGCAAATGGCTGGCTATTCGGCACAACAATGGGTTAACAACGCTTTATGCCCATTTTTCCGCAAAAATAGCCATTACCGGCGAATATATTCGCCAGGGCCAAATCATTGGTTATGAAGGTTCAAGCGGCTTTGTAACTGGCCCTCATCTGCATTTTACTGTTTATTCCACCAACACTTTTAAAACAGAAAAACGCTGGTTCGGTCTTTTACCCATAGGTGGTTCTGTTAATCCATTGGATTATCTTTTACAATAATATGTTAAAATGTAACCAATGAAGACACTAATAATTTTAGCGGTAATTTTAGCGATTTTTTCAGCGTATTTTGTTTTTAACACAGAAAAATCGCTTTCATTAAAAAGCGGAGGCAATGCCATTCCGGCCGGTCTTAATATCGCTAAGTTGTTTTTAAATCAAGCTTTAAATCAATCGGAAACAGTAAAACCGAAAATCAATGACATATTGCAATCTAAACTAACAGGAGAAATTAAATCAAAAATAGGGGAGATAAAAGACAAAGTTTTATATGAGGCGCTTGATTTAATTAAAACGCCCGTTGAAAACAAGGCAAAAGAACTTTTTTGCCCTCAAAAGTAGGCATGCGTCGCAAAATGTGTATTGTCCGACATTATATTATTAAATTCCCTAATGTCGGACAATACCGCCAGATTGTGCGCACATTAAAATGTCGCACAATCTGTCTGTGCGACGTTGTATTAATTTAAAAACTTCTTCTCCCCTTCATATTTTATTGCGCAATTTTTGATGAGACGGTAAAAGTTATTTCCCATTGGCTTGGCGACTTAGAATATACTTTTAAGTAATATTTCCCCGGTTTTCTAAACGATTGAAATTTATGAGATGATTCTTCATTACCCGATGTTATTGTATAGATAAGTTTATTTGTCCCCGCTTCATAGATTTCTATTTTGACATAATCTTTTTCTAAAGCCGGTTTTGGCGGCACCACATTCGGAGCCCAGTACGCAAAAACTTCCATTCGCCAATATTCTCTGTCAAATGTAAGTTCCGGAAGAGTACGATCGCCTTCGGAACTTGTTCCCGTAAAACCAAAATTCGTGTTAAGCCAGTTAATTATTGGTTCCGTCTTTACTACATACGGATCTTCGGGCGGTAAAACAATGATTGGAACTGGCGGCGGCGCGATTGGCATGGGCGCGGGGACCAGAGGTAAAATTGGAGTTGAAGGCGCTTTAATTGGAAAATTTTCCGCGATTTTTACCGATTTAGTAAACGGAAAATTCCCCGGTTCTGCCACCGCAGGCGCGAAATAGGTTTGGTGATATGCGATTATGGCAGTATTTAAAGGCACGGGCAGCTGGGATTTGGATGGTGAGTCCCCCGTGAAAAAACTAGATATAAGCGCCAAAAGTCCGGCTAAAAATTTCATATATTGATATTTTAATATTTATACTTAATATTTTATATTATTTATTGTTCAGGGGCAATTTTTAGCCGGAGCGTATCCCTGGTTTTCTGCTTCTTCGGAGCTGTTAAACCAAATTATATTTTCTTCCTTAATTCTTTTTGCCGAAGCGCAATCTTTTGGATAATAATTTTTGCCATTAATTGAAGCGATAAAGTTGCCGCCGATAAAATTCAATGATTTAGATGAATTTTCAGAAAATTCCGCTTGCCCCGCAGAATATCTTTGCGGGGCTTGCTCCGCAGACAGGCCGATTTTAACATTTTTATCAATAATAATTTGTGTTGGCTTATCCGGCCTAATTAGTAGTCCTATTCCTAAGCCGATAAAAAATATCAACACCAAAATTAACGCGGCAAATATAATATCTTGATATTCCCTCCCCCGCTCTACTAAATTTTTCAATCTTGACTTTAAATTAATATTTTGATACATTTATTTTGAATTTTGAATTTTTAATTTGAAACATGGCACATACTAAGGCGGCGGGTTCGACCAGATTGGGCCGCGAATCGGCATCAAAAAGATTGGGAATAAAATTATTTAACGGCCAAACTGTTAAGGTTGGGTTTATTTTGGCGCGCCAGAGAGGCAGTAAATGGGTTTCCGGCAAAAATGTTATGAAAGGCAGCGATGACACGCTTTACGCCACTTCAAGCGGAGTCGTTAAATTTACTGAAAAAAAATTAAAACGCTTTAATGGCCAAAGAAAAATTGTTAAAGTTATCAATGTTTTTTAATTACCTTTATCGTTTGTCGGTTTAATCAGGATATTTAAAGACGCTTCAATATCGGGATGTAATTTAATTTTTATTTTGCTGTTTCCCAATGTTTTTATTGGTTTGGCTGGTATTTGCTCTTTTTTCAAACTTATTCCCTGTTTTTTTAATTCACTTATGATTTTTAACGGCGTTATAGAGCCAAAAACCCGGCCTAATTCCCCTGTCTTAATTTCAAATACTAAATTTAAATTTTGGATTTTTTTCTTGAGCAGTTCTGAATTTTCTTTTAACGTTGCGGCAACTGATTTTTGTTTCTCTCGTTCTAATTCTAACGTTTTTTGAAGTTGCGGTGTTAAAATATTAGCCAATTTTTGACGAAGCAAAAAATTTCGGCCGTAACCATCGCTAACATTTTTTATATCCCCTCTTTTTCCTAAATTAAGCACATCTTTTAACAATACAACCTTCATAAAATTTAATTTATTTTATCATATTTGATAAAACTTCTACCGCTTTATCAAGTTGGAGGTCTTTTTTATTTTCGGTATCCTGTTCTGTTATTACGACTTTATAATCTGGTTCCAGACCATGTTCGGAAATGGATACGCCTTTCGGCGTCAGCCATTTAGCAACGGTAACTTTAAGGGATGAACCATCTTTAAGATTAACTAATTCCTGAACCGATCCTTTGCCGAAAGTTTTCTCTCCTATCAGCTTGATACCGCGATTATCGCGAAGCGCACCGGCTAGAATTTCTGCCGCCGAAGCCGTGCCTTGATTAACCAAAACTACCACGGAATAGTTTTTTAAACCGCCTAAACCGCTGGCCCGAAATTCGGTTTTATTGTTATTTTCCGCCTTGCCAAATTGCTCAATTGCCACAAGATCTCCGGAGTTAAAAAACCATCCGGCGATATCAACCGCCACTTCCAAAAAACCGCCGGGATTGTTTCTTAAATCAAGAATAATGCCTTTGTACCCTGTGGTTGCCAAAATTTTTGTTGCCGCTTGTTGAAATTCAAAAGGCGCGGTTGATGTAAAGCTGTAAAAAGATAAATGAGCGATTTGATTATCTTTGAGTGCCGAGAGTTTTGTAATTGGTATTTTAATTGTTGCCCGCTCAATGGTTATATCTTTTATTTTGGCGCCGTCGTTGCCTCTTAAAATAGACAAGGTTACTTTAGTGCCGACTTCACCGCGTATTTTTGTAACTGCTTCTTCTACCGTTATATTATCTGTCGGTTCGCTATTTATTTTTAAAATTTTATCACCAGCTATCAAGCCAGCTTTTTGGGCTGGCGTGTCTTCAAGTGGGGCTATTATTACCAAAAATTCGTTTCTTTTTCCGATTTCAGCGCCTATGCCGCCAAAACTGCCGTCAACATCTTGTTTAAAGCTTTTGGTTTCAATCGGTGGGAAAAATACGGTATAAGGATCCCCCGCCCCATTAACCATTCCGGAAATGGCACCATATAACAGCTTATCTTCTTTTAGCGTGTCTTGGTCTACAAATTTGTTGTGAAGCTCGTCCCAGGTTTTCCAAAACAGAGAAAAATCAAATTCTTTCGGCTGGCCGAATTCCCGATTAACAATCCCCTGCACCGGATGGGGCAATTTTTCTATTGAACCAGAAATGAAACCGGCGCCAAACGCTGTGACTATAGCTACCGCCACAATCGCCAAATAGACATATTTTTTATTTTGAGCAGGCATAAAACTATTTAATCATACTTTAAGTATCGTAAAAAGTAAACAAATATGGTAATTTATGAACAATGGCATTAACTACCAGACATCAAGTTTTAGCGTGGGATTTGGTTGAGGGGCTCGGTGATCCTAAACACAAGGGAGTTTATTTCAGATTGGCCAAGATTTATGACGAATCGTTTTTGCGGAGTATTTTAAGCATAGTAAAACTTGCCTACAACGAAGGCAAAATCAGCGCCAACGATAAGGGGCGTTATTTTATGGGAATTTTAAAAAAAGAAACCTATATTTATGGAAGAGACATTAAAAATAATTCAAGAAGGAAACCCGGTTCTGCGAAAAAAAGCGGAACTGGTAAAAAATCCAAAAAGCTTTGAAACTAAAAAACTGATTGCCGATATGATAGTAACCATGAAAAAAGTTGGCGGCATTGGTTTAGCTGCGCCTCAAGTAGGATATTCTTTGAGACTATTTACCGTTAATGTTGAAGATAAAATTTACACATTTATAAATCCGGAAATTAAAGATATTTCAGAGGATAAAATTCTTTTTGAGGAAGGATGTCTTTCTGTTAATAAAATATGGGGACCGGTTGTGCGGCCAAAAAAACTGACCATCAAAGCACTCAATGAAAATGGCGAGCCAGTTAAAATCCGCGCTAAAGGGCTCCTGGCGCGCGTTATCCAGCACGAAATGGATCATTTAAACGGTATATTATTTATAGACAAAGCCGAAAAACTTTATAAAGTTGAAGAAAAAAATGATTAAATTCGTATTTTTTGGAACTCCGGATTTTGCAACGACAATTTTGAAAAAATTAATAAAAATAGGGCTTGAACCGCAAGCTGTGTTTCGCGACCCCAAAGAGTCAATTTCTGTTTTGATAGAAAAACTTAAAAATTTAAAACCAGATTTGGGCTTAGTCGCAGCTTACGGAAAGATTTTACCAAAAGAGATTTTAGAGATCCCACGTTATGGCTTTATTAACGTTCATCCCTCGCTATTGCCAAAATACCGCGGCGCCTCGCCGATTCAAAGCGTTATTCTAAATGGTGACAAAGAAACGGGTGTAACGATTATAAAAATTGATGAGAAAATGGACCATGGTCCCCTTCTGGGGAAATCCGAAATACGAATTTCGAAATCCGAAACATATGAAATCCTTTCTAAAAAACTGGCGAAATTGGGGGCGGAAATTTTAATAAAAATTATTCCCGATTATATTTCAGGAAAAATAAAACTGATTGAGCAAGATCATTCAAGGGCGACTTACACTAAAATAATCAAAAAAGAAGACGGAAAAATTAACTGGGAAAAATCAGCGCAAGATTTGGAAAGAATGACCCGGGCATATTATCCGTGGCCAGGCGTTTGGACTATGTGGAAAAATAAAATTCTTAAAATTATAGAAGCGGACATTTCAGAAGATAAAAATAATCATCAAATCGGCGAAGTCTACGTATTACAACACACCAACATACTTGAGAATGTTGGTGTGTTACTGGGAGTGAAATGCAGAGATGGTGTTTTAATAATAAAAAAACTTCAGCTTGAGGGCGGAAAAGTTTTGTTAGCCAAGGATTTTTTAAATGGACACAAAGATTTTATCGGAAGTGTTTTAAATAATTGAATACCCTCCTTCGCTCTTTTGGAGCTACGGAAGGGTTATTCTTCTTGAAGAAGAATAAAAAAGGCCTGCGCGGTGAGCTCGCGCAGGCGGAGTCAGATGCTCCGCCGGTAATTGATACAGAGGACCATCGGTCCACGGCGAAGGGGTTGAAATACTTACCAGGAGGCTCACTCTCCTGGCTCGCCCATCCCGCTTGTCGCGGTAGGACGCTCTCTCCCGAACCGCAGCCGGTAAGCCGCAGCTTGGGATTTATGAACGGTATGGGGGGCCTTACGTCTGGTATTGCAGCCGCTCCTGCGGTATTAGCGTCGCGCAAGTGATAGCGGCCTCACGCGACTGACTTTTCGGCCTGTGTCCCCACACCGAACTTGGCTTTGTTAAGAGAAAGAAGAACAACTGCTGAGACGGGCATGTGGCGACATCGCCCAAACATCCTACGAAGAGGATAGGAGTTCCCCTCACTCCTCGGAGCCATACAGCCTGCCTTCAGCATTACTCACATTATATCAAATCTACAGAATCTGTCAACCCAGTAATACAACTTGCCGAACGGCTCGCAATCACAAAATATTAACCAATAAATTTGGCATTGCCGCTCCAATTAGTAAAAAATTACAAAGATTAATTATCGCTCGCCGTAATTTTGTGATCGGCAAGATGATATACTGGGTCAACCCTCTATAATATTTTCAAAACATTCCACCAGTTTTCTATGTATTCGGCTCGGCGGTTTTGATATTTTAAATAATAAGCGTGTTCCCAAAGATCAAGGACTATTAGCGGCTGGTGACTTTTGAGATACGGAAATTCGTGATTTGGCAGTGAATATATTTGAAGTTTGTTTTGCTCGTCGCGAACCAGCCAAGCCCAGCCGCTGCCAAAATGAGTAGCGGCCGTATTGCTGAAGATTTTTTTAAATTCTTCCGCCGAGCCGAATGTTTTTTTAATTTCTTCAATCAACATTTCATCAATTTGTTTTTCTGGACTCATAACATTCCAAAAAAACGAGTGATTTAAATGTCCCCCGCCGTTGTTATGAATCGCTTTTTTATCGGCTTCATCTATAGTCAAATTTGGCAGATCTTTTATAAGCTCCTCAAGTTTTTTATCGGCTAAATAGGGATATTTTTCTAAAGCGGTGTTAAGTTTGTCAATATAAAACCGATGATGCTTGCTGTGATGAATCTCCATCGTCTTAGCGTCAATATATGGTTCAAGCGCACTATAAGCATATGGTAACTGTGGTAAAACGTACTTCATAATTTTTTAATTTCATCATATCATATAAAGTATGAAAATAACATTTTTAGGAACCGGACCGTCGGGTCGGATTCCCCGCCCCAACTGCGGCAACTGGTATGTCTGTAAAGAGGCCAGAAAACCGGGAAGTAAAAGCGCGCGTTTTCAAAGCTCGGCTTTTTTTGAATTTGAAAATCAAAATATTCTAATCGACGCGTCACAAGATATTAAAAAACAGCTCCGACGTCTTGAAAGAGTCGGAGCTCCGACTAAAACGTCGGAGATAAAAGATAAAAACATAAACGCGATTTTTTTAACTCATGGTCACAGTGACGCAGCTGGAGGTTTAAAACGGCTTTATGAGTCAACAAAAAAATTCTATCTTCCGACTATTTACGCAGAAAAAAATACAAAAAATTTTTTAACCGAAGATTCGTTTTGGGCCGATTTTCCGTATCAAGAAATTGAACCGCTTAAAAAAATAATTTTTGACGATTTTTCTGTCACTCCCTTTCGTGTGGAACACGCTTTTAATCCAAAATTTTTAACGCTTGGATTTTTATTTGAAATTAGAAAAAAGCGCGTGATTTACGCGAGCGATTTTAAAATAATGCCGCCGGAATCGAAAAAATTGGTTAAAAACGCCGATTTGGCTATTTTGGATTGCGCGGCATATAAAAATCCTATTCCCACTCACCAGAGTTTGTCGGAAATTTTGAAACTTACAAAAGAACTGAACTTTAAAAAAGTTTATCTCACTCAAGTCGGCATTGCCTGGCCGCACTACGAATTGGCTCAAAAAATAGTCAGCAAACAATCAAAAAATATCTATTTGGCTTATGATGGGATGGAACTAACAATCTAAAAATCAGCTTATTAAAAAATGCCTTAATGAAGCTGTTTTTTAATAAAAATGTCGTTATTCCTGCGATCGCAGGAAAAGCTACAATTTAGATTAAATTATTGACTTTTTACTACTTTTATAGTATAATGTAATCAACATGCTGAATCAGCATTGGGCTGAATCTCGGCATGAGTTCCTAAACTCTCCGATTATTTGGAGGATGCTGCGATGAATAAGCGCGCGAAGAAGAATCAACAGATCTGGATCGAGGCTGCTACGGCTGACATGGGTGGCGTGGCCATCCAGTACGGTGGGAAGTTGGTGGCTGGCGGCCTGAACACCATGGAGGCATTCGTCACACTCGCCGGGATGCTTGCGAATGGCCCCAGGCAAGTGAGGATATCCATGTCAGTGGTAACC
>CAZBVM010000001.1:3782-61620 GCA_964495505.1 uncultured Candidatus Saccharibacteria bacterium | reverse complement strand
CCGAGAGTTTCCTGCATCATTTCAATGCCGGCCGTAAGGCCGTGACTCCTCGCTTGAAGAAGTAGTCCGGTCATCGGACAAACCGCCCCGGCGCGCGACGCGCGCCGGGGTTTCTAATTTTTAAAAATTTAATTCAATTTATTCTTGCTGAACGCATAAACTGCCTATAGGATTTTAGTGCGTTCATAAAATATTTATCAAATTAATTTAATCCGGTTTGTTTAGTATGAAATCCAAGAATTTTTCGGCTAAAGTTTGAGCCGGTTTTTTGTATCCGGTTTTGCGGCGAATTTTCCGCAAGCTTAGTTCTAGTTCTTCTTCGCCTTTTTTAATTATTTCTTGAGCTTTATCAAATTCTATCCAATTGTAGTTTATTACCGGCGGCCGCAAAACTAAGTTAGCGTTCTTTAAAATATTTTTAGCGATTTGATATTCAATAATGGAAAGCGCGCTTGAAATAACTCCATATATATCGTGAGTGGTCACCAATTCTTCAGGCGCTACAAACCATCTGCTTGAAACATCAACAGCGATAATGTATTCGGCGCCCATATCTTTTACCACATCGGCTGGAACCGGATTGACTAGCCCACCATCTATTAATAACCGGTTGCTAACGGCCACTGGTGCGAAAACTATCGGAAGAGCGATGCTAGCTCTGATAGCGTCAACTAAATCGCCATTTTTAAGGCGAACTTCGTCTCCGTTTTTAGCATCGGTTGCTAAGGCGGTAAAAGGAATTTTACAATCCTCAATTTTAATGTTTTTTAGTTCTTTTCTTAATTTATCAGCAATGGATTCTCCTTTAAAAAGCGCGCCGTCTTTGCGCTTGATTATTTCTTTTATAGGAAAAATATTGTCTCTTTTAATGTGAACGATAAAATTTTCTAAGGCCTTGATATCTCCGGTGGCAGCATACCAGCCGCCGACTAAAGCTCCCATGCTGGTACCGGCGATATAATCAATTTTAATTTCCGCCGTTTCAAGCGCTTTAATAATTCCGATATGAGCCAGTCCCTTAGCTCCTCCGCCGCCTAGCGCTAAGCCGATTTTTTTTGGGGTAATCTGCTTTTCCATCTATGTAAACTTTTAATATCGCGGGTAAAAATATTTTTTCTGGCTCGCCACTTGTCGCCGGTTCTAAAAGTTGTTTTGCCTTTTCCGGCGTTGTTTCTTGAATAATTTTTCATGTCTTTATTTTATGTTAAAAATATGATAATGTAAACCCGTAAAATATGATGAATCTTGTTTTATATCGCAAATACCGGCCGCAAAGCTGGGAAGAAGTTATCGGACAGGAGCATGTGGTGCGAACGCTTACCAACGCTTTAAAACTGGGCCGCGTAAGCCATGCTTATTTATTTAGTGGACCGCGAGGCACCGGAAAAACAACCGTTGCCCGCTTGCTCGCAAAATCGCTCGGCTGCGGCGACCTTGACCTTATAGAAATTGACGCGGCTAGTAACCGCGGCATTGATGAAATAAGAGAACTCCGCGACGGCATAAAATTCGCTCCGACTGCCGGAAAATACAAGGTCTTTATCATTGACGAAGTTCATCAGTTAACCAAAGAGGCCTTTAACGCGTTACTAAAAACTCTAGAAGAACCGCCGGCACACGCCGTTTTTGTTCTGGCGACTACCGAAATTAACAAAGTTCCGGCAACAATCCTTTCCCGCGTTCAGTCGTTTCCTTTCAGGAAACTTGCCGTATCGGAAATTATCAAAAAACTTGAAAAAATTATAGCGGCTGAAAAAATAAAAATTGAGCCGGATGCGTTGCGGCTTGTCGCCTCTTTTGCCGGTGGCAGTTATCGCGACGCCGAATCAATGCTTGAACAACTTCGGGTTTGGAGTGATAAAATCATTGCTAAGGAAGACATAGAAGAACTTTTGGGCGCGGTTGATTTTGAAAAAGTAAAAATTATGACCGACCATCTTTCAACTTCTAATCCCAAAGAAGCGATAGATTATATCGGAAAATTATGCGAAAGCGGAACAGATTTAGAAGTTTTTACCAAAGCGCTCATTAATCACTTAAGAAAAATAATGCTTCTAAAAGTTGAAAGTTCTTTATCGGAACTAATAGCGCAAGAATTAACGCCGGACCAGTTTGAAATCGTTAAAACACAAGCAGAAAAATTCTCAATTGATAGCGCTGCCCGGGCGATAAAAATATTTATGATTGCCCAAAACGACATCAAGCGCAGCCCAATCCCCTCCCTGCCGCTTGAACTAGCAGTAGTAGAAGTAATTAATAACAAATAATATTCGGGGGTCGTCTAACGGTAGGACAGTACCCTTTGAAGGTATTTATTGGGGTTCGAATCCCTACCCCCGAGCTATGAAAATAAATTTTAAAAATATTTTTGTGTATATTATAGTTATTTTTATTGTTTTACTATTTTTAACTTTTTATATTACTACGGATAGTTGCGCAAAGTATCCCAAACCAGAATGTCAAGAAAATTTAATACCCCTTTTATTTTATTGGATGAATTGGTATTAAATTGAGAATTTTATGATGGGCTTTAACGAAAAACGGATTCTCTGCTCGGTAGCCGTCATATACTAATTCAGTTGATTGAGATACATTAATTTAATATATTAGAAAAATTAAAATGCAAAATTTCAGTCTTAAAAATACAAAAATTATTCAAAAAACAAAAGATAGACTTTTAAAATCAGAAAGACGGCTTTTTGAGTCCCTGGATTCATTTGAAAAATTATACGAAATTTCTCATAATAGCGAAAAATTATTTATTACATTATCTTCTGCGATTTTAGTTGCAAGTTTTTCTTTTATTAAGTTATTACCAAATGCAAATTTTAAAATATTTCTGTTAATAAGTTGGCTCAGTTTTACATCTGGCATTATGATTATTATATGGAATCAAATTCATTATCGTGCCGCTTTTACAGACAAAGAACTATTTAAGTCCTTATATTTTTTAAAAAAATTAGGAAATAATGAACCAAATCAAATATTAGAAAATAATGCGTTAGAGAATTACAATATTGCTATAACTAATATCAGTATTTCATTAAATAATGCTCAGCTATTATTTATCACGGGCATATTGTTTATTCTTGGATTTTCCACAATAAATTTTGATATTAGCAATATTTTAATAAATCCAATTATGATATTTCTCGGCGGATGGATTCTGATTTTGATGAAATTACTAAGAAAACCTAAAATGTACAAAAATGCATAAATCAAAACCAATATTATGCTAAAAGAAAGAAATAAAGCAGTGCCAGCGGTTTATCTTTTCCTTAAAAAAGGAGATAAAATTTTGCTTGGACGACGGCGAGGTTCTGGTTATTATGATGGGTGGTATTCTGTTCCAGCCGGCCATGTTGAAGCCGGGGAATTGCCAGTAGAAGGATTGATAAGGGAAATGAAGGAAGAATTGGGAATTGATATTACCCCAAAAGACATCACACTAGTTCACACGATGTACCGCACAAAAATTGATGAAACCGGCGACAGGACGGATTTATTTTTCTTATCCACAAAATGGTCCGGAGAAATAAAAATTATGGAATCTCATAAATGCGATGACATCAAATGGTTCCCAATAGGCGCTCTTCCGAAAAATACGGTGCACCATGTAAGAGAAGCGATACAAAATGTTGAAAAAGGAATTATATATTCAGAACTCGGAGTTGATTATATTCAAAAATTGCAACAATAATATATGTCAATAAATTTAAAAAAAGCCACAAGCGCAGATATACCTATATTGATATCAATTGAAAAGAGCGTTGCCGGAACGAAAATATATTCTCCGATGCTTAAGGAAGATGAGTGGAAGTACGAAATTGAAAACAATACCGTTTATCTTATTGAGAAAGATGGCGCAGTAGTCGGCAACATTTCCTACGAAAGAAAAGGAGAAGGCAGGGTTTACATAAACGGATTAGCTATTAATCCCTTCTTTCAGGGACAAGGCATCGGCCGCGAAGTTATGATCCAGATATTGGACGAAGTTAAAGACGCAAAAAGAATAGAACTGGATACCCATCCGGATAACGCGCCGGCATTAGCACTTTATAAATCTTTAGGTTTTATTGTTGAATCGCGTATAGAAAACTATTATGGCGATGGCGAGCCCCGCTTAGTTCTCGTTCTCGAAAGAAAATAATTTTAATATATTATATGAACGCACGAATGACCTATAGGATTTTAGTGCGTTTAAAATAAAATTTGATATACTAATTTGATATTTAGTTTTCGTAATATCCCAACGATCGTTGCTGATTTCCGAAAAGAATTCAATCAAAGGTCGCAAAAATAAAAAACCCGTGAAATATGTTCCTCGGGCCTTGTTGTCACTCGCATGTATCCCGAATGATGACCACTTTGTCACTGTAGGTCACGTTGTTCCCGCCCCATGGATACATAATAGAAATTTTTGATTCGCTGTGATCCGCCCCGCAATTGTGGCCAAGCTCGTGAAGAAGATTCCGAAGGGTAAGGGCAAGATCAGAATTGTACACTACTATGGAGATGGAATTATTCATCATCCCGCAACCGCTCCAGGTGCCTGAAATGTTGCATGAAGCAAGCGGACGGTCAATGAGGAAAACCCAGAATCGGGACGGATGTCTCTTTACTTTCTCCTTCAACCACGCAAAAGCGCTCTTGTCGTCAATTGAGAGTCCCGCATTCGGCGGAAGACCGACCTCGATTACGTCAAGCACCAGTTGTCTGCCGATATCTGCGTTGAAGATGAGCGAGGCGCGGCTGATGATGTTGAGAAGGTGTACCTCAAGCTCCTCCGGACTCTTAAAGCGGTCGTAAAGAAGCGGATCCACGACAATACTCACAGTAAGCGGTGGCTTTTCGTCAATCGCAGACAACACAGAAGGAATAATAATAAAAATCGCAAATGCCGCGATAATGATTACGCGCATAGTTGCCTCCTAATAATTATTTTAATGAACCACTTATTTAAGTTAAGTGTAGTATATCATGGTAAGAAAAAATTGATAAGAATTGTCAGCTTGTGTTAAAATTTACTTAAAGCAGTTGCTCTTTAAAAATTGGAGCGGGAAATGAGAAAATTGGCGGCTATTGTTTGTTTTATTGTCTTTTACCCACTGTCTGTTTTTGCGGCTTTTCCCAATGAAGTAATTGAAAACGTCAAATCGGCCGTGGTGGCGCTTTATTTAAAAGAAGATTTAACCGGTTTTCGCGGCAGTGGATTTTTTATAGATTCTCTGGGCACACTAATTACCGCTAAACATGCGGTAGAAAACTATGAAAGATTATGGGCACAACTGTATAATGGCAAAAAACTAGAATTAATTTTGGATCGGTTTGAGGAGAACAATGATTTAGCCGTAATGCTGCCTATAATGCCTGAGAATGAGAAAATAGTTTTTTCTTATTTAAAGTTTGGCAACACTCATAACTTTGTCGTCGGCCAACCGATTGCTGTAGTTGGCAACAGCTATGGCAGTTTATGGCAAGTTATTTACGGCAATATTAGAAATTTACACATGAAAATAACCCTAGAAGACAACGGTCTGATATTTACCGTAATAGAATACAATATTTCTATACCGAAAGGCTTTAGCGGTAGTCCTTTAATCGATGAAAATGGTGAATTGATGGGAATGAGCATTAGCACAGCCGCAATTAAAACTTCTTTAGACGACAATAGATCTTACGCTATAAGATCAGCAGAAATCAAATCATTTATGGAAGAATTTCACCGGCCGCCGGAATCGATTAAAGACTTTTGATAAAATAAGGGGTATTAAACCCCTTATTTTTTATCCCTAAACACAATATATTTGTAAGAAAAAAAGTTTCCCAAAAAGGCGGTAATGATAGTAAAACTTAATGCTATATTGGCCCAGATTTTTGGATCTAGCCCCACAGGCGCGCCGATAACGTTTACTATTGTATGTAAAATAACTGCGTTAACCGCGGCTACAGCCGTAGAAATGGTGAAAAATTTAATGGCTTCACTTTTAATATCTTTCACCTCGTTTTCGGCAAAGGCCCAGAATTTATTCCAAATAAAACTATTTGCGATGGTAATAATAAAAGCGACAACAAAAAACAAGTCCAATATAAAACCAAAAGAAATATCGGTTATAAAAATAAAAAAATTATAAATTCCCGCGTTGAGCATTGTATTTAAAACGCCGATAATTCCGTATTTGCCAAGCTCAAAAAATCCAACGCGGTTTTTATATTTTGCCAAAAAATAAAAAAAACTAAGCGCTATTACTGCTCCGGTGGGAATAAAGAAAATCCAAAAAACAGAAAAACCTATTGGATTTATCCCTCGACTAGTTAAAATATCAAAAATTTTCAAATTTTTCAGTATCGGCAAGGAAAGCCAGGCCGATGTTTCTCCGGCTAAAATTGCCAACCAAAAATCTTTTTTAGTCATTTTATTTTCCAAATCTATTACTAATAATTTGTTCTACTTCAGCGCGCGACCGGGCATATTTTTGCCGGTTAAGTTCTCTTAAGTTTTCGGCTTCATCCAAACTGCTCTCTGGAGAATCTTCGGTTGTGATGTTAAATGGCATAGTGGTGGCGCCATTGATTAAAAGTTTAGCGTAAGCGTGACGATTATCAATGTTTATAAGGTCAGTTTCACTAAAAACCGGTTCAAAGTATTTAACCAAAAACTTTGCGTCTTCTGGCCCAACTCTGAATGAGATAACGGAGCCGGCATTGCCAAAAACCGAATCGCGGATTTTATCGGTAAGTTGCCCGATAAACTGATGGGCCAAAATAAGATTAAGGCGATACTTTCTGGCTTCAGCAAGAATGGTGGCAATAGAATCGGTCGTAAAATTTTGAAACTCATCCATATACAAGTAAAAGTCCCGACGAGATTCTTCATTGCGTTCTTCGGCTCTTCTGAAAGCCGCCATTTGAAGCTTAGCAGTTACGATCAGTCCCAAAAGAGCGCTGTTCATTTCTCCTACTCGGCCTTTTGAGAGATTAACCAATAAAATTTTGCCATTATTCATAATATCGTTAAAATCAATTCCGGAACGGCTTTGGCCGATTATATTTCTCATCATTGAATTTTCAACAAATCGGCCTACTTTAGAAACTAGATATCCAATCATTTCCGATTTGGTTTGTTCCGACATTTTCAGCATCTCTTTTTCCCAAAAATCCCGCACCAGAGGATCGGTGACTTTTATTAAAAGTTGACGAACGAATACCGGGTCGGTAAAAATTCTGGGGATATCAACTAAAGTTCCCGGACTGTCACCCGCCATCAGCGTCAGCATGGCGTTTCTCATGCTGTGTTCAAAAACGGGCCCTAGGTGTTCGGCTAAAAAAAGCTTTTGAAAAGTGGCAATCATTTCCTGGATAGCGAAATCTTTTTCGGTGGGAGTAGCAGCTTCTAAAAGATTTAAACCAATCGGCCATTCGGTATCGGCCGGATCAAACAAGACCACATCGTTATAACGATGGCGCGGCACAAGACCCAAAATCGCTTCAACCAAATCACCGTGAGGATCAATCACGCCAACGCCGGCGCCGCCATCAATATCTTGCTTAATCAGATTTCTCAAAAGATAACTTTTCCCGGTGCCGGTTTGGCCGACAATATAAAGATGGCGCCGGCGGTCAAGCGGATTTAATTTAATAATCGCTTCTTGGCCTCTGAATTGATTTTTACCCAAAATAACGCCGGAGGACGGCATAACGGCCGGCGGTGCTGCTGCCTTGGCTTTTAGAAACTTTACTTTCGGCGTTTCAATTTTAATTATTGGGAAGTGATATATACTGGTTAACTCTTCTCCAGAAAGCCAAACTGTTTCTTTTTTATTAAATATTCTGAAAGAAAAATTATAAATTAAATTTTTTAGAACCGATTTAACCGGCCGGTAACTGTAAAAGTAATTTGAATCCGGTGCCTCAAATTGGGAAAAAGCATTTTCAATATTTGATAAAACTTGAAGAGCACTTTCTTCATTTTCGGCCGAAACTAATATTCTTATATTGACTTCAAATAAATTGTGTTTGGCCTTATTGTCTATTTCTTCAATAAGTTCTTTAACAAGTGGTGTCAACTCGACTGCAGTTGGCTTTTTTACTTCCTCCGGAGGCTTAACATTAAAAAATTTTCGGACATTGTCAATAAAAGAAATTGGACTTTCTAATTCTCCCAGACCGTCATCTAAACTTTTTCCGGCAAAAAGATTTTTAATAATTTTTACGGCATCACCTTTGGAAGATGCATTGGTGGGTTTTACTAAAATTTGAAGCGCTACTCCTTCGCCACGTTCTTTGAGCAAGGCCATAGAGTTAGTAATAAGCCCCAGGGTGCTCGCTTCCAATTTTTTATAGGTTTTAAAAGGTAGGATATAATTTCTTTTAGTTTTTAAAACCGAACCGATACTTATGCCTTCTTTATTAAAAATATTATAATCATTGACTGCGTTAATTGCAGCTTCCGGGAAAAATCCTTGAATTTGCCTTTGAATCGCCGATTGAAATTTTTTTGGCATAGCCGCGTAAAATCCGATTTCTTCACCCTCTTCGGGTACGGCGATTTCAAAAATTAAACATGGCTTTGGCTTAAATAAGCCACTTTTCCCCCTAAGAATACTTGATAAAGAATTATAAAACTGTTCCATTGTCAGGAGTTTTTCTTTTTCTTTTGAAGCGTCAATTGCCTCAAGAACGCGAGGGAACTTAACTTCAAGCAACACAAAATTTAAAGCGCTAAAAATTAATCCTTTTTGCCAGGCCCTGTTAAACAAAAACCAGACAAACCATAAAGTAATAGCGATTATTAGAATAAAGATAATATAAAAAATCATGTTCGTTTATTCGTATCAGATTCGCTATTCAATGATTTTCGCTTCAACTAATTTTTGATAAAAACGGTCAATTAAAACATCGTGAAAATCATCCAAAAGGTGGGGATCATTTTTGGCTTTTGCCGCTTTTATTGCTTCACTTATCCCCTTCTCAAAAGCAATTTGAACTAATGCTTCAATTTCCGGCGTATGTTGTTTTTCTTGTTCGATAGTCATATGTTACAATTATAACTGATAATGGCAGGCATGACAAAGTTTATTTATAAACACAAGTATCTGCTTTCTTTAATTTTAATTATCGCCATTGCGATTTTTTTTAGATTTTGGCAGTTTGGTTCAGTTCCGTCGGGACTTTATCAGGATGAAGCGATGAATGGAGCCGATGCTCTTACCTCTCTAGAATCAGGCAATTTCAGAGTTTTTTATTCTAATAACAACGGCCGCGAAGGAATGATTGTTTGGCTCGACGTTTTGGCAATTAAACTTTTCGGTACAGAGCCATGGGTTTTAAGAGTTTTTCCTGCCGCAGCAGGGGTTTTGGCCGTTTTAGGCCTTTATTTTTTAACCAAATTACTTTTTAACCCGCACGTTGCTTTGGCTTCCAGCTTTTTTATAGCCATTAGTTTTTGGGCAGTGAATTTCAGCCGTATCGGTTTCAGAGCCGGTTTAATGCTGCCATTTTTAATTTGGTCTTTTTATTTTCTTTGGCGAGGACTAGACAAAAAACCGGTGTCCGACACCGGAGGATTTTGGTGTCGGACACCGGATTTTATCATTGCGGGGATTTTATTCGGTTTAGGATTTTACACCTATATTTCATATAGATTCGCGCCAGTTTTAGTCGCCATGTTTTTTATTCCTTATCTTATAAGGCGCCGCGTGAAAAATCTTTGGTTGGGATTTGTGATTTTTGCAATTGTAGCTTTTATCGTTGCTTTGCCAATCGGGCTTTATTTTCTTAATAATCCCGGCGATTTCTTTGGCCGAAGCGGGCAAGTGGCAATTTGGTCGGCGGAAAATCCGTTTAAAGCTGCCATATTGAGCATCGTTTCAACACTTGGGATGTTTAATATCATCGGAGATTTTAATTGGCGGCATAATTTTGCCAATTCACCGCAATTATTTTGGCCGGTAGGAATCTTATTTCTTATAGGATTAGGTATTAGTATTAAGCGTTTAAGATTTAGTGAAAAATTTATGCTGATGTGGCTGGGCATTTTTCTTTTACCAAATATTTTAGCAGCCGAGGGCAATCCCCACGCCCTGCGGGCTTTGGGAGCAATGCCCGCAGCAATGGTTTTTGCTGGAATTGGATTAGTTTGGATTTGGGGAAAGGTACAAAGATATAAAAAAGTTTTTATATTGCTGATTATTTTCTTACTATTTATAGGTTTTTCGGAATTTAACAAGTATTTTGTTAAATGGGCTTCAGACATTCACACTGTCGAGGCCTTCTCGCAAAATCAGGTTAAAATTGCCGACTATCTTAACCGACTGCCTCAAGATGTTAAAAAATACGCAATTTGGCCTTCGAATGATCAGCCAACGGAGAATGGTTTGCCAATTTCCGCGCAGACAGTATTTTTTCTTACTTATAAAAAATCAGAAATAAATTATTTGAAATTTGACAAATTTGATAAAATAAACTTAGGAAAAAATGGCACGGTTATCGCTCCGATTTATTTTGATTTAGAATTACCTCGCGATTTAAACAAAAAGTTTTCGAACGGAAAAGTTGAATTTATTTATTTAAACACTCCCGTTTTAATAGTTCCATAAAAAGAAATTCCCCCGCGTTTGCGGGGGTTGCGCGCACTCCATAGCTCGCTGAGCGAAGGAGTGGTAGGCCCGGGAGGACTTGAACCTCCGACCTGGCGCTTATAAGGCGCGCCTGCTCTGCCACTGAGCTACGGGCCTGGCCAATTGAAGGGATTTGGTGCCGCCGGAGGGACTTGAACCCCCAACTCTCGGCTTAAAAGGCCGCTACGCTACCATTGCGTCACGACGGCACCTCACTAATTAATTTATCATACTTTATGAAAATTGTCAATATTATTGTTTTTTTTCTTTTAGCGGTTTTTGGCGTACTTGCCACAACCAGCATGTGGAATGACACCGCAAATTACGATGAAAGAATCCATCTTCCGGCCGGATATTCCTACCTGACGCAAAAAGATATGCGTCTTAATCCGGAACATCCGCCCCTGGTAAAAGATTTAGCCGCCTTGCCGCTTTTACTTTTAGATATCAAATTCCCCTATCAAAGTCCCGGCTGGAACACACTATTGATGTCGGACATCAATAGTAGAACGCCGAGCTGGCAGACCGATGTTCAATTTGGCAATGACCTACTTTACTACTCCGGAAATGACGCGCAAAATATTATGCGCTATGGAAGAATTCCTATTATTTTAATCGGTATTCTTTTAGGATTTTATATTTGGCGGTTTACCAAGGAATTATGGGGCAATTTAGTCGGCATTATTGCTTTAATTTTTTATTCCTTCTCACCAACCGTTTTAGCCCACACACGGCTTGTAACAACCGACGTTGCCGCCGCGGCCGCGTTTTTTATCAGTTTTTATTATTTGTATCATTGGCTTAAAACGCCGACAAAAAGAAATTTATGGGTTTTTGGCATTGTTCTTGGTTTAGCACTTTTAACTAAATTTTCTACCTTTCTTTTGCTGCCAATTTTTGGATTAATTATTTTAATTTATGCCATAGTTTCTCCCTGCGGGAGATGTCCCGAAGGGACACAAAATCAAAAAAAATGGTTCTGGTTTAGAAAATACATCAGCGGATTTATTTTTTCTTTAATTATCGCTTACGTGGTTGTCGGACTGGTTTACGGCTATCACATCTGGAACTACCCACCAGAAAAGCAGCAAATTGATACGGCATTTATTTTAAGCACTTTCGGGTTTAAGCCGCTCGTTGATTTTAACATCTGGCTTTCTGGCGTGTCGTATTTAAGGACATGGGGACAATATTTACTGGGGTTTTTAATGGTTATCCAGCGTTCTAGTGGTGGCAATACTACTTATTATCTTGGTGAAGTTTCAGCGGCCGGTTCAATGACGTACTTTCTTGTTGTTTATCTGATTAAAGAACCGTTAGCTTATATTATTCTCTTATTTTTTGCTTTTTTTCTGGTGATTAAAAAATGCATTAACCATTGTCGTAATCGAGCGATTAAAAATTGGTTATCCGACGCTCTTGATTTAATAAAAAACAATTCCGCGGAAATGGGAATGATAATTATTATTTTAATTTACTGGTCTTTTTCAATAAACTCGCGGCTAAATATTGGCGTGCGGCATATACTGCCGACGATTCCATTTATCTATGCATTGGCGGCGCGGCAAATTGCAAATTGGATCAAAGGAGGCGTAACCGAAAGAATCCCTAACTATACCGGGTTTTGGCAGCTGCTTGTTTTATATTGGGGAAAAATAAAAAGGTGTTTTGTAATCATGATTCTTTTTACATGGGCGGTTTTATCGGTGGTTTTTATTTATCCATCATTTCTTGCTTACTTTAACGAGATCGCGGGTGGGCCTGATAAGGGTTATAAATGGGTGGTGGATTCCAACCTTGACTGGGGGCAGGATATTTTGCGCCTGGCAGAATTTATAGAGAAAAATAATATAAAAGAAGTTAAGATGGATTATTTTTCCGGCGCTCCGGCGGAATATTATATTAAAAATGTAAAAATAGAATCTTTCAACCGCGAAATACCACAAAAGGGATGGCTGGCGGTTTCGGCTACAATTTTGCAAGGCGCTTGCAAGGGCGACAAAGTTCCCTGCTCTTACAACGAGCGCGCTTACACCTGGCTTGATCAATATAAGCCAGTTGCAAAAATCGGTTATTCAATTTTTGTTTATAAAATAGAATAATATTATCTTAATTTATAAAAAACGCGGCTGGAAATTCTTAAATCCACATACTCTATATTTTCAATGTTTTTAACCGCCTCTTCTAAAATAGAAAATAAATTACCAACCGCCTCTATCGGTTCTTGTTTTTCGTCAAGATAAATTGACCAATTTTTATCGGTTACAGCTTCTAAATTAACAGAAGAATTTGGTTTTATTTTAAATTCCAAGATTTTAAATTTATTATTCTCCGCAACTTTTCCGCTGAAAGCAAGTATAAAATTTATCTGGTCGCTGCTTAACACTTGATCACTCAAAGAAACATTATTTTTTGATTTATCTTCTACTTTTAGTATTAAACTGCCTTCGGTTTCAGGTGTCTTGGCAAACGCAACGCCATCTTTGTCAAAATAATAACAATTATCGCTGCACCAAATGCCAATCTGAATTCTTTTATTGAAATTAATTATAATAGTGTGAAATAATTTTTTTTTGATTGTTATATCGGTTATAGATGGGAAAACGGCGGCAAGTTCTAATTTAAGGTTAGATTTTGACAAAATTAATAGATTCTTACCAAACTTAAACGGCGCGATATTTAAAATTATGTTTTCAACATTGTCACGGCTTAGGACGGTATAGTCAGAAGTATTTATATTTTTAATGTTAAAAAGAGATGATAAAAAAATTAGCCAAAATACAACCGCAGTAAAGCCAAATACAGATAATAAAAAAAATAAAATTTTTAATTTTTTAATTTTTTCTTCCCGACCTGTCGTTTTAAACCTATAATAACGGCTTGAGGGCATAGAGTTTAATTTTCAATTTCTAATTTTCAATTTTCAAATATAAAAACGCTTAATAAGAGGGTTAATTCGGGTGATAATTTCGTAATTTGTCGTGCCGATTTTCAGCGCCATATCCTCGGCAGTTATTTTTTCTTTTCCAAAACTACCCAAAATTATTGCTTCATCATTAATTTTAACATTTCGAACGTTAGAGACATCAATTGCAATCATATCCATATTAACTCGTCCCAGAACTTTACATCTTTTGCCCCTTATTAGAATTTCACCGCAGTTTGAAAAACCCCGGTCAAAACCATGCCAATAGCCAATCGGCACAATTGCTAATTTAGATGCTTTTAGGGTTTTCCCCGTAAAATCGTAACCGATGTAGGCATCTTTCGGAACGTTTTTAATTTCGCCCACTATTGATTTCCATGTCAGCTCCGGTTTTAATTTTACATTAGTTTGAATTTCCGTTTCTTTTGTCGGAAACATTCCATAAAGACCAATGCCAATTCTTACCATATCAAAATGTGACTCTGGATATAACATAGTACCTGCTGAAGCTGCGGCATGCCGTAAATATTTCGCGAATCCGGATTTTTTTAAAAAATCATCAGCTATTTTGAAATCTTCTATTTGTTTAAAGCTGTAAGAAGGATACACTCGGTCTTTGGCGGCCGCCAGATGGGTGTAAATGCCTTCCGGAAAAAATTTAAATTGTTTAAGAAGTTTAGTAAATTTCGGCAAATCTTTGATAAAAAACCCCTGCCGGTGCATTCCGGTATCAATTTTTAGATGAAATTTTGGTCGATGTTTTAGCGCAGTCAAATGCTTTATGGTGTCTAAAGTTGAAACGGTCAAACTGATGTCATTTTGAGCGGCTTCTACTACTCGCGATGGCAAGGTGTATCCAAGCACTAAAATAGGCTTTTTAAGGCCTTTTTGGCGTAATTTTAGCCCTTCCGTAATAGAATCCACCCCAAACCAATCAACTTTGTTTTCCGTCGTTTTAGCGAAGTCAATCAAGCCATGTCCATAAGCATTGGATTTAATTACCGCCATTAATTTCACTCGCGGTTTTATCAGCTTGCGAAACTCGGAAATATTACTAAAAATCGCATGCTTATCAACTTCAATCCAGGTTCGGAGCCGGTTTTTTTCACGTAATTTCATTACTTATAAAATAACAAAAAATTACCGGAAAGGGAACTTTTTTGAAATTTGGATTTTGAAATTTGGATTTTCAACGCATATATCCTTCAAGCACTGTTGGAACTTTTATCGTGCCGTCTTTTTGCTGATAATTTTCCATTATAGCGATTATCATGCGGCCTATGGCAAATGCTGTGCCATTCAAAGTGTAAACAAATTCGTTTTTTCCAGTTTTTTCATTTTTATATTTTATATTAAGACGTCGTGATTGAAAATCTGTATCGTTTGAGGTTGAGTGGGTTTCGCGATATTGGTTTTGTCCGGGAAGCCATGCTTCAATGTCTATTTTATTTGCCGCTTGAAAACCTAAGTCGCCAGCGCACATCTGAAGCACATGATAAGGCAATTCCAGTGCTTTCATTAGTTTTTCTTGCATTGAAAGCAAAAATTTATGTTCCTTTTTGGAATCTTCTGGGCGAGTGAAACTGAACATTTCAATTTTATCAAATTGATGAACGCGCAAAATTCCTTTTGTGTCCTTGCCGTAAGAGCCGGCTTCCCGCCTGAAGCATGATGAAAATCCGGCATAGCGGAGCGGCAGTTTTTTGGCATCAAGAATTTCGTTCATATGCATCGCGCCAATTGCCTGTTCCGAAGTTCCAATTAAATACAGATTGTCTTTTTCCAGATGATAAACTTCGTCTTCGTTGTAATCCAGATATCCCATATCGCGCATTGCTTCCGGTTTTAAAAATACCGGTGGAACAATAGGAATAAAGTTCTCTTTCTTCAAAACATCAAAGGCAAAACGCACAAGAGCAAATTCCAAATCTACAGCGTCGCGCAAAAGATAACCGAAACGGCTGCCGATGGCTTTACCCGCTTTTTCTATATCTATCCAGCCGAGTTTTTCACCAAGCGCCATATAATCCTTTACTGAAAAATTGAATTTTGGCTTTTCCCCTACTTCTCGCAAAATAACATTTTCAGATTCGTCTTTCCCGAGCGGCACTTCCGGAAGTGGCAGATTTGGCAATTTTAAAAATAGTTCATTTAGTTCGTTCTGAACTGTTCTCTTTTTTTCTTCAAGATTCACTAATTGCTCTCTGATTTCTTTTCCATGTTTAATATTTTTTTCCCGAGCAGTTTTTTTGCGTTCAGAATTAAGTTTTTCAATTTCTTGCTCAAGTACCCGGTTTTTTTCATCCAATCCCAACGTTAAATCCAAATCGGCGTCAAAACCCTTGGCCTTTATGCCTCTTTCTACTTCTTTTTTATTTTCTCTTATGTATTTTATATCCGGCATAAACGCTTATTCCTTTAGTTTCATTGTTGGAAACAATATCACTTCCCGCGCGGTATGAGAATTTGTTAAAAGCATTGTCAATCGGTCTACACCAAGACCAAATCCAGCAGCCGGTGGTATTCCATACTCTAGGGCCTTTAAAAAATCTTCATCTAAGCGTTGCGCTTCTTCTTCCCCGCTTTCTCTTAATTTTTCCTGTTGTTCAAACTTTTGACGCTGCTGTAGCGGATCGTTTTGTTCGGTAAAAGCTTTTATAAGTTCTAATCCTCCGGCAAAAACTTGAAAAGCATCGGCTTTACCGGGATTTTTTTCCATAGTTTTTGAAAGTGGCAGAATTTCTGCTGGAAAGCCAACAACGAAAGTTGGGTGAATAAGATTTTTTTTAGCCAAGTCAAAATCAGCATATTCTTTTATCAGCTCATCGTAACTTTTTTGTTGCCAAGGTTTGCTAAAATCAATGCGATTACTTTCGTATTCTATGATCAGATTACCATTATTTAATTTTTTAATCAGACATTCAAATAATTCCTGCACGAAATATTCTAAATAGCGGGAATCTTTGTAGGCGATATAGGCCTCGAGCATAGTGAATTCCGGATTATGATGCGCGTCCATTCCCTCGTTTCTGAAATTGCGCCCAATTTCATAAATTTTTTCAAAACCGGCTACCAAAAGCCGCTTAAGATAAAGTTCGGGCGCGACGCGCAAATACAAATCCATGTTTAAAGCATTTAAGTAGGTCTTAAAAGGTTTGGCAGTGGCGCCGCCAGGAATCGTCTGGAGCATCGGAGTTTCAAATTCATAAAATCTCCGTTCGTCAAAAAAATTTCTTAATTCTTTTATAATTAAGGAACGTTTTAAAAACTTTTCTTTCACCTCGCTATTCATTAAAAGATCTAAATATCTTTTACGATAACGCTCTTCAACATCTTTTAAGCCATACCATTTTTCTGGAAGTGGAAGTAATGTCTTGACCAGCAATTTAAAGTTTTTAACTCTGACGGTTTTTTCGCCCTTCTTAGTTTTAAAAATAGATCCCCCAACCTCAACAAAATCTCCAACATCGTAATTGGCGGTAAATTCATCATAAGATTTTTTATTGTCTAAATCAGCGGGGTTTACAAAACACTGGATTTCTCCACTCGTATCTTCAAGGTCGAAAAAAGTCGCTTTACCATGGACGCGCTGAGTTTTTATCCTACCGGTGAGATAAAATATTTTTTTAGTAAGCCGCCAAAACCAGAATTTATCGAGAATCTTTTTAATTTCAAAATCACGTCTGATTTTTGCTGGATAAGGATTAACGCCGTTATTTTTTAAACGTTCAAGTTTTTGAATCCTCGTATGACGAAGTTCTTCTAACGTTGGCATATATTATAACGTCTAATAAATTTTAATGATTCTATATTTAACGATGCCGCCCGGTGTTTTAACCTCAACTTCGTCACCCACTTTTTTCCCTAAAAAAGCCCGCCCCAAAGGTGATTCATTGGATATTTTCCCTTCTTGGGGTTTAGCCTCAGCGGAACCGACTATGCTAAATACTTCCGCACTATTGTTTAGTTTTGTTTCTACTGTTGATCCGATTCTAATAATGTCTTCAGTACTAGGCGTTTTAATTACCACGGCATTTTTTAAAAGCTCTTCCAGTTCGGCAATGCGATTTTCGTTTAATGACTGCGCTTCCTTGGCTTCAAAATACTCGGCGTTTTCAGAAAGATCGCCGAGATCTTTCGCTTCTTGCAGACGCTTGGCGATTTCCTGGCGTTTTTTGGTTTTTAATTCCTGAAGCTCTTTTTTGAGAGTTTCTATCCCCTCCGGACTTAAATAAGTTTGATTTGCCATATTTTTCTAAAATTTAGAATGAAATGAATAAATTTTAGTTAAAAATATGAGCATCCGCCGAAGCTTTGCGAAGGCGGATAGCCCACATTTTATTACTTATTTTAGTTTATCATAATTTTTATTATAATACCAATTAAAAACTTCTTTGGCGACCGGAACCGCCGCGATTGAACCTTCGCCAGCGCCCTCAACAATGATAGCTAAAGCGATTTCCGGATTATCGTAAGGAGCAAATCCAACAAACCAAGCGTTTGTTTTTCTAAAAGTACTGGTTATTTGGGCGGTACCAGTTTTACCGGCGACTTTAATCGGTAAATCATTTAAAAGATAGGCCGAACCTTCAGTGATCGCCCTTCTCATCCCTTCGCGAACGATTTGAAGATTATGAGCGTCAATAAAATTATTTCTTATAATTTCCGGTTTAAATTCTTTTACTGTCTGGCCGGCGGGATCGGTAATTTTTCTGACAATTCTCGGTCTCCACAGCGTGCCATTATTAGCGATCGCAGCAACGGCGCTGGCCATTTGAAGAGAGGTTACCAAAACATCTCCTTGGCCGATGGAAACGTTGTAAGTGTCACCGGTAAACCATCCTTCGTTTTTTGCTGATTTTTTCCACAAAGGATCCGGTACAAGCCCCGAAGCTTCACCAGGTAAATCAATTCCGAGATCGGAACCAAAACCAAAAAGGTTTAAATATTTTTTAATTCGATCTATGCCCAGCCCTTTAAAGTTTTTGTAACCGCCGCCGATAACGTAAAAGTAAACGTTAGCTGAAACTGCGATAGCGCGCCTCATGTCTACAAATCCATGAGCTTTCCAATCACGATAAGTGTAAACGATACTGGGATCATATTGGTTTTCTATCTTAATGTATCCTAATGTGTCATCAATTTTAGAATCAGGACTAATGATATTTTCGGCTAAAGCGGCCGAAGCCACAAATGGTTTTATTGTTGACCCAGCGGGATAAAAACCGCTGATAGCGCGATTAAAAAATGGTTTATTTTTATCTTGAATAATTTCCTCATAAGTTCTGCTACTGAAATCAAAACTCGGCAAACTTACTAAAGAAATAATTCCTCCCGATTTAACGTCTAAAACAATAGCAGCGGCACCGGTTGAACCGGTTTCAGTTATTTTGGCCTTAAGAGCATTGGTTAAAAGTTTTTGTAGATTACTGTCAATATTTAAGACTAAATTATTGCCAACCGTCGCCTCTTTTGCGGTTAAAGTTTTTAAAACGGTGTTTTCAGAATCAACTGAAACAGCAATTTTCCCGGGTAGTCCTCGCAATTCTTTTTCATATTGCGCCTCAAGTCCGTCTTTACCAACAAAATCCAAAATGGAATAATTGGGATTACTTTTGAAATCAGCTCCAGATGTCTTGCCAACATATCCGATTATATGAGAAAAATAGCCGTCTCCTTTATAATCACGACGAGTTTCCTTGTTCACAAATATCGCGGGGAGAGTAGCTGAATTAGTTTCTAAAGAAACTAAAGTTTCCCTATCCAGATTAGATTTTAAAAGCGCTGGTTCCGTTGAATTCTTATTTAAATTTTTTACAAAATTTTCTATTTCGAAATTATCTTTTCCAAGGATCTTCGCAAGTTGATTTATCCATTCATTTAGTTTATCAACCTGCTTTGGTAAATCAGCCGGGATGACTAATAAACTAAAATCCGGAATATTAGAAACCAAAACTTGGTTATTAACGTCATAAATAATGCCCCTTGGAGACCGAATATGATAAAAGCGAATGCTATTTTTATTTGATCTTGACGCGTAATAATTACCGTTTTTAATTTGAAGCCAAAAAGCGCGGCCCCAAAATAAACCCAAGATTAAAATAAAAACGGTAAAAATAATCAGAAATCCGTTGTTTTTAAGAGGAATTTCTAATTTCATTCTCAGTTTTTTGTCAAGAAGAATTTCTTCCGGTTCTATTTCACTTTTATTTTTTTTTAAATATGAATTTCTAAACATTTAATCTAAAATGGTGCTCGCGAGCGGAAAATATTATCATAAGCAGGATAGCTGTAAGCAACAATTCAATCATGATCCCGCTGTTTAAAAAGTAAAAACTAAATTTTTCCTGCCCTCCCGTAAATAAATTATTTACTGCCCATTCAAAAAAATGATAAAAGAATACCGCTAAGATACTTGTAATTAAAATGCTTTCATTTTTTGAAATTAGTAATGCTTTTTTTTGAAAAATCATTAAAAAAGCCGATATAAAAAGCAGTGTTAAACTGGTAATTCCAAATATAGAAAAATGGGCTGTGTCAATTAAAAAACCGCCAAACCATCCTAAAAAAATGGCGCTGTAAATATTTTTGGAAAGTATTAAGAATAAAATTAGAACTAAAAAAATATTAAATCCCCAGCTAAAACGGTTTATAAAGGCTATCTGGAAACCAGCTAAAAAAAATAGAAAAAAAGCAGCAGAAAAAACCAAAAATAACTTTTTATAGTCGTTGCTCATTTTAAAATCACAAAAACGCTATCAAAATTTCGAAAATCGGCGAGTAATTCAATATCGGCTGTATTAAATACTTGATTGTCTTCTGATTTTACTTGATTAACTTTTCCAATAAGAAGACCGCGCGGCCATAAGCCGTCCGTACCAGAAGAAATAATTAAGTCCCCTATTTCTGGTTTCTTATTTTTAGCGATAAGCTCAAAAATTATATCAGAGCCCAAACCGCGCACTAATCCCGAAACTTTGCCGGCAGAACTAACGGCCGCAATTTTGCTTGAAGTGTCAACTATGGTTTTAACTTTAGAATTATTGTAATGTACATCACTTATTTTTCCAACAACCACGCCTCCCTTAAGAATAACTGACATGCCAACTGCAATATCGTCATTAATACCTTTATCTATAATAAAAGAACGGTTATTTTCAAAATCTCTTCCAATAATATTTGCTAAACTGGTGCTCCAAAAATTTTTATCGGCTAAGTTTAATTTTTCCCTTAAGAGCTCGTTTTCGGCTTCTATTTGCGGTAATTTTGCCAATTTTCCATATAATTCAAGATTTTCTGCCGCCAATTTAATATTCGATTCTTTTAACATCTTTACTTCCAAAAAAGCATTTTGCCAAAATAAGAATCTGTTTCCAAGGTGGCTAAAAACAATTTCAAAAGGCCTTAGTGTTTCGCTAAGATAATTTTTAAATAATAAAACTGGCCTGTTTTGGCTAAAAAAAATGATAGCCGCGCTAAGCAAAAACAAAATGAAAAACACAACCAATTTTGACTTCATGATAATACTAAATTACTAATTTTTACCAATGTTAATCATTATTAACCAAAATTTCTCGTAACGACTCAACGTCCTCAAGAATAATGCCGCAACCGCGAACTACCGCAGTTAAAGGATCTTCGGCAAGTTTTGTTGGAATTCCGGTAGTTTCGGCAACCATCTCCGCAAGACCGCGCAGCATACTGCCACCTCCCGCTAAAACTATTCCCCTAACCATTAAATCGCTTAAGAGTTCTGGAGGCGTTTCTTCGACTACGGAACGAATTTCTGAAATAATAGCATTAACTGACGGGGCAATAGCTTTGCAAATTTCAGCATCGCTTAGTAAAATCTCTTTTGGCAAACCACTTATCAAATCGCGACCCTTTACTGTTGCTGTTAACCTTTCGGTTAAGGGTGATACTGACCCGATTAAAATTTTGACTTCTTCCGCTGTTTTTTCTCCCAAAAGAAGTTGAAATTCATCTCTGGCGTATTGAATAATATCCTCATTCATTTTTTCGCCAGCTATTCGTAAATTGCGCGACACAACAATGCCTCCTAAAGATATTACTGCCACATCTGTAGTGCCGCCTCCAATATCAACAATCATGTTTCCCACGGCCTCGGAAATAGGAAGCTGCGATCCGATAGCCGCCGCCATTGGTTCTTCCACGAGATAAACTTCCCGGGCGCCGGCATTTTTAGCCGCATCTTTAACAGCTCGCCGTTCCACTTCAGTAACCCCGGAAGGAATGCCAATAACCACTCGCGGCCTCACTAAAAAACTATAAGAGTCCTTATGAACCTTATTAAAAAAATATTTAAGCATTTGTTCTGTTACTTCAAAATCAGAAATAACTCCCTCGATTAGGGGACGTATTGCTACTATATGGCCGGGAGTTCTGCCGATCATTTTTTTGGCTTCCGCTCCAATGCTTAACACCTGATTAGTTTTCTTATTTACGGCCACGATAGACGGTTCATTAATAATAATGCCCCGACCCCGTACGTAAACTAAGGTATTAGCTGTCACGAGCTCAATTCCTATATCGCGAGACAAAATTTTGAATAATCTATTTAGCATTTTTTAAATTAGATATTTTAACTAAATTAATTTTACCGGTTTTTCTATCTTTTATTTCAACCGAATTTTTGGCTAAAGTTTTATCGCTTACAACTATTCGTTTTGGAATCCCAATTAAATCGGCGTCGGCAAATTTCTCGCCGGGCGATTTATCATCGCGGTCATCGTATAATACTTCAACGCCTTTATCAAGAAGTATTTTGTATATTTTCCCCGCTTCCTTTTTAACGATTGAATTAGAACTTTTTAGCTCGATCAGATGAAATTGAAACGGCGCCACCAATTCCGGCCAAATTATCCCGTTACCGTCATAGTGCGTTTCAACCACGGCTCCCATTGTCCGTCCCAATCCTATCCCATACGAACCCATGATTACGGATTCTTTTTTCCCTTTTGAATTCAAAAATTTTAAATTTAAAGCGTCGGAGTATTTGGTTCCAAGCGGAAAAAGATTTCCTACTTCAATCGCATTTTCCGCTTTAATTTTTCCGCCGCACTTGGAGCACTTGCTGCCGGCTTTTAATTTGGAAATTTCTTTATTTTCCGCCCAGCCGCATTTTGAGCAAACCAGAATAGTATCTTCGCCAACGGGGCTTGGAACTTGAAATTCGTGGGTATTTTCGGCTGTAAAAACGCCGCCGCCAGCCAACGTATAAACCGGCTTCAGGCCACAGCGCTCAAATATCTTAAAATATGCTTTTTTAACTGCTTCGTAATAACGTATAAAATCTGATTCCGACGCGTGAAAACTATACAGGTCTTTCATAATAAACTCCCGGCCCCGCAATAATCCAGATTTGGCTCGCGGCTCGTTGCGAAATTTCGTTTGGATTTGATAAGCAGCCAAAGGCAGATCTTTATACGAATTTACGTATTTTAAGGCGATGACCGTTAAGACCTCTTCGTGAGTCCAGCCGAGAACAAAATTGGCCGTTTTTTCTTTTTTACCACGCGCCTCAAAACCGATTTCTACGTCCCACCTACCGGTAGCGTTTAAATATTTTTTTTCTACCAGCGCCGGCATAAACATTTCTTGCCCGCCAATAGCATTTATTTCTTCGCGAATAATATTAGCAATTTTAGAAAGCACCCGCCACCCAAGCGGCAGATATGAATAAACGCCGGCAGAATTTTTAAAAATAAACCCCCCTCTTTCTAAGAGCTTGGCGTTCGCGCTGACTTCATCTTTCGGTGTCTCTCTTAAAGTTTTTCCAAAAAGTTGTGATTGACGCATATAATTTTGTGTTTATTTAAATTAAGTATTTATATTCTACAACAAATCTCGCCACTCCGAAAACATTGACAATGATAAATAATTGTTATATACTTATAATAAACAATTAGACTATAAATATGGAGGGGCCAAATGACGTGCGAGGAACATAAGAATTTTTATAGCTTACCTATGCGGGAACTTGATCGTAAGCTAGATGAATATATCGAACACGGAGAAAAATGTCTCGCATGTTCCGAAAGAGAGAGAAAATTAGAAGAATTGGCGTCTGAAGCCATTGTGGCTTTTGTAACTGACATGCCTCTTGACGACATCCCGCCTGCGGAATATCCTCCGAATTACGTTTATATGAGTAAAGAAAGGCTTTTTAAATAACATTTAAACGCCTCTGATTACACTACCGCATGGTTCGCCCAGCGGTTTATTTATTTTTCATCTTTCGGAAATCAGCAACGATCGTTGGGATATTACGAAAATTAAAAATTAAAAATTAAAAATTAAAAATTATAATAATTTAGCTATAGCTAAATTATTATACAGTTGATTAAACTTAATGTCGTATAACAAACGATCATGCGATATACGAAAGTTACAGAAGTTTTAAGATATCCCTGTAGGTTATCAGCGCGACGAGGGTGAGGAGCAAAACGATGCCGACTGAATGAATGGCGTTTTCAATCTTGGGGTTGACCTTACTGCCCTTGATTTTTTCTATGCCTAAAAATAACAACCGGCCGCCGTCCAAAGCCGGAAAAGGAATTAAGTTTAAAACAGCGAGATTAAGTGAAATTAAAGCCACTAGTTGCAAAAGATAAACAAACCCGAGAGCCGTCGCCTGACCGGCCAATACCGCAATCCCCACCGGGCCGGAAACTTCTTGGGGTATCTTCCCGGCAGTTACAAGATTTTTAATCAGTCCAAAAAATCCTTTTATTATTTCCCAGGTTATAATAAACGCTGATTTTACGCCCAGCCAAATGCTCTGATACCATGGATAAGAAACGATTCCTGTTTTTGCCAGCGCTACTCCCAAAGCGCCTTCTCCTTCCGGCGGATTTACTCTGGGAATGGTTTTTATTTCTAAATTTTCTTCCCCTCTTTTAATTTTTAAAATTATTTCTTTGCCCTTATTTTCACCGATGAAACCTTGAAGAATTGAAACTTCTTCTCCGCCCCAAAGGGGCGAGATCTCGCCTTTGGCGGAAAAACCTTCTATGGAATCGCCGAGCTTTAAGTTCGCTTTTTCCGCCGGTGAATCGTGAGCTATCGCAACAATTTGAATTTGAATATTTTTAGCAAGCGCCTCAGTTTCTTTGCTTAAAACTTGAGGCAATCCGATGTAAAATCCAATAATTAAAAGTAGCGCGCCGAGCGCGAAATTCATCGCGACTCCAGCAAAAGTAATCAAGCCGCGCACCCCGGCTGATTTTGAAGCAAAACTTTTTGGATTACCGGTCTCTCCGTCATTTTCGCCCAAAATTTTAACGAAACCGCCCAAAGGCAAAAGATTTATTGAATAAATTGTTTCACCGGATTTCCAGCTGAAAATTCTCGGAGGAAAACCAAAACCAAATTCTTCCACCGTTAAACCGCTTTTTTTGGCAATAATAAAATGGCCGAATTCATGAACTAAAACCAAAATTACTAAAATTAAAATAAATATAAGTAAAGTAATCATCTTTTATTATTGGGTCATCCCCTCTTGATTTCTTCTTCTTTAGATTTTAATAAATTTTCCAAATTTTGATTGGTTGAATTAATTAATTTTTGAACCTCTTCTTTCATTTTGAATTTTTCATCCTCGGTAATTTTTTTGGCATCAAACAGCTCGTTGATTTCTTTCATTATCTTATCCCGGCTGCCGCGGTATTTGATTTTAGCTTCTTCTAATTTAGAACCGAGAATTTTGATTAAAGCTTTTCTTCGTTCTTCGGTCAGAGGCGGAATGCTTATCCTGATTAAATTTTTGTCAACAACGGGGTTTAAATTCAAATCGGAAGTTATAATAGCTTTTTCCAGATTGGGTAAAACGGTTCTATCCCACGGCTCAATGATTAAAATTCTGGGCTCCGGAGCGGAAATAGAAGCCAGTTGTTTTACGGGAACTTTTGAGCCGTAACAATCAACCAAAATGTTTTCAACAAGCGCTGGCGTGGCGCGACCGATACGCAAAGAAGAAAATTCAACTTTCAAAGACTCCTCTATTTTTTCTAATTCATTTTTAAATATTTCTAAGATTTCCATGAAAAAGTTCAAACTAATGGAATATATTTTTAAAATTGCTTAGCCCCAAATTTGCTTCGCAAATTTGGCTCGCCCCCACCTACAATTTTAAAAATATATTCCATTAGTTTGTAATGGCTAAACCTAATAATAATTCATCATAAGCGAATTTCGGATTAATGTTTGTTTCATTTAATTTAAAAAAAATATTTTGGCTTATTTTTAATAAATTATATAATTTTTGATTCGGATTAAGTAAAAATTTAGTTCGCAAATACCAAAGCCATGATTTGAAAATTTCAATTGCCGCATAGTCATTAAACTTTTCAAAGATACGGTGCGGATCTTTTGGGTCGCCGACAATAATTTCGTTAAAAGTTTCAATAATCTTTTCATCCGCCGTCGGCTGGACGAAGTCAGCCTTTGGCGTGACGAAGTCCGCCGGCGGCAGATTGTTATTTTGACCCCAAAAAGGCAATTTTACGCCGCGAGAAGCGATAGTTTCAGGGATCCCATCGATTGTTTTAGCGCAGAGTATAATAATTGCGTGAATGGGCGCCTCTTCAAAAATTTTAAGCAAAGCACTTTGCGCATAAATATTTAACTTGTGGGCCGCATCTATTATCGCTATTTTATAGCGTCCACAACAGGGACTCAGATTCAGGAACTTTTTGAGTTGTCTGATTAAATTTATAGACCTCTCTTCATCGGCATCGGCCGAAGTTAAAATTAAATCCGGATTAAAACTAAAGTTGTCGTTGATACTTCGATTGAAAATTTTATCTGCAAACTTTAAAGCAACTGCTTTTTTAGCCGATTCATCGGGCCCGTAAAAAATATAGGCATGTGACAGCATATCTTTCTGTACACATAACTCTAGATAGTTAATAATTTTTTGATAACGATTCATAGATATCTAATTTTCAATTTCTAATTTTTCCCGATTTTATCGAGGATTCTCGACAAGGTCGGAACAATTTTCAATCAATGATTTAATTTTTAATTTTCAAACGATTTGAAAATTGATTTATTGAAAATTTAGTGAAAATTGTAAATTGATAATTGTAAATTTTATTTATCGTCTGGCCATAATACTTTGTTTATAAAAATCCAAATTTTCTAAAACCAAGCCCGCGCCTTTAGCGACGCAAAATAGTGGTTCTTCGGCAACGTATACCGGAACTCCGGTGGCCTTTATTATTAGCTCGTCAAAATTCCTTAAGAGTGCTGTTCCGCCGGATAAAATTATTCCTTTATCCATTATATCGGCTGACAATTCGGGCGGAGTTTGAGCCAATACCAGTTTGACAGCTCCGACAATTTCTTTAAGCCGTTCGGAAATCGCTTCAACAACTTCATTGGTACTAATGTTAATGTTCCGCGGTAAGCCAGTTAATATATCCCGACCCCGAACACCGATGTGAAGTTCATCTTTTATCGGCAGAGCCGAACCAATTTCAATTTTTATCCTTTCCGCGGTTCTTTCACCGATAGCTAAATTGTGCCGCCGTTTTAAATAATCAATAATTGCTTGGTCGAGTTTATTGCCTCCCACTCTTCTTGAGTGAGAAGTCACTATGCCACCCAAAGAAATAACCGCCACCTCGGTAGTACCGCCGCCAACTGACATAATTAAATTGCCAGAAGCCGAATTAATTGGCACGTTGGCTCCTATGGCGGCTAAAACCGGTTCTTTAACAATATAAGCAGCTCTAGCGCCGGCATTGACGGCAGCATCAATAACGGCTCTTCTTTCTGTTGAACTGGAGCCGGACGGCACGGTCACTAAAACTTCTGGTTTTATTAATTGGAATCTGCCCATACTTTTACCAATAAAGTATCTAAGCATGGCTTCGGTAATTTTATAATCAGCAATAACACCGTCACGCATCGGTTTTTTGGCAATTATGTTTTCAGGAGTACGACCAATCATCGTTTGAGCTTCTATACCAATAGCTAAAACGGCGTTGTTATCAGGAGAAATCGCTACTACGGTGGGCTCGTTTAAGATAATGCCGTGTCCGGGAATAAATACCAGAGTATTAACAGTGCCGAGATCAATTCCAATTTTTTTAGTAAATAAACTCATAAATTGAAAATTAGAAATTAGAAATTGAAAATTATTTTTTTACGCGTTGGATATCCGCTCCCAATGCTCGCAAGCGTTCATCAATTTTTTCGTATCCCCTATCAATTTGGTAAATATTATCCACAATGCTTTGGCCTTTTGCTAAAAGTGCCGCAATAATTAAAGCCATTCCGGCGCGAATATCAGGACTGTAAATTTTTTTACCATGTAATTTACTGGGACCTTGCACAATAACCCGGTGCGGATCAGCTATAATAATATTCGCGCCCATCTGATTTAAGATATCGGTGTAAAACAAACGACCCTCATAAATTGTTTCATGAACCAATGAATTGCCGCTGGCTTGCGTCAACAGAACGGTAAGCGGCGCTTGGAGATCGGTGGCAAAACCGGGATATTCACGGGTTTTAACGTTAATAGCGCGAAGATTTCTGACGGGTTTTACTATAACATAGTCAGCGCCAATTTCAAGGTCAGCGCCGGCTTTTTGAAGCAGTGTCAATAGCACTTCCAAGTGATCGGAATTGCAATTTTTTATTTTGATATTGCTTTTACTGGCGACTGCCAGAATTACAAAAGTTCCGGATTCAATTCTGTCAGGAAAACCATTCCAAACGCCGCCATTAAGTTTTTTCACACCTTCAATTGAAATTGAGGGCGTGCCAGCTCCGGAAATTTTAGCTCCCAAAGAATTTAAAAAAACGGCCAGATCTTCTATTTCCGGTTCGCAAGCGGCATTTTTTAAAATTGTTTTCCCCCGAGCCAGCGCCGCCGCCATCATTAAATTTTCGGTTCCAGTTACACTTATTATCGGAAAAACAAATTTATTGCCAATAAGTTTGTTGGCAAATACGGTAAAAATAGATCCCTTTCTTTTAACATTAGCTCCGAAGGACTTAAAGCCGTCGATAAAAAAATCAATTGGCCGTTTACCTAAAGTACAGCCACCGGGATGAGGGAACGAAACCTTGCCGAACTTTGCAAGAAGCGGTCCCGTCAAAACAATAGAAGCTCTGAATTTATCGGCAATTTTGTAATTTAAATCTGTTTTTTTTATTTCCGAAGAATTTATAAAATTGCCAGAAAATTTAGCGCCCAAATCAGTAAGAAGTTCTTTCATTCGGCTGACATCTTCAATCTCCGGAAATTTAGCAATTTTAACGGGTTGCGACGCTAAAATAGAAGCGGCTAAAATTTTCAAAACCGCGTTTTTAGCAATACCGACAGTGATCTCACCCTCTAATTTTTCCCCGCCGTTTATAATGAAATATTCAGCCATAGTGCGAATATTATATGATAAATTTGTTGTCGTTTCAAATTGCGCGAGTTTAGAAAGTGTGTTACGGTAATTTCCGTATGACTATAAAATTTAGACGTTTTATTTTTTGGATTTTTGTTGCTCTGTTTGCCATTGCCAGCATTATCATAATCCTTTTTGCCCAAGGGTGGCGTTTTGATTTTGACTCCTTTAAAGCAGTTAAAACCGGCGGCATTTTTATTAAAACTACAGTTTCCGGCGCTAAAATATATGTTAACGACCAATATGCCGGTTTAACCTCTGGTCTGCTAAATTACACAAAACTAATAGACAATCTTGCTCCTAAAAATTATAATCTTTTTATTTATAAGGATGGATATTATCCGTGGAACAAAATGGTTCAAGTTAAAAATGGCCTTGTAACTGAATTAGTTTCCGTAATCTTACTTCCTTTAGACCTTAAAAGAGTTAAAGTAGCCGAATTGCCAGCGCAAAAAATATCAGATTTTGAAGTTACAGACAAAACAATAAAAGTAATAAACAATAAAAAAACTGGAGCTACTAGGGTTTATGATACTAAAGGACAGTTTATATCAAAAGAAAAACTTGAAGTTGCGACTTCCACCGAACTAGTATCTCCCGATAAAAATAAAAAACTTTATATCGCAGATAACCAGATTTGGATTGATTATTTGAATGATGTAAAAGAAGAACCGTCTAAAAAAGCGGGAGAAAAAGAAATGATTGCCATTTTGGAGTCACCAATATTGTTTTTAGATTGGCTTAAAGATTCGGAGCACATCATCTGGTCTACCGGCAGCGAATTAACAATTACCGAAAGAGATAACCGCGGCGGCAAGCGAAATAGCGTTAAATTTTATTTAAACATTAGCCCACCAATTTTTTGGGACAATAAAAACTCTGATATTTATTTTTTCGAAACCGGCAAAGAAAAATCAACTCTATACAAAATAAATATAGAATAATAAAAAAAACAGCGCGTGGGAGAGAATCGCTTGATGCGATTTCCCACGCGCCTTTTAGGTCATTGCGGCTTACTTCTTGGCGGGTTCGATGCTGACGAGGAAGTGGCCCCTGCTGTCGCTACGGCATACAGCGTAAACGCCCTCCATGCGGTACTTGATGACGACTTCCGTCTGGTCTTGCATATACTTCAGGACCTTTTGGGCAAGCTCATCGTTCTCGACGGTGAAGTCGAAAGGTACGATACCGAAGGCGCCGCTGCCACTTATCATTCCGCCACGGATGAGCTGCCCCTCCCACGTCTGGCAAAACATACCCTGTTTGCTGAGCTTGACGATTTGTCCGATCTTCTCGCCACTGCCAGGCCTGGGGTTGAGGCCACAGCCCGTGAGTAATGCGACAGGCATTAGAACTAACAATAAGATTATTCCTCTCTTCATCGGGTGTCTCCTTCTGCTTAACTTTAAAGGTTTTTTGCATCGATCAACGATACCTCGCTATGGGATACCGCTCGACGCCAAGGAACTAATATTGATGACATTATATCACGTATATAGTCATAAAGTCAATAGCCGCGAAAATCGCGGCTATTTCTTTTAAAATATTATACGTCTGTTGAATTTGTTTACCTCTTCGACCATTGGGGAGCGCGGCGAGCACCTTTTAGGCCAGCTTTTTTCCTTTCTTTCATCCGTGGATCACGGGTTAGAAAACCGAATGTTTTTAAAATATTTTTAGATTCCGGATGCGCCAAAACAATGGCTCGGCTCAATCCGTGTCGCAGGGCATAGGCCTGGGCCCTAAGCCCGCCGCCAAAAACTTTGACAGAAATTTTGTAATTTTTAATCTCGCTTTTAGCAATCGGCTCCATTAATACATCCTGCATTTCTTTCCCTGGGAAATAATCAAGATAATTTTTGTTATTTACAATTATTTCCTGTTTACTACTGTTTGGCCAAAATCTAACTCTGGCCACCGCCGTTTTTCTTCTGCCTATGGCCTCGTAATATTTATTGAGTTGTGATATTTTGGTTTTTAGCGCCATATTATTCAACTATTAATCGCTTTATTAGTTTAGCTCGCAGTCGATTTTTGTGAAGCATCCTTAAAACCGCTAACTTTAAAGCTTTTCCCCGATTTTTTTTGGTTAATTCAAGATAACCAACTTTTTTTAAACCGCCGGGATAACCAGTATGGTATTTATAGATTTTCTGAACCGCTTTCTTACCGGTCAGCAGTACTTTGCCTATATTAGTTACCTTAACTATTATCATAGGGTCTAAATGCGGGAGATAAATTACTTCTTTTTTTCCTCTTAAAATAACCGCAATTTCACTGGCCAACCGGCCTAAAGATTTTTCCGTCGCATCGATGTTATAAGTTTTTGGTTTTTTGTTTTCAGGCATAAAAGCTATATTTCATTTAATTATTTCTATAATTGCCATTTTTGCGCCATCATTTTTTCTAGCTCCTAATTTTATTATCCTACAGTAACCACCGCCTTGCTCTGTAAAACGCGGTGATAAATCTTTAAATAATTTATTTACCGACTTTAAATTCAATTTTTTAAGCAATAATCGGCGGTTTGCCAAATTTTCAACTTTCGCTCTGGTAATGGCTTTTTCAATCATAGGTCTAATTTCTTTTGCCCTAGCTTCGGTTGTTCTTATGCGCTCTTTTAAAATCAAACCGTTAATCAGATTTCCTAAAAAAGTTTTTCTGTAATCAGCGGGTCTTCCAAATTTTCGATGTTTTCTTAAATGTTTCATCCCAGTATATCAACTTGCCGCACGCAAAATTACGGCGAGCAATATTGATTCTTTGTTAATTATTAACTTATTAGTTAGTATAATCATATTTTGGTTGGATTATGTATTTTGCGGCGAGCCGATCGGCAAGTTGTATTACTGGGTCATTATTCCTGTTTTAAGGTTAAACCAAGTTTACCTAATGCCTTTTTTATTTCTTTTACCGCATGTTTGCCTAAACCTTCAAGTTCTAGTAAATCACGTTCTTTCAGCCGCAGAAGTCCTGCAATAGTTTTTATGCGACTATCCAAGAGAATGTTTTGGGCGCGATTTGAAAGTTTAAGGTCTTCTATTTTATTTTTTGTTACGTCTTCTTCTTTTTCCTTCTCAACTAACTTTTCCTTAATTTCTTCTTTACGTTCAACTTTTTCAACTTTGCCCACTGGAGCGGTAATAACATGAAATTGCTCAATTAAAATTTGAGCAGCGCTTATAAGAGCTTCGGTAGGAGTTATCGTGCCATCGGTTTCAATGTCAAACTTTAATCTATTATAGTTAGTTTTATCGCCAACGCGCATATCTTCAACGTCATAATTAATCATTTTAATGGGCGTAAAAATAGCGTCAACTGCAATACTGCCTATTTCTTGTTTATCCTTTTTGCGGGTTTCCCGTTCGGAGTAGCCAAGACCTCTTTCAACTTGAATTTCTATTTCTAAAGAAGCGTTTTTAGAAGTAAGCGTGGCAATCAAGGCGTCGGGATTCGCGATTTCAACTTGCGATGGTAGTTTTATATCGCCGGCTTTAACTTCTTTTTCGCCCCTAGCTTTTAAGATGATAGTCTGCGGCGTTTCATCATAAACCTTAAATCTTATCTGTTTTAAATTCAGAATTATTTCAACAACATCTTCCAAAACGCCGGGAATAGTGGAAAATTCGTGATTAACATCTTTTATTTTTACAGATGTTACAGCCGCTCCGGAAAGAGACGATAATATTACGCGGCGCAAAGCGTTGCCTAAAGTCAAGCCATATCCGGGATAAAGCTCTTCTATTTCAAAAATGGCTCTGTTTTTAGAAATTTGTTCTATCAATCTCGGTGTTTTTGGCAAAGAAATATTTGTATTCATAAAATTAATGTTAATTTTTATTTTGAATAAAAAGCAGTGATTGCGTTTATGTTGAAATTTTTCGGCAAATCATTATTGCCAGGTTCGTTATTTATTTTTATTTCTAAATTTTTTTTATCAACTTCCATCCAAGAGGGCATCTCGTGTTTTTTTAATTTATTTATTAAATCAAAAAATATTTGTTTGGGCTTACTTCGTGGTTTTATGCTTATGGTATCGCCAATTTTAACTTGGTATGACGGAATGGTAACTTTTCTATTATTAATCAAAAAATGGCCGTGACCTACCAGCTGCCGCGATATATTTCTTGATCCGACAAAGCCGCTTCTGTAAATTACATTATCAAAACGTCGTTCTAAAGCGCTTAGTATTAAATTGCCTGTTATGCCCTTAAGCTGCTTGGCTTCATTAAAACACTTTTTAAGTTGTTTCTCGCTTATACCGTAGGTAAATTTTATCTTTTGTTTTTCCAAAAGTTGCGTCCCGAATTCGGATAAGGCGCGCCGACGAGCTTTCCCATGTTGGCCCGGCCGATAAGGTTTTTTCAGAAAAGATGACTTAGGCGAAAAAGATCTCTCGGCTTTAAGGCCTAGATTTTCTCCGACTTTTCTTGATAATTTTTCTTTTGGTCCGGTGTATCTCATACTCTTCTCACTTTTTTGGGCCTAGGACCATTATGAGGAATCGGGGTTATATCTTTAATGGACACAATATTTAATCCGTGGCTGGCAAGGGCTCTTATAGCCGATTCTCGTCCAGAACCAATGCCTTTTACAAAAATTTCAACTTCTAAAAATCCTGTTTTTTTAATTTTTTCTAAAATCGCTTCTGCCACTTTGGCCGCGGCATAAGGTGTGGCTTTTTTAGGGCCGTTAAAACCAAGGGCTCCGGCCGAAGACCATGCCAAAACTCCACCTCCCTCATCAGTAACCGCAATCGTCGTGTTATTATAGCTGGCTTGTATATAAATTTTTCCCTTAACAATTTGCCGACCAGCTTTCCCGCTGATAACACCCGTCTGTTCAACCCCCAATTTTTCGCTTTCTTTCAAAAGTTCAGCTTCTGTTTGTTTTTTTATTTTCTTTTTTCCCATTAGGTTTTTTCCGCTGCTTTTTTACGACCCGAGCCGGCAGTTTTTCTTACGTTGCCCCTTCTGGTTCTAGAATTTGTCCGGGTTCTCTGTCCCCTTACTGGCAATCCCCTGCTGTGGCGATAACCTTTGTAGGCACCAATTTCTTTCAATCTTTTAATATTACCTTGAATTATTCTTTTTAAATCTCCTTCAATTTTATAATTTTTTTCTACAAAATCTTTTAAACGTGTTAACTCTTCGTTGGTTAATTCTTTGGCTTTTTTAACGGAATCAATTTTAACATGTTTTATAATTTTAGACGCTAAAGGACGACCGATGCCATAAATATACGCAAGTGAAGCAATGATTTTTTTATTTTCCGGAATATTAACTCCAGCAATTCTTGGCATATATTTACAAATTATAATTTATCATATGTTTACTGTGTTGACAGAAAATTTTTTTCCCGCTTCGCTACTAAAAATTTTCAGGCAACCCGTTGAAGCTCGCTTGCTCGCCCCGCATACAACTTGTTGTTGTGCGGGGCTCGCTTCAACCTTGTCTCTGTTTATGTTTTGGATTTAAGCAAACAACATAAAGACGCCTCTCACGGCGAATGATTTTGCATTTAGCGCAAATTTTTTTAACACTTGCTCTCACTTTCATAATCGTCTTATTATCCGACCCCGTCTTTTATCAGACGATAGTTCAACCTCCACCTGGTCACCAACCAAAACACGAATAAAATTCAGCCGCATTTTACCCGATAAATGGGCTAAAATTTCCGAGCTGTCTTCTAATTTAACCCTAAATGTTGTATTTGGTAAGGCCTCCGTAATAGAACCCGTAAGTACTAATCTTTTATTATCTATCACAATAATTATTTGTTGTCAATAGTAATATTAATCTTTTTTAGGTTGTTTGGTGCGCGACTCACCCAAAACGGCCAAAGAGAAATAGAAGCGCTGTTGATATAAGTTTTATCAGAAATAATTGTTCTCATTCCGTTTTCATTGCGTCCGGCTAATTCCTTTTTTAAACTGTCAAGATCAAATGGTAAAGCATTGTTTTTATCAATATTAAATGTAAAAAATAATTCTCCTTTTTTAAAATCAACACGGCTGGCTTTTGGATACTCGATTTTATCTTCAAAAATAAAATTTTTTAAGTCCGAATAGTGGTTTGATATAAAATAATTAATTACTGTTTTTAAGTCCCTTTCTTTAAAAAACAGGGCTTGCCAGGTAATTTTCATGTCAAGAGATTTTTCATTAACGTTAACCTTGTTGACGTTAATTTTAAAATAATCAATTTTAATTACAGAAGCGCCATCAAGTAATTTTAAATCTGAATCTTTCAGCGTACCCAGAATATCTGATTTTAATTCCTGCGCTAATTTGTCTTTAAGCTCATTTTTATTTTTTTCTAACTCTTCTTCGCTTATAAAAGTATTTCCTAAAATTGCCATTGGTTCAATACTTTTAGCGTAAAAACCGGCATACTTAGGCGTTTCTTTAAAACCGGGGATAGTAAAATACGACGGGCCGATTAAATATTCATCGGAGGTACTTTCGCCAATAACTTCCGCTTTAATAGAGCTGGGTACTAATTTACTGTCTAACATTTTTGCACCTGGAACAATAACTGGATTTTTAATTCGGAAAATTTTTCCGTCTTTTGTTTCAAATCGCGTTTCTGCGATTAATTTTTGAGAGACAGCACTGTAAGCGTTGTAAATTTCTATAACGCCGCCGATTTTAGGATGGCCTTCTATTATTTTTGAACCAGTTTTATTTAATGAAAAATATTGGCCAGGTATAATGCCGCTTGCTAAATTAGAAGAACTTATATTTTTGCTTACGGCAATGGGAATCTGGGCTTTAAGCGAGATTTCCTTTAAAGAAATCCTTAGGTCGGCTTTTGGTAAAATCAGATACATTGTTGCTCCAAATAGCAAAAGTCCGCTGATGAAAAAAAGGGATATTGCCTGCCTGCCGGTAGGCAAGGTGTGATTTAAATAAAAACTGTGCCACCTGCCTGCCTGCCTGACGGTAGGCATGGCCGACAGACGCGGTTTGCTGTTATAGAAATTTTCAAGATTTTTTTCTAAATCTGAATCACGACTCGCTGCTTCATAGATAATCGGCTCTTCTAAAACGGCGTGCTCTTCTTTTTCTGAAATGTTATCCTCTTCCGGCGCCCGATTAAAAGATGGCGGCAAAATGTCCATCATGATTTTTATTTTTTTATTAGATTTTGCTTGTTTTTCATCTTTATCAGAAGGGTCATAAATCAACATTTTTATTTTTTTGGCAAATGACTTTATTTCGTTATTTTCAGTGCTGAGCGACAATATCTTTCCAATACTTTCGGCCTCTTCTTTTAAAATTTTGAGAGAATTTAAATCGGCAGCAATAATGGAATTTTTCGGTAAAACCAAAACAACTTCCTGTTGTTTTGACCGCATCAGACGATTGATCAAAATGACAGCGCCATCTTTAATTCTCGCTCTAATTATTTCAAAACCTTGAGACATTGATGATATTTTAACACATTTTCAATTATCATTCCACAACAGCCCTAATTCTTCTTACCCCGTCGCTGGAAGATTCTTCTTTTATAATTTTAAAACGGCCGATTTCGCCGGTACCCTTAACATGCGGCCCATCGCAAAATTCTTTTGAGTAGGCCTTGCTTAAATCTGAATCGCCAACGGAATAAACATTGACCTCATCAGGATATTTTTCTTTAAAAAATGCCCTGGCCTCTAATTTTAGAGCTCTTTCTTTAGGCATTTTTTGCGCGTAAACTGGCAAATTCATTTTTATTTTTTCATTGACGATATTTTCAATTTTTTTAATTTCTTCCACCGTCAATTTTCTCTGAAAAGTAAAATCAAAACGGGTGCGCTCCGGCGTAATGTCTGATCCCATTTGTTTGACATCCGCCTCTTTCCCCAAAACATCATGAAGCGCCTGATGCAAAAGATGGGTTGCGGTATGGAGTCGCGTAATTTTTTCAACATCTTTTTGGTTTGTATTTTGTATTTTGTATTTTGTATTTTGTATAAGTCCATGGCCGCCAAACTTCTTTCCTGCTCCGGCACGGGAAATTTCCTGGTGTTTTTTAAGCGCGGTTTCCCAACCAGATTCGTCAATGGAAAATCCTCTTTCTGTTGCCAATTCCCGCGTCAGCTCCATTGGAAAGCCATAGCTCTCGTAAAGATAAAAAGCGTCGTTCCCTGAAATTATTTTATCAGTTCTTGTTTTCAGTATTTTTTCGAGCTCTCTTAATCCGTTTTTGAGAGTTTTCCTAAATTTTTCTTCTTCTTTTTCTATAACTGTTAGAATATCATTATTTTTAATAGATAATTCAGGATAAAATTCTTTATATATTTCTATAACTTTTTGCGATAAAGGAATTAAAAAGTTTTTATCAAGATTTAAAATAAGGCCATGGCGAATGGCGCGACGCAAAAGTCGGCGCAAAATATAACCTTGGGCCATATTAGACGGTAAAACTCCATCGGCAATAAGAAAATTAGCGGCTCTTATATGATCGGCAATGATTCTAACTGAACGCGCTTCATTTTCTATATCTTTATGAGGGATTGCCTGAATGAGGGGTTCAAATAAATCGGTTTCAAAAATTGTTGGCGTGTTTTGGACTACTTTAGTAAGCCGCTCAAATCCCCAACCGACATCAACTCCCTTTTTGGGCAATGGAGAAATTTTTCCATCGCTTTTGCAATAATATTCCATAAACACGAGCGTCGCCACTTCAAGATTATCAACGTAAACCTCATTTGAGGCACCACATGGGCCTTCCGGCCCGGCCGGACCCCAAACATTACCTTCTTCTCTTGTCCCAAGTTTTATTCTATCTGATGGCAAAAATCGCAACCAAGCGTCATACGATTCTTGGTCTTTAGGAATTTTTTTATCCCCTTCAAAAACCGAAACCGATATTCGTTCTTCGGCAATTCTAAAAATTTTAGTTAGCAATTCAAAAGTCCACTCAATAGTTTCTTTTTTAAAATAATCGCCGAAGGAAAACTGGCCTAACATTTGAAAGAACGTAAGATGCGACTCGTCTCCCACCTCATCAATATCGGAGGTGCGAAAAGATTTTTGTATTGAAACTGTCCTCCGCGAACCAAAATCTGTCATTGGATCTTTGTCACCGGTAAAATACGGCTTGAATTGTTGCATTCCGGCGGTCGTTAAAAGCACCGACGGATCGCCCTCCGGCACAAGCGAAGAAGCCGGAACGACTTTATGTCCCCTCTTTTCAAAAAATTCTAAAAATTTTTCCCTTATTTCTTTAGAAGTCATGCGACTAATTTTATCAGATTTATAACAGAAAAATCAACAAAGCGTAACACTATTTGTCCGATCGGACAAATGATGTGACATGGATATTAATTTGAAATAAAAAAACCGCTGGGTAAACCCAGTGGATGAACCCAGACGGTATAATCGAAAGTTTGTTATGTAAGCGGCTTTCTTCTAAAGCCGCAACAAGCGAAATAAAGAGCATTTTCTAACAGAACCGGACCTCTGCCTACAGCAACAAGACCAAATAGTATGGCAATTTTTTCATTTATTGCACGAATTCTATTTAAATTATTAGTACGATCTTCAGCGGTAGCTTTCTCAGGCATTGGCACCCAAATTTCAGCCCCAACTTTGTACTCTATTGTAGATTCATCGGGTGGATATTTTACACCAAAATCTTCTTTTTTTAATTCTGTTTTTAATGCGCTAATGGCTCTATTGCGCTTACCAAACAGCCAGTAGAACATTTGTGCCTCCTTTTATAAATAAAAAGACCAAAAAAATTAATATTTAGTATGCTACAATAAACAAAAATATCTGTCAAATTAAAATTAAACTTATTCAATAATTCCACCGCCGAGCATTTCGCCGGTTTTAGTGTAAAAAACCGCGCTTATATAATAAATTAGCTATAGCTAATTTATTATAATTTTTAATTTTTAATTTTCGTAATATCCGAACGATCGTTGCTGATTTCCGAAAAATGAAAATTGAAAGATAAAAAAACCACAGGCTTGTATTGAATCCTGTGGTCGAAATGATTAACTAATAAAAAATCAATCGTAATGAAATGCTCGATTTTCTGCGAGTTGTGATTCAATATCGCGCGATAGCGAGTAAACTTCTTTTACAGAGCCAACTTCTTTGGCTTTTTGTCGTGGGTCTTCACCGGGCATCACATAAGTCGGACAGTAAGTATAATAAAAGGTATCAGAAACCACAATAACATGTGTGGCGCCTCTTTCTTTCCCCTCTGTAAGCCAACGCCGGATAACATCGCGCGTAATAACTGAATGGGAATTAAACTCTTCTCTTTTATCAGGGTCGGGATGAGCCAACTGATCGCCAAATTGTTCTCGCAAATCTTCTTGCTGTTGTGCAAGACCATTTTCCCAATAATAAGTTATATTTGGAAATCCCGTTACTTGAATGCTGTGCACGATTCTATCGCCATGTTTTTCCTGGATAACTTTAGTAACAACTACGCGACCACCCATTATATCGTCTCTTCCATGAGATATATAAAGAGCCGAAGGAATATATATTTCCTGACCTACAAGAGGAACGGTTATTTGTTCGGCCACGTGCTTCCCCTTTTTTAAATTTAAAGAGCGATGTTAATCTATATCTAAATAGTAACAGGAAATAAATTATCTGTCAATAACCCCGCCGCCGAGCATGGTGTCGTTTTTTGTATAGAAAACCGCACTTTGGCCGGGAGTTATGGCACGCTGTGGAGTATCAAAAATTACTTTGAAAGTTTTTAAATTCGAATTTGATGTTTTAGATTTTTTTGGAAATTGGAAATTGGAAATTGGAAATTCAACAAGCCGTGCTTGTTGCAGCGGCTGGCGATAGCGGATGCGCGCAAAACAATTTAACGGCAATTTTGGTTGTCTTCCAGAAATCCAGTTGATGTTTTTTACCGTTAAATTATCTGAGAATAAATTTTCGTCTTTGCCTTCGGCTACAAGGATGGTATTGGTTTTTAAATCTTTTGCCGCGACATAATAAATTTTCCCTCGTTCGCCCGGCAAACTGCCTTTGATGCCGATTCCCCTTCTCTGGCCGATGGTGTAAAAAGTCGCTCCGTCGTGAGTTCCTATAGTTTTACCATTAAGTGTTTTTATCGGTCCCGGATTTTTTCCGAGTTTTTCCTTTAAAAATTCGGCAACATTAATTTCGCCGACAAAACAAACGCCCTGCGAATCAGGTTTTTCCGCCGTCGGTAATTTATATTTTTTAGCTATAGCCCGCACTTGCGGCTTTGTATAATCGCCTATTGGAAACAAACAATGTTTAAGTTGTTCTTGCGTTAGAGTCCATAAAAAATAACTCTGGTCTTTACTGCTATCTTTCGCCGGCAGCAACTTGGAAACGGAGTTTCCACTTGGAAACTCCGTTTCCAAGTTAACATAATGTCCGGTGGCGATATAGTCAGCGCCAAGTTTAAGCGTTTTTTTAAGAAATAAACCAAATTTAATTTCCCGGTTGCACATTACATCTGGGTTGGGCGTCCGGCCGGCAGCGTATTCGCCAACCATATAATCAACCACGGTTTTTTTAAATTCGTTTTCAAAATCAAAAACATAAAATGGAACATCTAAAACGCCGGCAACGCGCCTCGCGTCAATCACGTCTTCCTCGGCGCAGTCTGTTAAAGACCATCCTTTCATATAAACACCGGTAACATCGTATCCTTTTTGCTTCAACAATAAAGCGGCGACTGAGGAATCAACGCCGCCACTCATTGCTACAAAAATTTTCTTCTGTTGTCTTGACATAAAATAAACTTTATTGTATCAAAACTTTTTATTAAAATCAAATATAAAACCCCGCGTTTCGCGGGGTATAGAAACTAACAAACGTTGTAATCGCAATTATTGCAGCGGCTACAGCCCTCTTCATAAATCAATGTTCCTTGCTGACATTTTGGACACCGATTGCCGCGAAAAATCGCAACATTTTTTTCTTTAATATCTTCATCGTCAATGAAATCAAAGTACTTGAGATAAAAATCAATAGCCTTACTGACACCGTCGGCCAAAGAGGTGACTTTTTCTTTTCCGAAGCCGGAAACTCGGCTTCCGCCAATACTCCTAAGCTGATCTCTGAGCTGTGTTAAACGTTCAATCGGCGTTTTCGGCGATTCAATCCGCAAGTGGGCCGAAGCGAGTCGTCCAATGGCCTCGGCATCGGCCGCGGCATCGGTTCCCGCTTTAGCGACATTAATGAAAATCTCAAACGGTTCAACCGGTCCGATTTCAATATCATAATTGATAGTGATAAAAGCGGCGCCATCGGGCGTTTCCACCCGCGTGGTAATACCATGGGCCGGTTTTGGCCTTGAACGGATAAAATCGCGGTAAGTCAGCTTGCCTTTTTGATTATCATCTATCCCGACCGAAAGCACTCCGCCCTTGCAGCCGTCTCGAAAAACTGTGATTCCGAGGCAGCTGGTTTCATATGCAAGCCAATAAACTCTTTCCACATCGGCTAGCGTGGCTGAATTAGGCAGATTGATTGTTTTACTTACTCCATTATCAGTGTTCTTTTGAAAAGCAGACTGAATTTTGACATGCCACTCGGGCTTTATCTCGTGGGTAGTAACAAAAATTTTTCTGATATCATCGGGAATACCGTCCAAATCATCAATGCGGCCCCGGCTCTTGACTTCCTCTTCAAGCTTTTCGGAATAAAATCCGCGCTTTTTGGCGACTTCAAGAAATCTTTCAAACCCGGGCTGGATACGATGTAAAACCCGACTTTCAAACTTATGAATTTCCGTAAGGCCATAAAAAGGTTCAATGCCTCCGGAACAACCGGCTAAAATTCTGATTTCGCCGGTCGGGGCGATAGTTGTAACGGTACAGTTTCTTATCGGCTTGTCATCCTTATAAATGCTTTGCTCCCAGAGCGGGAACGGCCCGCGCTCCACGGCAAGTTTTTGCGACTCGTCATGACCGACAGTGTTGATAAACTTTGAAACCTGTTCCGCCAGTTTAACGGCATCGTTTGACGCGTAGGGAGTATCAAGATAGGTCAGCATATCGGCCCAACCCATAATCCCAAGTCCAATTCGCCGGATTTTATGAGACAAATCCATAATTTGAGGAAGCGGATAAGGATTAAGCTCAATAACATTGTCCAAAAAGTGGACGGCTAACCGCGTGGCCTTTTCCAATTCCTTAAAATCAATTTTGTATTTATCACCCTCTTTGAGAAGAAATTTAGAAAGATTAATGGAACCAAGATTACAAACATCAAAATCAAAAAGCGGTTGTTCCCCGCAGGGATTGGTCGTGTTAATTGTCTTAAGTGATGGAATCGGATTTGCCCGCCACCTGTTGGTTTTATCAATAAACCAAAGGCCGGGGTCTCCGGTTTCCCACGCCATCTTAACGATTGCGTCAAACACCATTTTGGCCTTGAGCCGCGAAACAGTTTCGCCGTTTTGCGGGTCAATTAGGTCATATTCGGAATCATTTCTAACCGCTTCCATGAAAGCGTCAGTTGCCGCTACGGAAATATTGAAGTTGGCAATTTGAGTTTCAAGAAGCGAAATTCGCAAAAGATCAAGCGCGCGCTTGCTGTAAATAAACGGCTTTACGCGCTCGTAAATTGTCCGGTTTTTATCCGTCAACATTCCCTTGCACTGAATAAATTCCATAATATCGGGATGATGGACGCTCATAATCGCCATATTGGCGCCGCGGCGCATGCCGCCCTGCTTAACGAATTCTGTTGAGGTGTTGAATACCTTAAGAAATGAAACGGGGCCGGACGACTTCCCCCGGGTTGACCGAACCAAAGCGTCTTTTGGCCGAAGAGACGAAAACGAAAAACCGGTTCCGCCTCCGGATTTATGGATTACCGCCTGCCATTTTATGGCATCATAAATCCCATCCATAGAGTCCTCAATCGGAAGTACAAAACACGCGGAAAACTGTAGCCCGTTACCAGTGCCGGCGTTATAAATCGTCGGAGCGTTAGGGAAAAATTTTCTTTCCGCTAAAGCCTCGTAAAATTCTTTTGCCAGCTCAATAACTTCATCATCGGACTTGCCATGTTTTTTATCGGCAGAAGCTATATGATAAGCGACCCGCCAGCACATTCCTTCAACAGTTTCAACAATCTGGCCATCCTTATCGCGACGCAAATAACGCTCGTTAATAAGCTTGAGCGCGTCTTCGGTGAAAGTGGGAGAAACAAGACCCTCTGGTATCGGAGCGATATAAACTTTGGCTCGACTCATTTTTTTCCTCCTTTTTAAGGAACTTGGCAAAAAAGATAAAAAAAGGATAACATATTTGAATAATGTTATCAATAAACGATTTGCAAAACGGAATCTGTATCGTCTATGAAAACACGCCTTACGAAGTTCTTGAGGCGCGCCATCTTCATATTGGCCGCGGCGGTTCTAGTATTCAGACGAAGTTAAAAAACTTAAAAACCGGCCAAGTTTTGGCGCGGAATTTTAAGCCGTCTGACACTTTTGAAGAAGCAGATATTGAAAAAAGGAAAGTGAAATATTTATATAACCACCGCGGCGAATATTGGTTCGCCGAAGAAAATAACCAATCAAATCGCTTTAAACTTTCGCAGGAACAAATCGGAAACGCGATTAATTTTTTAAAAACAAACACTGTTGTTGAAGCACTAAAGTTTAACGGCGAAATTTTGAATATCACCCTGCCGATAAAAATGGATTTTAAAGTTGTTGAAGCTCCCCCCGCCACTCGCGGCAACACCGCCCAAGGCGGAACTAAAACTATTACAATAGAAACCAGTGCTCAAATAGTCGCGCCTTTGTTTGTTAGCGAAGGAGACATAATCCGCGTCAACACCCAAACTGGGGAATATGTGGAGCGAGTTGAGAAGGGAGAATAAAAACCACTTGTGGACAACTTTATTTGAAATATGCTATACTATTTTTGGTGCTTGGAGGGCCTTGGCCCTGTCACGGCTATCTAAGCTGTAACCAAACACCACTAAAGAATACCGCGCTCTGCGGTGTTTTTTATTTTTGTAGTTTTTTAATAATAGCAATTACATTTCTTTCAAGTCTTTTTCTTTGAGAATGGGAGAAATAATTTAATTCTGTATCTCTTGAAATTTTTTCTTGATCGTATGCCCGTCTAACGTAAGGCATAAAACCTCTTTTTTCTGTATCGGGAAGTTTTTCTTTAGCGATTTTTTTAAAGCTTTTTTCTTCTGCTTTTATTTCCTCAAAAAACTTTATAAGAGCGGCTCTTCGTCTTTTGTTTAGTACATCACAACCTAAAAAGAAAGTTATATCCCCCTTCTTATAAGAGCCAAAAATGTATATTCCGTTTGCCCTTGGTATGCCGCTATTCCAAACTGGTCTTGTTTGACTCTCTTTAGAATACTTAATCTCAACCGGAATAACATATTTTCCAGTAAAAACAATAAAATCAGGATAATTCTGAGAACCGAACGATCCACGAATAAACGACATCGGGTATTTCTTAAATACCAAAAAATCCGCATTTTGTTTCTGTACAATAAAATTTTTAATAATGCTAAAGTCATCAGCAGAAACATCCCGCTTTAGTATTGGCGAATAACCATCTGAACGAAGACCACGCTCAAATCTATCTTCAAAATGCTCGCCTGTTTCAGCTCGCAAATAATCTGCTTTGTGTTTTATTATGTCTTCGAAAATGCCAAGCATAGTTTTCGTATGTTCTTATATATTCTTCTACCACATCTGCCTTACCAAATCCAGGCACTACAGTATTCTTCTGTGCTAACTTAGCAAAATCTAATTTAATAAGATTTCTTCTTGTTTCTTCATCGCGCGCCTTAAAAAGCGCCCACTGCTTATTTTTTTCAAGGTTTCGGGCATTAAATTCTCTTCTCGCATAATTTTCATATCCCTGTCTTGGAACTGCAAAATCGAAATCATACTGAAAAACTTTTAATGCTTCTTTTGTATTGTTATATTGATATATTTTGAAATTTGGATGCTTGATAGGAGGAGCCAATAGTATTCGTTTGTTACGAAGCGTGGTATCTTTTTTTGTCCAGATTTGAAATACGCAATTGACATCAAAATTATCTCCGCCGTCAGTAATAAATGAATTTTTAGGCAGGAGCCTTTCAGCAATAAGTTTGTAATTTAAATTAATTTTTGAATGCACTGAATATTTTCTGAACTGGACTGGAACTATAAATCCAATTGTATGAGCGAATTCAGCTGATTTATTGAAAAATTTTATTGCCAATTTAGCTCTTTTCCCGAATGGCGGATTACCAATAACCACTACATTGTCTTTTCCCCTACCATTATACTGCCATGTTAAAAAATCTTGTTTTTTGATGCCTTTACTTTTTGGTTCTATATCTATTCCAACACTTTTTTTAGGATTAAGAAGATTAAAGAAGCTACCCGAACCAGCTGATGGTTCTACAAAAAACGGATTTCTGACATCAAGTTGCGAGAGTTTTAAAAGCATAAGCTCATAGCATCCTTTGGCAATAGCTTTTTTTGTGTAAAATTGATCAAGTTCCATATTTTCATTATATCAAAATCTTCCAACTTTTATTCAGCAGGTTATCAACAGTTTAGAGTAAATTAAGCAAAATCCTTACTTTTCCATTGTCTCTTCCAAAATTTTTTTGAGGCCTTCGGTGTCAACGGTTTTGCGTTGCCTTGGCGCTGGTGGTTTTTGGAGTCGTGGCTTCAACTGTGACAAATGTACTGGCCTTGCGGGACGCCCGCCTGCCATCGCCTGCGGCTTAGGCCGCTGGCGGGCAGGATTTTTCGCAAAACAATCCTTGCAGTAAACCGGCCGGTTTGGATCGGGTTTAAACGGAACTTTGGTATTTTTTCCGCAACTTACGCAAACAGCGGCATAGGAAGTGCCGTAACTATCCGTGTCCGTTCTGGGCATTCTTTGCGGGGCAGAAACTTTAACCTCGCCGATATCTGATGGCGCCGCGGCAAGTTCAACACCCGCAGCCGCGGCTATGGCTTTTTCTACATCGGATTTTAACGTGCCGTAAGTTTTTCTGGAGTGCTCTATAATTTCATCGGCATAAGAAATTTCCGGCTTTGGATACGGCGGCAAAGTGATCGCCGAAAAAGGCCTTGAAGGAACGCCATCAATTAGCAAGCGTAGATAGATATTGTAATTCGGCAGATTGAGCAGGTCTTGAGCCGTTATATTGGGACTGAATTGTTTTTCTTCCAAAAATTCAACATCTTCGCCGCCGGCCCTAAAAGCGACAAACGTCCCGACATTGCCAAAAATCGCGTCTTTCACCTTTACATTCTGGTCATGAACTAATTGGCCGATATATTGATTGGCGATAGTAAGGTCAAGGCGGAATTTTCTGGCTTCCGACAAAATGTCGGCAAAACTGTCGGTTACAAAATTCTGAAATTCGTCTACATAAAGATAAAAATCTTTGCGGTCCTCTTCCTGTATGTCAACCCGGCTCATGGCAGCAAGTTGAATTTTGGTAATAAGCATACCGCCCAAAAGTTTGGTGTTGTCTTCTCCAAGCCGCCCCTTGCTTAAGTTCATTATTACGATTTTTCCTTCGTCCATTGCAGCCCTGAAATTAAATGAAGAAGTCGGCTGACCGATAATGTTTCTTATAATCGTGGCCGAACTGAATTGGCCGATTTTATTTTGAATTGCCGCCGTCGCTTCCTGTTCGTATTTTTGCTGATAAGCAGCGTATTCCTGCGTCCAAAACGCTTTAATAACCGGATCCTGAAGTTGGCTGACGATGTTTTTTCTAAACGCCTTGTCAGAAAACATCCGGTTAACACCAAGCAATGTGGAACCGGGAACTTCAAGAAGCGCCAGAATAGTGTTGTTTAAAATATATTCCATCCGAGCGCTCCAAACATCGGGCCAGATTTTTTTAAAGACCCCCATAAGGCCGGAAGCAATCAGGTGGCGCGCTTTTGCGTCTATGCTTTCTATGGCGTTAAAAGCAATCGGATATTCTAAATCAGCCGGATAAAAATAAATAACATCTTTAATGCGTTCCTTAGGGATATAATGAAGCAATCTTTCGGCCATTTCGCCGTGAGGATCAACAAACCCCATGCCGCGGCCCGCCAAAATATCGGAAATCATCATATTCATTTGCAGTGTGGTCTTTCCGGTGCCAGTTTGCCCTATAATATACATATGGCGGCGGCGATCGTCGGTCTTAATGCCGAATTTTTTCCTTTCGTTTCTAAAAGTCGTTTCAGCAAAAAATGTTATATCGTTATTAGTCATAGCTTTTAGCTTATAGCTTCTTTAGCTGCATTAGCTTATGGATTTTTATTTCTCTAAAAAGCTAACGAAGCTAATGAAGCTTTTATCCTATTGGTAATGAAACCGGCGGTTCTGCTTTTTTGGCCTCAACCCGGCGCAAAGTTGGCGTTAGAACCGTCAAAATCGGATAGTGATAAACGGTCGCTAATTCCTCAATATTTAAAATAAAGTCCTTTTTGGGCCACGCTCTGTTCGCGTAGCGTTCAATAAATTTTTTCTTTTTTAAAAACTCTTTTCTTTTTTTAAAAGGCTGGTCGGCCGAAGTCCCCGCCTTACCGTTTGATTTAAAAGCGTTAAGGTTGACGGTGTTAAACTGCTTGAAGGCGCCGCTCACAGCCGCCATGTTGGCACGGTTATAAACATCGCTTCTGGCAATATAAGCAAAACGGATGCACGCCTTAAAAGCCAGTTTTGCCATTTTATTTTCTATCGCTTCAACGACTGTTTTTTCTCCGGGAGAAAGATTAGCAACTGACGCCTTGCTTTCTTCCTTTTTTTCCTCTCCCCAAATAGGATAAATCAAAATGGCCTTTATAAGATTTATCACGAATTCATCAACTCCTCCCAAGGCCCTGTCAAGCCAGTTTTCTTTGACCGCGACTTTTTTCCCCATCAGCTTATTTATAAATTCCTGACCCTTTTCTTTCCACTTTTTTTCGACGGTCGGTTTCATTAAATATTCTATAAAAATATTTTCCCCGGGTTTGAGTTTTGAAAGAATCTCAAGAAACGACGCCATCGGATCAACTCTCTGTTCTTCTTCTTTTTCCTCAAAAGCCGGATAGGTTCTGATGGGATAAAAATCGTCTTTGTCTAAAATAAGTTCGGCGCCGCCGATATCGTATGATTTTGACGGGACCTTTTTTGCAATAGGGCCAGCGTAGTCCAAAACCTCGGAAATTTCCGCGTCGGGATACTGGGCGTGAATTTGGGCTTCAACTAAGTTCCGGAACTGTTCCGGAGTTCTTATAAAAAAATAAACCGCTCCGTCAATACCGGCGATTTCAAAACTAAACCACTCCTGCACTTTGCCCTTCCAATATGTATCAAGAAATTTTATTTTTGTGATAATACCGTGAAGTCCGGAAAATATCTGTTCCATTGATTTCGGGCTTTTTTCAATATCTCTAGAAACCTTAATTTCAAGAAAAGTCCATTTAATGGCTTTAATAGCCGCGGTTTTAAGATGCTTTGTCCAAAGTTCTATAAAAACCGCGATTAAAACCACCGGCAGCCAAAGCCACCAGAGCCCTAAAAAAACTTGAATAATTGCATAAAAAATATCCATCCCGTTACTTACAGGGATTATACCATAGATTACACTAAAATAAAACGATGGTCGTCGGTTTTTTTGAAAATTTTGCGGTTTTGAAGATTTAGCAATATTGTATTTTCTTTAACCAATCTCTTGGATTGAACGGTTTTAATAATTTCTTCTCTGGTTAATCCGCTACCGGCATTTTTCAAAACCGAAACCAAAACATCGCGCACCGTTCCCGGCTCGTAACCCCAATCGCTTAAAGCGTATGTCCCCCGCCCCACCAAAACAAAACGTGGATCTTTAATAAGTTCATTGTGAACCGTTTGGGGATGGGCTTTGCGGCCGTCAAAAACGGTCTTATTGATTAAACCGGCCACTTCCGTAAAATGAAGCGGTTTTTTTTCTTTTTTAAAAACCAGATAGGCCTTATCTTTAACGCCGCGCGGCGATACTTCTGGAGAACTCACGAGTCCCCACTCGCCAAAAGGATTTTGAGAAATATGCCGACAAAGTTCAATATGAGATTTTAGGGTTTGTTCGGTTAAATTTTTGTCAGCTAATTCGGCGGCAATTTTAAACAAGGTCCCACCCTGGAGCAATGACCTCTGGCTGGCTAATTTTTCTTTTAAGGCCTCTGCTAAAGCAACCGCTTTATTATAATGATTGCTGCTCATCGCCCAGGCCGATCGCCAAGATGGAGTTTCTTTAAAATAAAGAAATCTTCCTCTGCCTAATGCCAATATAAAATTAATCAAATTTTCTTTGTTTTTTTCTTTTAAGGAAAATGATTCCGTTAATTCTTTTAAAAATAAATCTTCTCTTCTAACACCGCCGTATGCCATTAAATGTTTTTCTATTGACTCAAAAACCGGTTTTATCGGCTCCAAAACATTCTTATTGGTTAATTGCCTAAGGCCTAAGGCCTCAATTTGCCTCACTCGCTCCCGGGTAATATCCATATTTTGTCCGATGGCCTCTAAGGTCTGATAAGATACGGTGCGCAAACCAAAGCGTTTTTCAATAACTTCCCGAACCCTTGGGTTAGTAATTTTAATTATTTCGTCTAAAATATTTTTTAAATTTTTTCCCGCCATATTTTAATATTTAAATATTAATAACTCTACAGTATAATAGTATGATACTATTGTCAATTTTTTTTTAAAATAGCAAGCCAGGTTGTGAGAAGCGGGGCCGCAATAAATATTGATGAATAGGTTCCGGAAAAAATACCAATCATTAACGCCAGCACGAAATATTTTAAACTTTCTCCTCCAAAAACATATAAAGCTGACAGAGTCAATAAAACCGTAAGCGAAGTATTAAGCGAACGAACCAGGGTTTCGCGAATACTTTGATCTATAAGCGATGCAAAATTTAACTGGCCAAAGCGTTTAAGATTTTCTCTAATCCTGTCAAACACTACGATTGTATCGTGAACCGAAAAACCGAGAATAACGAGAAGGGCGACGATAAAATTGGCACCGACTTCAACGCCGTAAAAATGCCCCAGAAAAGCGAATAAGCCGATAGGAATAATTAAATCGTGAAAAAGAGCTATCAAAGTAACAACGCCGTAACGCCAGGAACTTATCGGGCTTGATACTTTTCTAAAAGCCCAAGCGATATAAAGTGAAATTCCGAGAAGTACGATAATAATAGCTTTGATTGACTTCTGTTTTAGTTCGGCTCCTATAGTCGGCCCGATGGAAGAAAATCTTCTTTCTTCAAGTTGAATTTTATTTTTTTCCGCCTCAGCAACGAGGATTTTAACGATATTTTGATGAGTCGCTTCATCGGTTTCTCTAAATCGCAAAACTGCGCCGTTTGATCCAAGCGGTGAAATTTTTAAATCACTTAACTTTAACGGGTTTAAAGAATCGTAAACCGAATTTAAATCTGGCAAAGCAGAATAATTAATTTCCAAAGTTGAACCGCCTTTAAAATCAATGCCAAACTGAAGGCCCCATAGCGCCAGCGCGATAATACTCAAAACAACAAAAATCCCGGAGATGGCGTAAAAAGTTCTTCTATTTTCAACAATGTTTACCATAAATTAATTTTCAATTCTCAATTTACAATTTTCATTAAATTTATAATTTATTAATTTTCAAACATTAGAAATTGAATCATTGAAAATTTAATAGAAACTAGAAATTAGAAATTTTGCGCCTAACGCCCATCAGCCACGGTAATTTTTCAAGCAATATGGTGGGGAAAAGCTTTAAAAATGAACGGGTTACGAAAATTGCCGAAAACATGCTTACGATAACACCAATACCAAGAGTCAAGGCAAACCCCCGGACAATACTTGTGGTGAAATAATATAAAACGGCCGTAGTAATTAAGGTTGAAACGTTGGAATCGCGAATAGAAGGCCAGGCACGAGTAAATCCATCGTTAATGGCAAGCCCCAACTCTTTTCCGGAACGAACCTCTTCTTTAAACCTTTCAAAAATAAGAATATTGGCATCGACAGCCATGCCTATTGATAAAATAAATCCGGCCACTCCAGCCAAAGTTAAAGTCACTGGTATTAATTTAAATAGAGCTAAAACCAAAGCGGTGTAAATTAAAAGCGCCGCTACCGCCGCAATTCCAAAAAAACGATAATATAAAATCATAAACATCGCCACCGTTAAAAAACCGAGCAGTCCGGCAAATAGGCTTTTATCAAGCGAGTCGCGGCCCAAAGAAGCGCCTACAGAGTCCTGCGAAATTAATTTAATCGGCACTGGCAGAGCGCCGGCGTTAAGCCGTTCAGCTAATTTTTTAGCTTCTGTAAGAGTAAATTTGCCGGAAATTACCGCCGAACCACCGGCAATCGGTTCTTTGACAACAGGCGCCGAAATCGGCAGTCCGTCAAGATAAATGCCAAGTGGTTTTCCGACGTTTTTTGCGGTCAAATTTTCAAATATTTTCGCCCCATCGCCATCAAATTGGACGCTTACCGTCGGCTGATAAGTTGTTTGGTCAAATTCTATTTTAGCGCTTTTTATGTACTTGCCGCTTAAATTTGTCGGTTTAAAATACGGATCCATTGCCAAATAATCTTTATTTTCGGCTTTTTGTTCGCTTAAAATTTTTTGGGTTTCGGCTTCTTCTCTTGGTTCTTTAAATTCTAAAAACGGCGTCTCGCCTATTAAATCAATGGCGGAAGATATATCCTTAATCCCGGCAAGCTCAACAATCAATCGCCATTCTTCGCCTGCGCTTTCAACTTCAACCACCGGCTCGCTAACGCCAAAAAGATTAACACGCCTTTCAATAACATCGCGCAGACCAGACATGGCGGAGTCCATATCTTGATCAACCACTAAAGATATATCGGCTAAGTAAGTCAGACGTGTGCCGCCGGCCAAATCAAGACCGAGTTTAAACGGCATGTTAAAAAAATCAGGAATTTTTATCGGTGAAATAATATTAAACTTTTCAACCGTTTTATTCCACGCGGTTGGGTAAACAAAAAACGCCGCAGCAACAGCGACTATAAATATCGCAAGAACAGTAAAACGTATCTTGCTCGTCACATCCAGTTTAAATAATTTGTCGGGAGAGTATCCGGAAGTCATAATTACAAACTAAACTGTAAAATTTTTAAACATTTGTGTCAACACTAAACCACCTGTTGTAATACGAACCGCCATTTCTTTTTTGACCAAATTGGGCCGGCATAATTTACCCCGATTCTCGGCAATCGGCGAATTTTTAATTTTTCCGCCAAAAGCCCTGAATGGCATTTGGGCGGATCCGCCTGAATGCGAAGCTTTCGGCGGACAATTTTTAACATAGGATTATCTTCCAGCCAGAGACCTGTTTTTTGCGAAGCGATCTTATTATTAAATTTTTTATCAATTTTTAGCTGTTTGGTAGTTCTCGCCGGGCCATTAGTGCCATCAACGCTGCGTATTAAAATTGCCGCCGGATAATTTTTCGGCCCCGTTACTATATTAAGCATATAGTGCATTCCATAAGTAAAATAAACGTACCAAATACCACCACTTTCAAACATTGAGGCGTTTCTTTTTGTTTTTCCTCGCGACGCATGCGATGCCCTGTCTTTAAACCCATCATACGCCTCAACTTCGGTAATCATAAAACGCATCGTTTTTCCTCCAATGCGCCTTACTAAATATTTCCCCAATAAATCTTTTGCTACAACCAAAGTTGGTCGCTTAAAGAATTTTTTTCCTAAAATTTTTATCATTATGTATTTGTATAATAATTATGCTATAGCATTTACATTATACAAACCTTGTTATTATATTAAAGATTTTATTTCATTTAAAATATCTTGAGGAATCGGGTCACGAGCCGGGCTTTTGCCCGGATAGCGCCAAGCGGTAATTACTTTAATCTGGTTGTATTTTGTATTTTGTATTTTGTATTTGGTATCATCGTGCTTCGCGAGTTGATATATCGCCCAGATTTCAGAATAATTTTTCCCACCAGCGGGCTGCATTGCCGCAATCATCTTTGGAATTATAGCTTCTTCCATCCGCGCCGGATGACGGATTATTCTTTTAATCCTCTGCGGCGACAGGCCATAATACCGCATTTTATACTGTGAATGCTTGGTCCAAGAGTATTGATCTCCTGTTTTCATAACTTTAATTCCTTCAACTGCTCATGCCAGAAGCAAAAAGAACAATCGGAAGATGGCTTTGGTATTTTCTCTTCTAAAATTTTTATGGCTTTTAAAAACTCTTGTTCCGCCTGTTTTGGATTCGTCTTTAAAGTTTGAATGTGAACATGGATCGGCACTCCTTTATGAAGCTCTTCTCCATGTTCCGGATAATAATAAATCAAGTGGCCGAAGCCCGAAGTTTTTTTGCCATTTTTTTCAAGAAGAAACGCATAAAAATTCAACTGGTGCTGATATGCCTCTAAAATATCTTTTTCACGAGGATCGGAACTGGCGGTTTTGTGATCTACCGGCGTATAAGTGTCATCTTCGCGAATTAAACAATCGTCAAGCCGCCCGGTTAGGCCATATTTTTCACCGTAATCCCAAAAATATTTTTCTTGGAAAGGATTTTCCAATTTTCCTTCAACTTTTCCCTCAATCATTGGCGGCAGCTCGCCGGTTTGTCGGTATAAATCAAAATATCTTTTTAAAATAACGTCAAATCGGTTCGCCAAACGCGAAACAATCCCTTCCGGCTGGCGTAATCCTTTATTATATTGCAGCCAAAAACAGCGCGGGCAACGATACATTCCTTCAATCCCCGAATGCGACAGCCAAATTTTTTTATTTTTATTTTTATTGCTGTCCATATTTTTCCATGGTATGATACATTAATACTATATGTCAAAAACAGAAAAAATCGGAAGGCCGGAAATTAGAGACCCGGAAAGCGGCGCCAGTATTGAACTTGGCCAACCGATCTTTGAACAGGAATTTGAAAAAGAATCAATTGGAGAAACTTTCCCTGTAGTTAAAGAAGCAATGAGAGAATTCTACGATAGGCATTTTAGACGTGGTGAACAAATCAATCGTACGCTTCAGATAGTTAACGACGCTGAAAGAACAAGTGACTTTGCGATAGAAGAATTAAAAAAAGAAAACGGCAACGCGACACTGGCCCTCTCAATTATTGAGAGCGCTCGTGGCGAACTCCAGTTTATTAGAGATATTATGGAATCATACGAGCTTGAATCCGAAGATACCCAAAAAAATCAAAAAATAGAAACGGAACGGCAGAAAAACCTTGGGCAGGATATGCACTACCAAAAAGCTGCCGATATTCTTTTTAGCCATGACGGGTATGGCGTTCCGTCAAAGCCGGATTTTATTGAATGGCTTAGTGAAACAAAAAAAATGATTAAAAAATTGGCGAAAGAGGAGGAAGAAAAATTTCGCAGCACCGAAGAAGGCGAAGGTATTGGCAGGCGTCCATTCCGGTCGCTACTATTAGTCGATATTCCAGCTATTGAGCGTTTTGAAACCGGTCAAGAAACTGCGCGGGATTATAGAGAAATAATGGATGTGATTAATAGCCGTCTTTTGGCCGAGCGCGATCGTTTGGGAACCTTGCTTATCCAATACTCAAATGCTTCTGAGGCGAGTATTTACGACGAGATGGCAAAAACCCTATCCGGAGTACGGCAAATGGAGCTGTTTCTTGCTATGGCAGAAGGCGAACGCAACGAGCGAATTGCTAAAAGACAACCTTAACCAACCGCAGGCCTGCCCGCCGAAGCCTCGGCGCAGGCGGGGATTTTCCTTGTTTTAAGCAATTTTCCTATCTGTGACACTGCCGAATTTGCCAAATTATAGGAAATGTCATGCGAATTATTTGACATCCATATAAGCGCAATCTATCATGCTAATAGATCTTAGCAATTCAGAAACATTCGGAGGTTAGTGGTGATCAAAATTCTATTCTGCGACTGGAACGGCACTTTGTTGGATGATATGCCTATCTGGGATGAGGCGAGACGGAAAACATTTCTTGCATTCGGTGTAGAGCCGCCTACCGTGGCTGACTATTTCCGAGAACTTGAAAGCGGTGATTATCTGGAAGTATACCAGAAACGCGGCATTACTGCATCGCGAGATGAACTGAATGCCATATACGAACCTGCATACGAAGAGCGGCTAGCCGATGCGATTCTCTTTCCCGGAGTCGCAGCCACACTACATCGACTTCACGAAAACGGTGTTCGCCTTGTCCTTGTCACATCGCAACAGAATGCCCTCGTTGTTCCTCTGCTCAATAAATTTGGCATCGATCACCTATTCGATGAGTGTGCCTTTCATATTTTTGATAAAAAGTCAGTCATTACAGAAATTGCCCAGCGGAATGGCGTAACCCTAAATCAATGTTCTTTTGTCGGTGATTCACCTTCTGATATGCGACATGCCAAGAAAGCTGGTATTACTGTGATTGCTTTTCTCGACGGCCATATCCCAGATGAGCTGCTTGCCGGCGCAGATCACTATATTCGCACATTTGAGGAAGTCCTAAATTTGTCCTAATCCCGGGGCCGCACATAGCGGCTCTTTTCTTTTTCCTCACGCTCCGTGACACCTCTTATATTTCTTCCTTGAACCGCATGGGCACGGATCATTCCTGCCCACTGCCTTGGCATCCCCTAATTCGCGCGAATGAGACAATGATTGCGGCGATGCAACTTGTGATAAAGTCGGTGGTGCGATTTTAAAAACTACTGCTGCCACTTGTGCCTCAAAATTTGCCATAAAGTCCTTAAACAGTTTCTGGCTTTCATTTTTATATTCAACCAAAGGATCTCTCTGGCCGTACGCCCTAAGTCGCACACTGTCGCGTAAATATTCCATATCTTCCAAGTGATTAGTCCAAAGGTTATCCAAAACGTTAAGCATTATCATTTTTTCAATTTGCCTCATTAACTCTGCCCCAATTTCTTTTTCTTTAAGATTATAAATTTCTTCTGCTAAATTTTGATAATAATCAATAATTTTTTCCCGGTCGCTGTTTGTCATTAAAAATTCTTTACTTTCATCGTTAACTGGAATAATTGTTTTAATATTTTCAAAAATTTCTTCGCGGTCCCATTGTTTTTCGCTGTTTTCCGCGGTATGAAAACTAATTATATTTTCTATTTGATTTTTTACATTCTTAGTTATTTCTTCTCGAGATACGCCAGATAAAATATCGCGGCGTTTTTTATAAACCAGCGTCCTATGTTGATTCATGACATCATCATATTCTAAAACGTGCTTTCTGGCGTCAAAATTAAATCCTTCTATTTTGGTTTGGGCTGATTCAAGGGCCTTGGAAATTAAACCGGCTTCAATCGGCTGATCTTCCGGAATATTTAATGTTTCCATAAGGCCTTTAATCCGCGCACCGCCAAAAACTTGAAGCAAGCTGTCTTCTAAAGACACAAAGAACTGCGACGAACCCGGATCGCCCTGCCGCCCGCTTCGCCCCCTTAGTTGATTATCAATTCGCCGCGCTTCGTGTCGCTCCGTTCCAATAATATGAAGGCCGCCAAGCTCCCTAACATTTCGAGCTGCCTCAGGGTTCGACGGATTACCACCGAGGATAATATCAACGCCTCGTCCGGCCATATTGGTTGCCACTGTAATCGCAAAAGGCCGCCCAGCTTGGGCGTGAATCGCCGCTTCTTTTTCGTGCTGTTTGGCGTTTAAGACCTCATGCTTTATGCCTTCCCGCAAAAGCAGCTGCGAAAGCTTCTCATTATTTTCAATGGAAATAGTACCAATTAAAACCGGTTGACCTTTTCCATGCCGTTCTTTAATATCTTGGACTACAGCTTTAAATTTCGCTTTTTCGGTTTTATAAATCCGGTCAGGCAAATTTTTGCGAATCATCGGTTTGTTGGTTGGCACAATAACAACTCCAAGATTATAAACCTTGTGAAATTCTTCGGCCGAAGTGGCCGCCGTTCCGGTCATGCCCGATAGTTTATCGTAAAGCCTGAAAAAATTCTGAAAAGTAATGGTGGCTAAAGTTCGCGACTCTTGCTGAACTTTTACGCCTTCTTTGGCCTCGATCGCCTGATGAAGCCCTTCAGAGTAGCGTCGGCCAATTAAAAGCCGGCCGGTAAATTCGTCAACAATAATTACTTCTCCGTTTCTGACAACGTAATCTTTGTCTTTGTGGAATAAAGACTGCGCTTTTAATGCAGTTTCCAGGTGATGAACGTAGCGCGCCCCTTTTTCATCATAAATATTTCCGATTCCGAGTATGTTTTCCACCTTACTAAGACCCGGATCAGTGATAACAGCGGCCCGCATTTTTAAATCAACGTTATAATCCTCATTTTCTTTGAGGCGCGGCACAATGCGAGCAAAGGTCTCGTAAAGTTTCGGCGACTCGGCATCGGGCATTGAAATTATAAGAGGCGTCCGCGCTTCATCAATTAAAATACTGTCAACTTCATCAACAATGGCGAAACTTCGGTTGGGACTGATAATTTGCGATATGTCGGCTACCAGGTTATCCCGCAAATAATCAAAACCAAATTCGGTATTGGTGCCATAAACAACGTCACGATTGTAAACATCTTTTTTTTCTGCTGGGCGCAAGAATTCATGAATTATCTTAAAACCTCCGCTTTCATCGCGCATTTGGTCTTGTTCTTTTCCCGTATGAGTCGGGTCATATATATAACTGCCATCCGAATTGATACACCCAACAGTTAAACCGAGAAAATGATATATCTGCCCCATCCACGCCGTATCCCGCCTCGCCAAATAATCGTTAACGGTAATAATATGGACGCTATTTTTTAAGGCGTTTAAATATACCGGCAGGGTAGCAGTTAAAGTTTTTCCTTCGCCGGTCGCCATTTGGGCGATTTTCCCCTGATGAAGCGCCAAGCCGCCTATAAGCTGCAC
>CAZBVM010000001.1:0-3772 GCA_964495505.1 uncultured Candidatus Saccharibacteria bacterium | reverse complement strand
CAAAATGCCGCTGTTTAAGCGTTCTTTTTGCTGCTTCTCTAACCGCAGCAAAAGGTTCGGATAAAATATCATCAAGCGTTTCTCCGTTGAGTAACCGCTTTTTAAAATTTTCTGTTTTGTTTTGTAATTCTTCATCAGATAATTTTAAAAAACCCTCTTCAATGGCGTTGATTTTTTGAACCGTTTTTTGCGCTTCTTTTAGATATCTTTCGTTCGCATCCCCAAAAATTTTAGATAGAATTCCTGCCATAATCTACATATTTTACGATAAAATGAGCTCTTTTACAAATATTAAAACCCCGCAGCTGGGGGTTAGGAAATAATTTCTTTTATTAGTTTGACGCCGAGATCAACAGTGGGGTCATATCGCAAAACTTTCTTCTGCCACCAGTTTAGCGGATTGATTTCAACGATATCAGCGGCTCTCATATTTGGCAAGGCAACCTTAAACTGTTTAACCATGCTGATCAGTTCTGTATCGGTAAACCCGCCCGGGCTGGGGCAACCTGTTCCCGGCGCGAAAGCGCCCGACGCAACATCAATATCAATTGATAGGTACACTGCTTTGAGTGCTCTAAACCCTTCTAAAACGCGCATAACTGGAAAATCGTACCTTGTAAAATTCTCGACATCCTTTATAGAATCCATGCGATAATACTTAACATTATATTTATCTAAAAAATCTTTTTCCGATTTTTCTATCTGACGCAATCCGATAATTAAAACGTTTTTACTCAAAACATATTCATCTTCAATCAACCAGTGCAGCCAATCAGAATGGATCGGCCAACTGGCTTTAAGGCAGCAATCCGGATGTGCATCTAATACAATGAGTCCTGTTTTCTGCCGCCCAAATCTTTGCGATATTCCAATATATGTTGAAGCGGTTATGCTGTGAGAACCACCGAGAAATAAAATATTTGTTTTGGGTTTCAAATTTAAAACCTCTAGATACGATATGACCGATTTACGCATCCTCTCCCAACCATTGGCGTTATTTTGACGTCCGAATCCAAAGTTTAACTTGTGCCACGCAACATCTTCCCAAGACGAAACGCCATTATCGGCCATAAAAACCCTTTGACGCATAAATTCATTTTGAAGCGCGTCCGGAGCTCGTTTTGCGCCTTTTGGTTTTGCTAAATTTAAAGAACAATATCCGCCGCCATAAGGAACTTTAACGACCGTCCAATCCATTTTTGCCATCCGTTATCTCCTTACTTAACAAAAATATCGGCAATTATCCGATATTATTTCATAAAATTAACTGTTCGTCAATTAGAACGTTGGATAATAGATGCGATATTTTCATCCTCTTCTTATTAATCTTTTGAAAAGGCGTGCGCCTCGTTTGTAAAGCGAAAAACTTTTTTCTTTGTTGCTTTTTATCTCTCTCTGCAATCCATCTTTTACTGCGTCAATTGCCACTCTTAAATCCCACTGCTCGGCCGCAACCCTAATCAACCGGCCCGGAATTATTAAGTTAACCTCGGCCTTGAAAATATCGCCTTTTTGATGGTGTTTGGTGGTTTTTCCAATCTCAACATCAGCCCGAATGCTTTCATCATAAGGTAGAATTTTATCGAGCGAATTCAGCTTACTTTCAACATAATTTAAAATTGCTAGAGTAAGATTAAAACCAGTTGTTTTTATTTTAATTTTCATAATAAATTATTATATGCCGGTTTCAAGCTTAAAATCCAACAAATTGAACTTCTTCATTAAGCTCTATGCCGAATTTTTGTTTTACTTTTTCTTTGGCAAGCTTTATAAGATTTAAAATATCAGACGCTTTGGCATTATTAAAATTAACAATAACGTTAGCGTGTTCATTGGTAATTTTAGCGCCGCCGATGGTTTTACCGGCTAATCCGACTGCTGAAATCAGCACCGCGGTCGGCATTATTGGAAATGGATCTGTTTTAATTTTATCTTTAAATTTTTTTACTATGTTTTCAGACATATTTTGAATCGGGCAATTTTTGAATACGCTCCCGCAACTCGGCAAATAGTGTCTCGCAGCCCGGTATTTAATGTGATCAAAAACTTCTTTTTTTAACTTTTCGCTGTTCCCGGGTTTGAAATTTAGAGTTGCGCTTAGTATTATCTCGCTATTATGTTTAAATATGCTATCGCGATAGCCAAACTGGCAATCAGAACTGGAATAGGATTTGATTTTGCCGCTTCTATTCATTGTTAAAACTTCACTAACGACATCTTTAGTTTCGCCGCCAAAGCATCCGGCATTACCTCGTATTGCTCCGCCAAAGGTTCCGGGAAGCCCTCCCGCCCACTCAAGACCTTTAAACCCTAAATTTACGGTTTTGCTTACCAAATCATTCATTAAAACCCCGGCGTCTGCTTTGCCAACATAGCTGTTAAATTCAATTTTTTTGTTATCCATTTTTATAACTAAACCCTTAAAGCCATCATCGTTAAACAAAACATTGCTTCCGCCAGCTAAAATAAAAATTGGCAGAGAATTATCATCGGCGAATTGCAGCATATTTTTTAGTTCTTTATTATTTTTAATATTTATAAAATAGTCAGCTGGTCCGCCGATTTTATAAGTGGTGTATTTTGACAAAACAATATTCTTTTTTAAACCCTTGATAGAGTCCATATTTTGATTGTATTATAAAATCTTAATATAATGAAAGGGTCGGCGTTTTAAGGAGCCCGGTGCGTACTGACAACCCACTTAAAGACATTTGAATTGGGGTTAGTCTCTCCCGGGCTCCTTAAAGCACCGAATGGCAAAACCCCGCCCCGAGTTTATCGAGAAGCGGGGTTTTGTAAAAAGCTCAAAGCCCCGTAAAACGGGGCTTTGCGCCGACATTGAATGGTTATCGCCTTTCGGCGAGCTAACCCACTTATCCACAGTATAGCATATCTAAAAATTTCTGTAAAGGGATATGAGTTTTTCTTTGGAGGATTCGGATTTACTGAAATTCTAGCGAATTTCAGTCTTGGCGGCAAATTCTTGTTCTTTTTCAAATCCAAAAATGAAGAACCCCAGCACGAATTTCATGCTGGGGGCCTGCTTTAGCCTGCAGGCGGAATGGCTATGGTTAGGCCCGGGGCGCTTAGTACGCGGCTAGATCCTTGAGCTCCTTCAGGTGCCCAAGGAAGTCCGCCATCTCCGCGACAATCGCCGTGCAGGCGATCTCGCGAAGAAGCGTCATCCCGTCCGCGTACTTGTCGTTATGCAAAAATTTTCTTTTCCCAAAAATATGGTTCCCTCCTTCGCTAAAGCTTCGGATGGGCACAGCGAGCCGATGTTTTTCTCCGGGTTCTTTTGCGGTTTTTATCGATGTTTTTCTAAAAGCAATACTCTCTTTTCCAAAGCCGCGAATTCATCAATATCAATTTTTTTCTTTACAGAATTTTTAATCAGTTCAATATCTGTCTTAATTATCTCTATATCAATTTTAGTTGTTTTAACATCAGCTTTAACAATTTCTAAATCATCTTTAGTCATTTTAACATCTTCCTTTATAATCTCCATATCAACAGCCAATTTGCCAATCATTTCGGTATGAGAATTTAGTGTCTGTGTATGAGAATCAAGTGTCTTTTTAATGCCGCCGATATCTTTTTTAATATCTCCGTGCTGTTCGGCAATTAACCCTAAATTACTGTCAACATGCTCAATAAACACGCCTAATCGGCGTAGTTCATGATTGCCATTTGCACCATTCTTTTGTTTTTTACTTTTCATTGAAGTAATTATATTGACTGAAATGGTCTCTGTCAATTGTACCATAATTGC